>NZ_JBDIZK010000003.1:0-447875 GCF_039652585.1 Sphingomonas rustica | reverse complement strand
GCCGTCAGAGGGATCGGCATTGGCTTCGTCGACGGTGAGCTATTGCTGCTCAAATCCTGATGCGTTTGTAGCAACCGCTAACCACCAGTTATCACCGCTCCGCGGTTTCCAGACCACGCTTACGCTCGGGGCATTTCGACGGCAGGAGCAGCAAGGTGATGTTGTCGGGCACGACCAGCGCACGCGAGTCATGCCATCCGGCTTGATCGAGCAGCAGTATGGCGTGTGCGCCCGGCGCGACGGCAGCGGATATCTCTGCCAGATGCAGGGTCATTCCTTGCGTATTGCACCTTGGCAGCACGAGGGCGGCACCCTTGCCCTCAGCAGGGCAGATCGCGCCATAGATATAGGCCGATGCCGTACGCTGGTCCTTCGGCGCCGAAGGCCGGGTCCCGCGCCGCGCCCAGCGGCGGGTGATCCCGCTCTTTTGGCCGATCCGCGCCTCGTCCTGCCACCACAACTCTATCGCCGTGCCGCGCGGGAGCCTCGAGCGGATCGCTGCCACTTGGCCGGGGAAGTTTTTTTAAACGTCGGGATGGCGTCCTCCTCCTGGGCATGGTGGCGGGGCCGCGCCGACAGCTTGCGATACCCCATAGTGCGCAACTCCCGGCTCAATGTCTGCTTGCTGATCGCGATCTCGAACGCGTCCCACACCCACTGCGCCAGATCGATCAGCCGCCAGCGCACGACACCGTGCGAGGCCGGGATCGGGCCACTCTCGATGACCTGCGCCAGGGCTCGGCGCTGCGCGTCGTCGAGCAGCCGCACGCCACCCGGCGGCGGCGTATCGATCAGCCCGTCAGGCCCGGCGGCGTTGAACCGCAAGACCCAATCGCGAACCGTCTGGAGACCAACACCGCCAAGCTGCGCTGCAGCGCTGCGCGAGCCACCTTCGTAAATCGTCGCCAGCGCCAGCAGCCGGCGAACCTGGTTCGCGTCCCGGCTCGTGCGCGCCAGCGCCCGCAAACCAGCCCCGGTGAAATCCCCTCGAAGCGCTATCGCCGCTGCCATCGCAAACCTCCCTCGGTTCGCGACCATTGAATCGAACTTCGAGCCGCTTGGGAATCCCCCCTGTGAGTCAGACCTCACAGGATTTGGTATAAGATGTCCTTGGGATGCAAACATGGTATGGGGTTCTGATCGAACATCCGGGCCATCAGGCCTCGCGTCCGCGTACTAACGCAACTCCCACTGGTAGGCAGGGATGATCTCGCCGCGCGGCTGGTATCGCAGCGTCTGCATCGAGCCATCGCGTTTGATTTCCAGCGTCAGCCAGGCCTTCTGGTCGCCCTGCATGGCATCTTGCGAGAAGGGATTGAGAATCTCGTCCCCTTCGCGCAATCCTGCCATCTCGGCATTGGATCCGGCGACCAGCCCACGGACGATCCTGGGTCTGGCCAGCAATGAATCCGGGTCGAAGCCCAGATCGAAACGCCGCAAAGGCTTTTCCACCCGCCGGAACTTCGGCCCGAATGCGTCCGATGGCGGCAACACCACGCCACCCGCCAGCATCGCGTCGAGCCTGGCGATCCCGTCCGCGCCCAGTTCAGCCGCCAGAAGCTTGCGATACAGTGCCTCGTCCATCGGACGTCCCGCGCGACGCTCGGCAAGCATCTTGCGCACGATGTCGTCGATGCTTCGGGCGCTCCCCGAAGCGGATCGGATCGCCGCGTCGGTTGCGGCGAAATAGAGCGAGCCGCGGTCATAGGGGAGGACGCGGATGCGGGTGTCGCGCCAGAACCCCGCGGCGATGTCGTGGTTCGGAACGCCGATCTTGATGTTCGTGTAATAGCGGGCGGCAGTCTCGTTGAGGTCGGCCAGGAATTCGGCGTCGGAGATCAGTCCGGCGCGCCACGGGAGCAGCCGCTGATAATGGACCGCCAGCCCCTCGCCGAACCAGGATCGATTGAGCCCGTCGGGCGCATCCATCGAATCATCGAGCGAATTGACCCAGGCGTGCAACATCTCGTGCGCAAGGAGCGAGCGCAGGTCCTCGGGCGTGGACGTGTCGTTGAAGGTGAAGGCGAAGCTGTCGGTCAGGCCGATGCCGCTACCGGGATTGCGGGTGTTGGTTCGCCCAAACACGCCGAAGCTGGGCGGCATATAGCCGAAGAACGACCCGTAAAACCGGTGCAGCCGCGACGCCCAGTCCATCAGCGACGTCATCTCGAACGGTGGAACGCCTTGCCAGGCGGCAAAGAACCCGTCTGTGTCGGAGCGATAGGTGCCGGGACGGCCGCCCATAAAGTACATCGATGCCAGCTTCGCGACCGAAAGCGCCTCGCGGCTTGTCGCATTGCCCATGCCCAGGCTCGACACGCCGATCCCACCCGCGCCGTAGCCCTTGAAGTCCCAATCAACGCGGGCCAGGCGCATCGTCTCGTCCGCCGGCAGGATCAGGAACGCGTTGCCGGCCGCCGAGAAGCCCCCTCGCTCGGTCCGCATCTCGTATTGCGGCAGGGAAAGCGGCGGGGCCGCGGCATCGATCATCACCCGGTAGCTGACCGTTACCGTACCGCTGACCGCGCGCTGTGCGAGCCAGAAGCGCGTCCGGTTCGATCCGTCCTCCTCGAGATCCTCGACCCGCACGGCGATCTGTCCCTCATCATCGCGAAAGCTGAGACCGGTGACGTCCTTGCCGCTGGTCACCACCGTGTTCGCGACCAGCGGCAGGCGAAACAGCCGCCCCCCGGCTTCCGCCTCCACCTTGTCGGCGACGATCGTCACATCGAGATACGGCACCTGATGCGCGGCATTTGGCGTCCCTGGGGCGAGCGTGATGCGGATCGTCGGTGCGCCATGTGCGGCGACCGGCACAGCGATCACGAGAAGCGGCGCAGCGAGTGTCAGCAGCGTGGATCGTCGAGTGAGCACCTGATCGTCTCCTGAAGTGGATCCCCGGATCTTATCGGCTCATTGGGCAGCCCCTAACGCGCAGGGCCCCGATAAATTGCGCTCGTGCGCATCATCTATGCGCTCCGCGAGAAGTTCCCGCGTCGATGCGTTCGATGCCGGATGAATTGGCTTCGCGCCTGGACCTCACGCAGTCGGCAGCGGCAGGCGATGGGTGCATTTGATCTCGGACAGCGTCGCGGTCGATCGGATGTCCTCGACTCCGGGCAGCCGCAGCAAGGTCCGGAAGGTGAAATTCTGATACCAGGCCATGCTCGGCGCCAACACCTTGAGCATCACGTCCATCTCGCCGAACAGCGTATAGGCCTCGGTAATCTCGGGAGTTTCGTCGACCGCACGCATGAAGCGCTCGCGTCCCTCATCGTTCAGCCGGCCCATCTTTAGCTGGGCGAAGATGTACATGCTCTCGCCGAACTTCTCGCGATCCAGGACCGCGACCTGCCCCTTGATATAACCCTCTTCCTTCAGCCGCTGCATCCGCCGCCAGCAGGGGGACTGCGACAGCCCGACGCGCTCGGCGATCTCGCTCGACGATTCGGAGGCGTCGATTTGCAACCGGTCGAGGATCTTCAGGTCGAGCCGGTCGAGGGATTCCGCCATGTTTATGCGCCTTCTACGAGATTGCCGCATTAAGTACCCGTCAAAACTAGATAGCAACGCAGTTTAAGGCAAGGATTGCCCGGAGATCGGGCTAGGCTGTGTCTCAGACGGAAGGACTGGCAGATGAAACGCGAGCAGCTGACGATCTTCGACAGCGAGGCGGTTCGCGAAAACCTCTCCTATCCCGACTGCATTCGGGTCGTCCGCGATGCGATGATGGCCTTGTCGGCGGGCACCACCCGCCAGCTGCTGCGTACGATGATCTCCCTGGGCTCGGGTCGCACCTTTGCTCAAATGCCCGGAGCGCTCGGCGAGCGCGACATGTTCGGAACAAAGGCCATCAGCGTCTTTGCCGATCCGCACTCGCCGGGCCTCCGACGGCACCGCGGCCTGGTCGTGCTGTTCGAGCCCGATCAGGGCCGGCCGGTCGCGATCGCGGATGCCGAGGAAATCACCCATATCCGAACTGCCGCGGCGACCGCGGTGGCGACCGATGCCCTTGCGCGTCCGGATGCGAAAACGCTGCTGATCGTCGGCACCGGCGGCCAGGCGCACACGCACCTGAAGGCCCTTCCGCTGATTCGCGATTTCAAGCGAGTGCTGATCTGGGGCCGGTCGTTCGACAAGGCGCAGGCGCTTGCGACGGACTATCCTCATCTCGCGGCCGAAGCCGTCGCCGACCTCCCGCTCGCGGCTGCCCAGGCCGATGTGATCTGCACCCTCACCACGTCGGCGACCCCGGTGCTGCTCGGCGAGTGGCTTTCACGCGGCACGCATGTCAACCTGGTCGGATCCAGCGGCCCTGGCCGGGTCGAGGTGGATAGCGCGCTGGTGGCTGCCGGGCGGTATATCGCCGACAGTCGCGCGTCCGCGCTCGACGCCGCCGCCGAGTTTCTCGTCGCCCGCGATGCCGGCCTGATCGACGGCGATCATATCGTAGCGGAAATAGGCGACGTCCTGAACGGGACCGTGCCAGGGCGATGCTCGGACGAAGAGATCACGATCTACAAGTCGCTTGGCCATGCGGTTCAGGATCTTGCCGCTGCCGCCCATCTTTACCGGAGTTCGCGCCGCTGATGTCGTCGTCCCTGCTGCGCGCCGCGCTCGCTTCCACCCTGCTCACCGCCCTCCCCGCCCTCGCCCAGCAGGAACGATACAGCGTCATCTCGAACGGCGAGAAGGTCGGCTTCATCGACGCCGACCAGCAAGGCGACCGCGTCGTGATCCAGTATGATGTGAAGAACAACGGCCGCGGCCCGACGATGCGTGAGACGATCGACCTGGGTTCGGACGGCCTGCCGGTGCGCTGGACGCTGGACGGCAAGGCGACGTTCGGCGGCGAGGTCCATGAGCGTTTCACCCGCGACGGCACTGCCGTGCGATGGACCGATTCCATGGGCGAGAAGCGCGCACGCGCTACCAGCACCGCGCTCTATATCGGCCAGAACGCCAGCCCCTGGGCGCTCGGCCTCTACGCCCGCGCGCTCCTGAAGGATGAAGACGGAAAGATCCCCGCCCTGCCCGGCGGCGAACTCAGCATCGAGAAGCTGGGGCCTGCCACGATCGGCAAGACGCGCTATCAGGCCTATGCGATCAGCGGCATCGACCTGTCGCCCGAACTGATCCTGCTGGATGATAACAACCGGCTGTTCGCGACCCTGGACACCGGCGGCGCGACGGTGCGGGAGGGACATGAATCGGAGGTGCCGGCGCTCACCGAGCTGGCGACGATCCTGACCAGCGTCCGCTATGCCGCACTCCAGAAGCGTTTCGCCCACCGCATCGATGCGCCGGTGCGGATCCGCAATGTCCGCGTGTTCGATTCCGCCAGCGGCACGCTCGGCGAACCGGTCTCGGTGGTGTTCGCGCATGGCCGAATCACCGGGGTCCAGCCGCCCGACGCCCCGACGACGCCGGGAGAGGCGCAGATCGATGGTGCCGGTGGTACGCTGCTCGCCGGGCTGCACGACATGCATGCGCATGTCGGGCTGGAATCCGCCTTGCTCTACATCGCCGCCGGGGTGACCTCGGTACGCGATATGGGCAATCATAATGATTTCCTGCCCGCGCTGATCGACAAGATCGAAAGCGGCGAAGTCGCCGGGCCACGTATCGTGGCCAACGGCTTCCTCGAAGGCCGCAGTCCCTTCTCGGCGCGGCACGGCATCGTGGTGGACAGCGAGGCAGCGGCGATCGACGCGGTGCGATGGTATGCCGCTCGCGGCTATTGGCAGATCAAGGTCTATAACAGCATGAACCCGGCCTGGGTGCCGGCGATCGCGCGGGAGGCCAAGCGGCTCGGCATGGGGCTGACCGGGCACATCCCCGCCTTCACCAATGCCGACGAGATGATCGCCGCGGGCTATGACGAGGTCACCCATGTCAACCAGCTCATGCTCGGATGGGTGCTCGATCCGAAGGAAGACACGCGCACCCCGCTACGCCTGACCGGCATGAAGCGCACCGCCGGGCTCGATCTCGATTCACCGCGCGTGCGCAAGACGATCGATACGATGGTCGCGAGGAAGATCGCGCTCGATCCTACCGCGGTGACGCTGGAACTGCTGATGCTCAGCCGCGATGGAACCCCGAGCCCGGCGGTTGCCAGCTATATCGACCACCTCCCGATCGGGCTCCAGCGCCGCCGCCGCCAGGCGATCGCGCCGATCGCCGGCCCGGATGACGATCGTGCCTATCTCGGCGGCTTCGATACGGTGAAGCGCGTGCTCAAGCGGCTCCACGATCGCGGCATCATCCTCCTGCCGGGCACCGACGACCAGACCGGCCTGTCGGTCCACCGGGAGCTGCAGATCTTCGGCGAGGCGGGCATCCCGACTGCGGATGTGCTGCGCCTCGGCACATTGGTTCCCGAAATCTATATGGGCCGCGATCAGGAGCTAGGCTCGATCGCTCGCGGCAAGCGCGCCGACTTCCTGCTGCTGCCCGGCAATCCGCTCGCGGACCTGCGCGAGCTCCACCGCATCGCGATGGTGGTCAATGACGGCGTGATCTACTTCCCGTCGGAAATCTATCCGGCGTTCGGGGTGAAGCCATTTGCCCAGGCGCCCAAAGTCATATTGCCCGAAGGAGCCGCCCCTTCCAGCGCAGCGGGCCGCGCGAAGGAATAGCGCCCCAAGTTGCCGGAGAGCCCCGCCGCCAAGGGATATCGACAGACGCCCTAGGCGATCTTCGCCACCCTGGCGTGGACCATCCGGAAGATCGCCCCGATCAGGGTCCAGCCGCCGAGCAGCGCATAGGGCCGCCAATCGGCCTTGAACCCGACAAAGACCAGCGCGAGCGCACATAGCGCCCCGGCATAAGCGAGAACGCGCATCTTCGGCTTTGCGAGCTTGAACGCCGCCAGGTCGTAGAGGTCGGGATGTCGCTCGACGACCCGCGCCGCGGACAGGCAGATTGCAGCATATTTGAACAGGTTCGGAATATTGACCGCCAGGAACAGGAAGGTCAGCTCCATCGGCAGGAACAGTCCGGCGCAGCCGATCACGAAGACTGCGAGCAGTGCAATATGCGGCGTCTGCCAGCGCGGGTGGATACGACCCAGCGCCGCCGGCAGCATCCCCGCGCTGCCCATCGCGAACAGGCTGCGGCTGAACATCGCGAACATCGCGTTGAGCGACTTGCCGATCGAGAGCACTGCGGCAAGCACTGCCAGCGGCGTCGCCAGCGGCCCCATGAACGCCTTGGCAGCGTCGAGGATCGGCGCCTCGCTTGCCCCCAGCGCCGGCGCGCCGATGACACCGAGCGCGACGAAACCCACCGCCAGATAGAGCAATGTCGCCGATCCGATCGACAGGGCGATACCCAAAGGGATCGCCCGCCGGCTGTCGGCGACCTCGGCACCCGCCTCAGTCGCGGCCTCGATCCCGAAGAACAGTCCCATCAGCAGCGGAATGGCCGCGATCATGCCGTGCGCGCCGGTGGGGAAGATCGGCGAGAGCCGGGCGACATCGACCGCAGTCGTCCCGCCCCAGGCGACGAACACGGCAAACAGCAGCAACATCGCCCCCAGCAGCCATTTCTGGACCGTGGCGGCGATGTGTACGCCGAACCAGTTGGCGAGCAGTGCCAGCAGCAGCACCGCGAACATCGTCGGCTTCACCGGCAGCGGGACGACCATCGAGGCATAGCGGACCAGAACCAGCGCCAGCACGACCATCGCGCCCATATTGGCGACGATCCGCGCCCAAGCGATGAAGAAGCCGACAGCAGGATGCAGGAACCGGGCAGGCCAGGCGAAAGACGCGCCCGACACGGGCAGCGCCGAACCGAGAAAGGCGTAGCTGACCGCGATCAGGTACATCGGCAGCGCAGCGACCAGGACCGAGACCAGCATCGCCGGCCCTGCAATCGCCGTAGCTGGCGCGATCGCGGAGAAGATCGATACGCCGACAGCCGTGCCCAGGCCCAGCGCGACCACGCCCCACAGGTCGATGCCCTTGGCGAGCGCGGGCTTGTCGATCACTTGCTGCCCTCAAGCACAAAAGCGCGAATGTCACCGACGAAACTGCGCCAACTGGTGTCGTCCGAATAGGCGACATGCCCGGCGGGATAGCGATGATTGACGAACCGATCCGGCGCGAGCGTCGATTGGGCGAACAGATAGTCCGCGGCGCCGATCGTGGTGGTCAGGTCGTACATCCCGCTGCCGACGAACAGCCTCAGCTTCGGCTCGGCAGCCATCGCCGCTTCGAGCTTCGCCATGAACGGCCAGTCGTTGAACGGCGAATCCCCCGCGCCATAGGCCCAGTCACCGGAGAACCGCGCGATCACCTTGTAGCGCTCCGGCGCCTCGACGCCGATCCGGCGAAGCTGATCGATGACCGCCTTTCCGTAGAGATCGGAAACTGCCGAGAACGCGTCGGAGCCGACCACCGGCCCGGCATCGGCGGCGCGAGGCGCGGTGTAGCGCGCATCATAGCGTCCGAGTACCCTTCCCTCTTGGCGTAACAGTTCGACGCGAAACCGCTCTTTCGAGATGCGCAAATCGTTGGCGAGATAGAAGGCGCCTGGAATGCCTGTCAGATTCTCCAGCTTCTCCGCCACGCGACGGCGCTCCCCGTCGGGCAATGCGCGGGCACGATACAAGGCGGCGAGATAGGTCGGACCATATTCCGTGGCCTCGGCCGCACTCGCAGCGGGGTCGCACGGCATGGGACGCTTGCGATGATAGCAGGCCAGCGCCGCGAGCGTGGGGAGCGCGACCGGATAGGTCACGACATTGTCGGGCCGCTGGGATGTCTCGATCATGTTGAGCGCCTGACCGAACAGCAGCACGCCGCGTACCGCCAGTGCCGGATCCTGCGCGCGTAGCGCGTCGACCATCGCCGCGGCGCGGATCGTGCCATAGCTCTCGCCGAGGATAAACAGCGGCGAGCCGGTTCGCCCGTTCGCCGCCAGCCAGGCGCGCACGAGTTGCGCTGCCGCATCGGCATCGCCCTGGACCGACTGGTAGAAGTTCCTGTCTGCACCCGTAGCAATCGACGAGAACCCTGTCCCCGGCGGATCGAGGAAGACTAGGTCCGCGATGTCGAGCAGCGACTGGTCATTGGCAACCACCGGCGCCGCTGCGGGCAGCGGAGCAGCGGGAACCTGCGGCACCTGCGCACGCACCGGCCCCAGTGCGCCCATTTGCAGATAGGCCGATGCCGCCCCGGGCCCGCCGTTGAAGATGAACAGCACCGGGCGCCGCGCATCGACGCCGTGGCGAACATAGGCGATATATCCCGCCGTCGCGTCAGGGCGGCCCGGCTTGCTCGCCACGGGGAACAGCCCGGCCTCCGCGCGATAGGCAACGCGTTTGCCGCCAATCGTCAAATGCTGTTCCGACCGTCCCTCGATCCCGGGCGCCTCCTGCGCCGCGGCGGGCACGACCATCGCCATCAGACACACCGCCAGCCAGCGCGCTGCTCTCGCTCGCATCATCCGCCTCTCTTGCCTGCCTGGAGATCGCGGTAATGGATCAACCCGTCGGTCAGCGCCTGCAACCCGTAATCCACATCCGCCGGTGCGCGGGCGAACCCGATCCGGACATGCCCGGCCGATCCGAAATACTCAGCCGGCGCAACGATGACGCCACAGCGATCGGCCAGCCATTCGGAAAAGCCGATCGTGTCGTCGATCCCGCACAGCCGGGGAAACGCGATACAGCCGAACTGCGGCAGCGTACCCGATACCAGCCCCTCGCCTTGCCAGTGCGCGTGATAGCTCTCGATGATCGGCCTTGCCTTGCGCAGGATCTCGTCGCGATAGCTGTCGAACGGAGCCGGTCGTTCGAGCACCAGCGCCGCCACGGCGTGGGCGAGATTGGAGATGCCGAACTCGGTTTCCTCGGCAAGCGCCCGGATCCGCCTCATCGTTGCGTCCTCTGCAACGATCCAGCCGCATCGCAACGTGCTCAGGCCGTAGGATTTGGTCAGGCTGTTCACGCTGATCACCGCAGGCGACAGCGTCACCCCCGGGCTGGGCCGACGTTCCGGATCGACATAATCTGCATAGACTTCGTCGACGATGACATGGATGCCGCGAGCCTTGGCGAGCCGTGCAACCGCGGCGAGCGTCCCGGGGTCGAGCGCCATGCCGGACGGATTGTGGAGGTTGGACAGCACGATCAGTCTCGTCCGGGGCCCGATCTTCGCCGCAATCTCGTCCGGATCGATCGTAAATTTATCGCCACGCCGCTCGAAACCGTCGACGCTCAATCCGTGAGTATGCGCGATCGTGTGGAAGAGATCGAAACCGGGGGCCTCGACCAGCACATGATCCCCCGGGCCGGCCAGCGCACGGTAGATCAGCGACAGCGCACCGGTCGCGCCGGTGGTGGACAGAATCTGATCGTCGCTTACGCCGTAACGCCGCGCAAGTTGCTGAACGACATAGGGGTTGCCGTTGAACGCACTGGTGTAGCGCGAGGTAGTGGGCTCGGAAAAGCCGTCGAGCACGATCTGGCGCAGCAGTTCGAACGGTTCGGGCACCGAGCTGTCGAAGAGGCTTACCAGCAGCGTTCGCTCGGACCGCACCGCGCGGATCATCTTGCGGATCCACTGCGAATAGGATCCCGACGCCGGGGTGCCAGGCTCCGCCTCGCTCGCCAACGCTGTCAGTACGAAATCGGAGGACTCCGGCCGGGTCATTGCATCCTTTTCCCATTCGAAGCCAGGAACAGGCGGTGCCGCCCGGCACGGGGCCGGGCGGGAAGCCGCATCATTTCAGCTTGATCGTCGCGCCGACGAAGAAGCGCCGGCCCAGAATGTCGCCATAGGCGATCTGGGGGTAGGACGGTTCCTTGTCGGTCAGGTTGTCGATGCCCGCCCGGATCGCGAACTTGCCCATATCGTACAGAGCAGAGACGCTGTGGACGATGTTCGTGGCGAGGATCGGGTTCGGGTTGGTCTCGATCGTCGCATCGTAGCGGGCGCGGGTCCGGCCGAGATAGTCGGCCTGATAGGTCAGCCGCAACGGGCCGTTGTCATAGGCAAGGTTGAACCGTCCCACCCATTCCGGGCTGAGATAGGTATCGTCCTCGCGGATAAAGGTGGTGCCCGTGACCGAACGGGTCAGCAGCGCATTGTGGGTCGCGGTCGCGGTCAGCCGCAGGCGTCCGATATCCCCGCCGAACACATCCCCGAGCGCAAAGCTGTAGTCGATCGTATAGGTTTCGCCGCGATACTTGATCACGCCCGCATTGAACGTGGTCGTGGTGCCGGTCACGATCGTCCCACCGATACTGGTGGCGTCGGGGGCAGCCAGGCGGGTGAAGGCGTTGCACACCGCCGCATTCCGGGTCGGCTCGTCGAAGCACGCTGCGGCGAAATCCTCGGTGGTGAACGGCGACAGCCCATCCTTCAGGTCGATCTGGATACGGTCGGCGCTGAGCGTCAGGCCGGGAACGAAGCGCGGCTGAAACACCACGCCGAACGTCAGCGTATCCGAGATTTCGTTGCGCAGATTCGGATTGCCGCCGCTGACCACCGTGGTGCGGTTGAAATTCTCCGCCGGGCTCTGAAAACGCGCCAGCCGCTGCGCCGCGCTCAACCCGGCGCCAGTGCCGTCGGGATCGACACCATAGCCGGCGTTGGCGGTGAACAGCGCCAAGCAATTCGCGCGTCGCGCCGCCGGATTGGGGCCGGCGTTGATACGATCTGCGTCGCACGGATCAAAGCCGGCGCTTTCCAGCGTGCTGCTGCTCGGTGCGAGCAACTGTGTCAGCGTTGGCGCGCGGAAGTTGCGGCTACGCGAACCGCGCAGCGTCAGCCCCTCGAACACTTCCCAGCGCAGTCCGGCATCCCAGACATTCTCGCTGCCGGCGATCGAGTTGTCGACGAGTCGAAACGCCCCCTTGAACTCGAGCGCCTTGACCAGCGGCAGGGTGAAATCGCGCCCGACCAGCGGGACGATCAGCTCGGCCGACACCTCGTCGGTATTGTAGCTTCCTGATTGGGCGACCTGCCGCGATCCGTCCCCGAAAACGCCGTCGAGATTGGCCTGCAGCGGATTGAAGGACGCCGTCTCGTTGCGATGTTCATAGGCAGCACCGAACTGGACTTCGCCCATCGGAAGCGTGAACAGCGTACCGCCCAGCGTCGCGAGGAGGTCGATCTGCTCGTTGCTCCAGTCGAGCCCGGCGCGGGTGCTCACATAATTGCGCGCCTCGCTGCTGACCGTTCCGCGTCCGAACGGGTTGATCGGTGCACAGCTGGCGTCGTCATTGGCCGTGGTTGCATCGGCGTTGATCGCACAGACCGCGCGACCGCCCGACAGCACCGAGTTGATGGCGTTGTTATAGCGGCTGTTGATCACTTCCCAGCTGCGCTGCCGGCCTTCGACGCGGGCATAGCTGCCGGACAGCGACCAGTAGAAATTGCGGCTGCCGACATCGAAATCGCCGTCAAGCGTCAGCGCTCCGCGCCATGTGTCGGTCGCGTAGGTCTGCACCGGGTCGGGAACGAGATCGTAGAAATATTTCGAGAGGAAGAGCGGCGCGCCGGCGGCGAAGCTGGGCCGTGCCGCGACCAGAGCCGACTTGGCCGCATCGCTGAGAAAGGCGTTGTTGATCGTGAACGCGATCGGCCCGGCATAGCTGCCCGGATTGAGCACGGTGCGGCTGTTGCCCTGGGGGATCTCCCGCCCCTTGGTCTTCGCATAGAGGAGTTCGGCCGAGAGGTTGATGCCGTCGGTCAGCTCGTAGCTCGCCACCGCATTCGCGGTGAAGCGCTCGACACCGGTGCGCAGTCCTGCAAGCTCCTGATAGGGGAATCCGTCGCCGCCAGAGGCGAAGGGTATGCCCTGGATCGCGCCGGTATTGTACGGAACGACCCTGCCGTCGGCGCCGAACTGCAGCGCGCTGCCGGTGCCGTTGCGCAACAGGAAATTGGGCGGCGGCGCGGGCGCGGTGAAGATCACGCCATTGCCGTTGAACGGCCAGAAGCTGGCATTGAAGATTTCGCGCAGCGCCGGGATCCCGTCGCTCGGGCCGGTATCGGCCGGATTCGAAACGGTCAGGCGGCCCAGATTGGACAGCGGACGCGCCGCGAACGTCAGCGTGGGCGTCTTCGACCAGCCCACGTCCACCGCCACATTGCCACGGCCGCCACCGAAGCTGGTGCCGGCGGTGCCGCGCAGGGCATAGGTGGCGTAGTCGCCACGATCCGAAATGCCGGTCTGCGCGTCGAGCTGGAGCCCGGTGAAATCCTTCTTGAGGATATAGTTGACCACGCCTGCGATCGCATCCGAGCCGTATACCGCGGCGCCGCCGCCCTGGTACACCTCGACGCGCTCGAGCAGGCCGAGCGGGACGATATTCGAATCGACCTGAGCATCGCCCACGCCCCCCGGCGCACCGATGCCAGAGCTGCTGGTCACCATGCGGCGCCCGTTGACGAGCGTGAGCGTGCGACCGACCCCAAGCCCGAACAGATTCGGGGACTGGATGCCCGAGCCGCTGGGATCGCCCGACCCGTCGGCCTGATTGAGAACCGGCACGTTCGAGGTCAGGTCGTTGAGCGCGTCCGCGACACTGACATAGCCGCGGTCGACGATCGCCTGCTGCGAAACCTCGACAACCGGCGCGGCATCGGAATTGGCGGCGCGGCGGATGCGGGAGCCGGTCACCACGATCGTCTCTGCGGCTCCAGGCTCGTCCGTCTCGGCCGGAACGCTCTGCGCATAGGCCGAAGAGGCACAGATCGATGCGACCAGCGCAGTCGACGCCATAAGCCTTCGAATGCGTGTCGCGTGGGTACGAATGATCATAGCCTTGGTGCTCCCCGTGCTCGTCCCTGAGGCGGCCGGCTTGTGCGCGGCCCTTCCATCGGCAACCAAGGTAGCGGCGACCACGGAAATAGTGTTGCGTTCGCGCGAAACGAGACCGGCTTCCTGCAACGAAGATGTCGCATTTTAGCTAGAGTGCGGAATTTTTATGCGCCGCCAGCGAGAAATGTAGAAAGCTCGCGGCCGAACCGATCGGTTTCGCGCGGATCCTCATACATCATGTGACCACCCTCATAGCAGCGCAGCACGAAACGCGCGGCCACCGATCCCGGCAATGCTGCCACGGTCGCCTCGTTGCCCGCGCAACTATTGAGCGAGTCGTAGCGGCCGGCGGCAACCCAGGTGCGCAGACCGGCGGCCTTCTCCATCGCCCGAAGCGTCCAGGGTTGCGAAGGGCTCGGCGGCCCCTCCCCCGCCATCGCTCGTGCGAGTGTGTCCTTGGTGATGGGCGACTGGTCATACTGCCATGTGCCGCCAGCATCGCTTTGCGGACCGTCGATGCCCGCATAGGTCCCGTGGCGATAGCGCAGGCTTGCCCGGTAATAGTCGATGACGAGGCGGGCCTCCGCTGTGTCGTCGCCGCTGCCCCCGGTCGTGCGCATGTCGAAGATACCGAGCGTTTTTCCCTCGGCCGCGAGCAATCCGGTGCGGAACTGACGGGGCGATACCCAAAGGGTCGGGATGTCGATGGCCGAAACCGGCAGGCCCTGATATTGCGCGAGCGCAGCGATCACCGCCGTGCGACGCTCGGGTGTGAGCGCGTCGGGATCGGCGAGTGCAGGCGCATAATCTCGCAACCCCCATGCCCGAACCTCGGCCAGCGTCCGCTCGCGATCGGCCTGAAGCTCGGGCGCGAGACGACCCAGCGCGTGCGCGGTCGCGACTCGGCTGTCGAGCGAGAGTGCGCGGATCCGGTTTCTGTCCGGCAGGTCGCCGAGCGGAATCCCGCCGGAGATCAGCGCGATGCCCGCGACTTTGGTCCCGCGATCGATCAGCACCTCTGCCACGCCGGCCGCACGCCACGTCCCGAAACTCTCTCCGACAAGATAGAGCGGCGCATCGCGGCGCCGGTACGTCCTGCGGAAATCGCCGACAAACCCTGCCACCGACGCGATGTCGGCATTGGTGCCATAGAAATCAGCCGCCTGTTCCGGCCTGTGGGCGGTGCTGAAACCGGTCCCGACCGGATCGACGAAGACAAGATCGCTGGTACCGAGCGGGCTGACCCTATTATCGGCGAGCGTGCCGCCTCTGAAGACGCGCGGGCCAAGCGCATGGAAATGGAGCAGCCGCGAATCTGCGCCGGGCCCGCCATTCCATATGAAGCTCAGGGGCCGCGTCCTCTTCGTCGGAACGATATAGGCAGTGTAGAAGATTCGTCCCGTCGTACCCTTGAGGCTGCGCACCGGCAGCGTGCCCGCGCAGGCGACGTATTCGAGATGCTTGCCACCGATCGACGCACTATGCCGCGTCTCGCTTGCGCCGGAGGCGCAGACGCCGGCCGCCTGAGACGCCGGAGCAAACCCGATCAGCAGGGCACAGCTTATGGCCAATCGCAGCATGTCATTCTCCCTGCCACCCAGGATACAGAGGCACTCCCGGCATTTTTATGCGCAATCCCTCGCTGCAAGCCACAGGCTCTGACCAACCGGGCCGCCGAACGACCCGTAAAATGGCGAGACCTATTCGTCGACGCCGCGCTAAGCTTGTTATCGATGCAGGAGGTCGGATGACGTCACGGGGCAAGGGGATGACGCGGCGCGGCGTGCTGGCCGGCGCAGGCGCGATGCCGGTCGCCGCGCAGGCGGCACGACTGGAGGTCCGCGCGACGCTGCCCGACAAGGCCGCCTTCGCCCCGATGGCGGGAACCTATCTCGATTCCGGGACGATGCATCCGATCCCGCTTGGCGCGCGAGCGGCGGTGCAGCGCTATCTCGACCAGCGCACCAGCATGGATGACCACTATCCGACCGACGACGTCGAGGCCCGGGTAAAGGCCAATTTCGCGCGCCTGATCAACGCCGCGCCCGAGGAACTCGCCTTCGTCCAGAGCACGACCGCCGGCGAGCAACTGGTGATCGAGGCGCTGGACCTGCCGCGCGCTGGCGGCCGGATCGTCACCGACACGCTGCACTTCTTCGGCTCCTTCTATCTGTATGAGGAACTGGCAAAACGCGGCATGGACCTCGCCTGGCTGCGCCCCGAAGGCGGCAGGATCGCCGTCGAGGCTTTCGAAAAGGCGATCACCCCGGGGACGCGACTGGTCTCGCTCTCGCTGGTCTCGACCTATAATGGCTTCGAGCATGATCTGGCACGAGTGTGCGAGATCGCCCATGCGCGCGGGGCTTTGGTCTATGCCGATATCATCCATGCCGCCGGCACCATCCCGATCGACGTCCGGGTGAGCGGCGTCGATTTTGCCGCCACCGCCAGCTACAAATGGCTGATGGGCGATTTCGGACTGGGCTTCCTGTATGTCCGCGCCGATCTGCGCGATAGGCTGAAGCGCACTCGCTTCGGCTATTATCAACTCGCCGGCTTCACCCCCCACGTCTATCCTTTCGACGCTCCCGGGACGACGATCGCGGATACCAAGCCGCGCAATGACATGGAGGGGCTGTTCGCCGGCGGTACGCGCTCGCACGCGGTGCTTGCCCAGCTCGACTGGTCGCTCGATTATCTGCTCAAGCTCGGCGTCGCGCGGATGACCGAGCATCGCCAGCCCTTGCTCGCCCGGCTCCGCCAGGGCCTGGCCGGCAAGGGGTATGCCATCGTCACGCCCGAGGGCAGCCGAACCCCCTTGGTGACCTGCGCGCTCGAAGGCGCCTATGCCAGGCTCGCAGACCCGCTGAAGGCCGCGAAGGTCCAGATCACCCTCTCGCGCAACCGCTTCCGTGTCTGCCCGTCGGTGTTCAACGACGCGGCCGATATCGATCGCCTGATCGCGGCATTGCCGCCTGCCTGATCCGAAGGACACATGATGCGTCTGCTCGCGCTTTTCGGCCTCCCCCTCGCCCTTTTGCCGCTGCCTGCCCAGGCCCAGGATGGCGAGGCGCCGATGTCACCCGCCTTCCTGCGGGCGATGGAGCCGATGGTCGAGCGCGACACCGCGACGAGCCGCATCGTCACCACCCGGCACAGTGTCCGCATTGGCGGCAAGCCGATACCCTATCAGGCGATCGTTTCCGAGCTGCCGATGCCCGGGCCGGACGGCGCCCCGGTCGCGGTGGGCGTCAGCTACGCCTATGTCGCGCAAGGGCAGCGAGATCCCGCCAGACGACCGATCCTGTTCGTGTTCAACGGCGGCCCGGGCGCCTCGTCCTCACCGCTGCACATGCAGGCACTGGGCCCGCGTCGACTGGTCGGCAAAGGTGACGCGTTGCGCCTGGAGGATAATCGCTTCAGCCTGCTCGATGTCGCCGACCTGGTGTTCATCGATCCGGTCGGCACCGGCGCGAGCATGCCGATCAAGGGGAAGGATGCGTCCGGCTATTGGGGCGTCGGCGGGGATGCCCGCGGCGTCTCGCTGATGATCGACGCCTGGGTGCGGGCGAACGGCCGGATCGGCTCCCCGCGGATCCTGGTGGGCGAGAGCTATGGCACTGCGCGCGCCGTTGCGATCCTCAATGAGGACGCCAAGGCCGGGAAGCCGCTGCCCGACGGGGTTGTTCTGCTGTCGCTCTCGCTGGGAGACAGCGATGGCCCGGTCCTGTCGGAAGTGACCACCTTCCCGACCTATGCCGCCGTTGCCTGGTATCATCAGGCAATCGACCGGAAAGGTCGCAGCGTAGCGCAGCATTATGCCGAAGCACTGGCATTTGCGCAGACCGACTATGCCTCCGCCCTGATGCGCGGTCCAAGTCTCCCCGCCGCCGAACGCCGCCGCATCGCCGGGCGTATGGCCGAGCTGATCGGCATCCCCGCCGCGACGATCGAGGCCGAGAATCTGCGGCTCGGGAAATATGACTTCATGCTCGGTCTGCTTGGCGGGAAGGGACTGCGTACCGGACAGCTCGATGCGCGCGCGACCCGGGCAATCGCCGACTCCCGGTTGCGTCCGCCGTTCGACGACCCGTCGATGTCCCTCGGCTCCGGCTCGAGCGCCGCGATCGAGGCCTATCTGAGAGACGAACTCGGCTATGCCCTGCCCAGCGCCTATCGCAGCCTCAACCTCGGCATCAACTTCAAGTGGAACTGGGACAAGGATTATGGCGGCAGCTATCGCGCCATGTCGTTCGCACCTTATTTGAAGACGGCGATGGATGCCAAGGCGACGATGAAGCTGTTCGCCGGCGGGGCCTATTACGACATCACTACGCCGTTATACGCGGGACAGTTCGCGCTGGAACAGGCAGGCATCCCAGCTGAACGCACCACCTACGGACGCTACACCGCCGGGCACTCGGTGTTCGAGGACGAGGGTGAACTCGCCAAGCTCAGCGAGGAGCTGCACAAGTTCGTACGCGACGTCTCGGTCTCTCATTAGTCGTCCGGACCAGATCGTCCGAGTTGCGCGCGGACATGGCGCCCGCCAGGATCGGGTATCAAACTGCCGCGCTTCCCGGATGAAAACCGATATTGAAGGCATTCTTCCGGTGCACTGCTGCACGTCACGTCCCGGCGGCGGCGATCATCGTCAGGCTCGCCTCGACGATCCCGTCCTCGGCGCAGCCCGGCTTCAGGCGCGAGCCGATGACCTGGAAGGTCAGATAGGGGCTCGCCGCGTTCGAATAGATATAGCCCGAGTTCGACCAGCCATTGGCGAGGCTGGTCATCATCAGGTTCGCGACCGGCGCCTCCCGCTTCAGGCGGAGCGCGATCTCGCTATAGACCTCGCCGTTGACCGTGCTGATGTAGACGTCGCCGATCCGCAGCATGCCGACCCGGATCTCGACGGGGGCGCCATCGGCATAGGGCGGCAACGCGCCTTCCCGGACCGGGTCGTCGCGATCCTGCCGGTCGCGGCCCGGACACCGGACCAGCGTCGATGCCCCGCGGATGACCGCGCGGTCCCGCCGCGACGAAATCCGGTAGCGCATGAGGTCGATGGCGGTTTCGCCGAGGATGGTTCCGGTCGCCGAAACCAGCTCGCCCACCTCGTCGACGGCGGTCCGGTAGGCGGTGTTTCGGTCGGCCGGGACGGGCGCGCCCAGCGCGGCGAAGCGGCGGCGCATCACGTCGGCACCCTCTGCGCCCGGCTGCCACGGGCGCGGTGCGGTCAGTCGCATGTCATCGGCGTCTGGCGACCCCGTCCGCGTCCGGCTCAACTTGTTCATCGGCCGCATCAGGCGGGGATTCTGGTCCCCCGATGCGCCCTGCGCGAAGATCGCAACGGTCGCCGGGCCATAGCGGCGCTCGATATAGCGCGACGCCTCGCCGGCGAAGTCGCCGCTCACCACGCCCGCCATGTTGAAGTGGATCGGGTGCATCGCATAGTTGAGATAGACGCCGATCGGCAGGTCGTCGGCGCCCAGGATCTCCAGCACCGACAGTGTCTTGTCCGAAACGCCCGCCGGATTGGGGCCCTGCACCCAGCGCCCCTTCTCGAACAGGTCGCGATTGACGTTCAGATCGATCCGGGTCGTGCCATATCCGATCCGGGCGGGACGCAGCGCGGCCCGGGCGTCGGTCACCGCCTTGACGATCGACTCCGTCAGTAGCGCCGCATCCGGCCTGGACGACCGCATCGGCCCGGCGCTGCTGCTGTGCGTATGGGTCGCGGACACCACGAAATTCCCCGCATCGCATCCGGTCGCCTTCGACGCGCGCCGAATTGCGCCCTGGGCGATCTCGTCGCCGATCCCGACCGCATCGACGCCGACCAGCACGGCGCAGCTCGTTCCGCTCGCGATGACGATGGCCCGCACGAACAGGCGGTCGCGCAGCACATCGCCCGGCCCGAGCGAAGATGCGGCAGGGGTGATGTCGACCTTCGCGGCCCCGGCGGTTACCCTGTCGCCCTGGGCATGCGCAGCCGGAACGAGCGACGACAGCGCCAGCGCCGCCGTCATTACGATGCGTGACGATGCCATTTTCAGTCCTTTGATCAGATAGATGCGCCGGAGCCGCCAGCGAAGGATCCGACAGGCAGGGCGTTGCGCGGGCGGCATGAACCGCCCGCGCTCCCCCTTTATCTGCGCGCGCCCGGCAACAGGTCGCCATATTTCTTCTCGAGCTCGCGGGTGAATGCGTCGCGCTGGCGCAGCGCTTCGAGCGCGCCGTTCACGTCGAATGCGGCGACCTGCGCCGCGATATAGTCGGCACCCTGGCGCCCCCATTCTGCGCGCTGCGCCTCGGTGACCGGAGTGACCCAGCCGCCATGTTCGGACGGGTCAGCATAGAAGCTGCCGGCGGGCGTCCCGTTATAGGGCGGCACGAAACGCGACAGGCCGCTGGGATCCTTCCTGAACTCGTGCTTCGGCTGGCTCAGCCCGATCGGCATGTCGTCCAGGCGACCGGCGATCTGATAGGCGCCATAGGCGAGCAACCTGAAATTGCCGGGTCCGGCATCCGCAGCGGGTGGGGCGGCCCCCTGCCCGCCCATCGCCTGCGCCGGCGGGGCCATCGGCGACCGCGATCCCGATCCGGGCGGCCCGACCAGGCTGGTCGACATCCACAGGACCGGGACGTGCAGTTCGTCATAGGTCTCGCGCACCAGCGGCAGCATCGTATTGCCCGACGGACCGTGCGCGGTCAGGAACACGATGCGGCGGAATCCCTGGCGGATCAGCGAGCGGGTCAATGCCTTCAGATAGGGCAGGCTTTCCGACGTCGAGACATAGACCGTCGCCGGGCTGGTCGTCGTGCCGCCCGGATAGAAATAGGCAAGATAGGGCAGGACAAGTCCGTCGGACTTCTCGGCGAGCTTCATCGCATAGGCGAGCGGAATGACATATTCGACGTCGGTCGGGTTGCCGCCATTGACCTCGGTGGGGCCGACCGGGACGAAGATGGTGTCGTTGCGCTTCAGATATTCGGCGACCTCGTAGCCGGTGAGGCTCGTGAGCAGGCGCGTCCGCATCTTGGCAACGGGCTTGTCGGTGCCCGCCTGTGCGGACGCGGTGTTCGTGGCGAGCGGCGACGCAAGCGCGATGCACAGCCCGGCCAATGCCAGCAGTGCCGTTCGACCCGACGATATCATCCTCATGCTCATTTCCTCCCTGGTTGCGACGTGTCCGGCAGCAGGCGGCACAGGTCGCCGCGCAGATCGGAGGCGGGCTGCACGTCCTGCGGAAAGGCCGAGGAGAAACGGACATAGTCCGGTCTCGCGCTCGTGAAGCCGGGCCAGTCGGGCAGGCCCGCACCATTGGGATTGCCGGTCCTCGCGAAGTTGGCCCAGTAGCGCGTCATCAGCGCCGAGAGCCGCCGGTCCGCATCTCCGTAGTTCGCGGCCGCGAAGCCGGTCGGCGACAGCGTGCCGAACACATAGGGGACCTCGGCGGAATGCGCGGCGCCCAGATGCTCGCGGCCGGGGACGAACTGTTCGAACTGATAGTGCCAGATCGGCGCGCCCAGACCTGCCGCAATCCGTGCGATCTCGACGGCGCCGCAGCGAAAGCTGACATCCGTCGCGAATTGCTCGGCAGGCGTGCCCAGCAGCGGGTCGGCGGTTCCGGCGCGTCCCTCGGCGATGCCGTAATATCGCAGAGCCTTGCCAGCGTTCGGCCCGAAGGCCCTTGCAATCTCCGATCCGAGCGTCGCCGCATCCGGCGTGCCCAGTCCCTCGCGCGAATTGCTTCCGATCAACAGCGCAAGTGGCTTGCCCGATCGAGCCTTCAACCCGCTCGCGGGATCATGCGTCAGCACATGGCCGTCGATGGCGGGCCCGAAGCGCGCGATGTCGCGCGGGGCATGGTCGACAAGCGCCAGGACCCCCGCCTTGTCCAGGCCGCGCAATGCGGCGATGCCCTGCGGCCCGGCCAGTGCGACCCCGCGCTTCTCCGCCTCGGCGATCGTCACCGGGGCGATGGCCTGGCGTGCCGCGCCGCTCTGGACGATCGCCCTGACGAACAGCCCGCGCGTAAGGGGCGACACCATCAGGTCGAGCACACTGGCACCGCCGGCGGACTGGCCCATGAGGGTGACGTTCGACGGGTCGCCGCCGAATGACGCGATATTCGCCTGCACCCAACGCAGCGCGGCGATCTGGTCCTCCAGGCCGAAATTGCCCGAAGACCTGTTTCGGGATTCGGCGGTCAGGTCGGGATGTGCGAGAAAGCCGAAGACGCCCAGCCGATAGTTGATCGTGACGACGACCACGCCTTCCGCCGCGAACCTCGCGCCGTCATAGGTGGGGCTGGTGCCGGACCCGTTCACGAACCCGCCGCCATGGATCCAGACGATCACCGGGCGCCTGGCACCGCCGGTCTGGCGGGGCGTCCAGACGTTGAGGTAGAGGCAGTCTTCGCGACTGAGATCGGACAATTGGGTCATGCCGCGCAGCGGCGCCTGCGCACAGGGCGGCCCGAACGTGTCGGCGGAGCGGATGCCCGACCAGGGGGCAACCCGTTGCGGCGAGCGCCAGCGCAGCGGTCCGGTGGGTGGGGCCGCGTAGGGAATGCCCTTGAACACGGTTCCCGAACCGGTCGAGACACCCGCCACCACACCGGCCGTCGTGCGAACCCGGGCTTCGTCCTCGTCACGGGCACATGCCGGATCCGCCGTGACGGCGGCCAGCATCATCCACGCGGCAACCGCCGCATGGCCGGAAAGCCAGTGCTTCATCGTCCTGCTCCGTCCTGTTGCGGACCGGGCGGTGGCTACCGCCCGGTCCCGAGATGCACGCCGGAGATCAGAAGGCGAGGCGAACCCCGACCCGGAAGGAACGGCCGAGCAGATCGTAATAGGCGTTGTTGTTGATCGCCGGCAGCGGCGGATCCTGGTTCAGCAGGTTGTTGATCGTGAAGTAAACTTCGTTGCGCTTCTGCGGCGTCCCCAGATTGTAGCTCGCGCTGAGGTTCACATAGCCGATCGCCGGGATGACGTTGTTGCTGATGCTGTTGACCAGCGTCGGGCTGTAATCGGGATCGTCCGGGCCGATCTGGGCATTGTTCTGGTGGCTGCGGCTGATCCAGCGATACTGGACGCTGGTTTCGAACCGGCTGCCACGATAGGCGATCGTGGAATTGACCAACCAGCTTGGCAGTCCGGCCGATCCCCCGAACAGCGCGCCGGTCTGGCCCGCGCGGTTCACGCCGTCCGGGAACAGCAGCGAGACGTCGAAGGTCGACTTGTATTCCTGCACATGCGTCGCCAGCACGTTGAAGGTCAGCCGGCCGTTCGCGCCGGAGAAGATCTCGTCGAGCGGCTGGACATAGGACAGACCCAGATCGATGCCGCGGGTCTTGAACTCGGCGAAGTTCGCGTTGTTCGACACCACGCTCAGGATGGCACCGTTGGTCCGGTCGTTGTTGGCGAAGGTGATCAGCGAGCAGAAGGGGCTCGACGGGTCGGCGACGCCGGTCCCGATGCAGTTGCTGATGATCGTGCCTGCCCCGGTCGCACCGATCGCGTCCGAAATCCTGATGCGATAGAAATCGACGGATGCCTGCAGGCGGCTCAGGAAGCGCGGGTTGAGCACCACGCCGAAGGCGGTGGTGCGACCGATTTCCGGCGTCAGGCCGACATTGCCGCCCGTGACCGCATCATAGGCATAGGCGGGTGACGATGCGAAGGCCGGGCGGGGATCCGCGACGATCGGGCGGGGAACGGTGTTGACCGATGCGGTGAAGAGTTCGGGCAGGCTGGGCGCGCGGATGTCGCGCGACAGCGTCCCGCGGAACATCACGTCCGGAATCGGCTTCCAGGTCAGGCCGCCCTTCCACGTGTTCACGCTTCCCGACACGCTATAGTCGGTGTAGCGGAACGCTCCGTTGAACTCGAGCGACCCGGCAAAGGAGTCGCTGGCCATCAACGGAACGATCGTCTCGAAATAGGCTTCCTTCACCGACTGGCCGGCCTTGGCGAAGTTGCGCGGCGTGCGCGCCATGAACAGGCCGGCCTGGCTCCGCTCGTCGACGACGGTTTCGAAGGTCTCCCGGCGATATTCGACGCCCACGCCGACCGAAACCGGCCCCGCCCACAGCGAGAAGGGTTCGCCGTTCAGATTGGCGGCCGCCTCGAACAAGGTGGTGGTGGCAACCGCATCGGTCGTGCCGAAGGCATAGTTATAGGCCTCGGGCGTATAGCTGGCGCGACCCAGGATATTGATCGGCTGGCAGCCCGCCGCGCGGGCCGTGGCGTTTGCGCACACGATCTGGCCGTTCAGCGTCACCGCGTTGATCGCGTTCTGGAAATTGGCCGTCAGCGCCACGTTGCTCTGGACCTGGCGGCTGCGGTTGCGGCCATATTGGACGCTCACGTCCCACTTCCACCGATCGGCAAGCTCGCCCTTCAGGCCGCCGGAAAAGCTGTAGGTCTGGCTCGTCGTCGTGATGACGGGAGGGCCGAAATCATTCCCCAGATACCCGATGGTCAGACCACCGGCCGGGACCAGCGCCAGCTGCTCCGGCGTCAGCGCCGCCTGGAGATAGGGGTTGTTGCGACCGATGTTGAGGAACGAGGTCGTGCCGCCCGTGGCGGCGCGGATCTGGGCGCTGATATTCTGGGTGCGGACGTTCGAATACAGGCCCTGCGCCCAGATCTCGACGCCGTCGCTGATGTCGTATTTGACATGACCGAGGAAATTGTACCGCCGCGACTGGCCGCGCAGCACCTGATACGGGTTCACGTTCGTGCCCCCGACCATGTTGGTCCCGATCTGCCCCTGGTACAGCCCTGCATCGAACGGGGCGGTGGTGACGGTTCCGTTCGGCCCGACGACGAACTGGAGGTTGCGGAGCGCCGCGGGGTTGCTTGCCACGTTCGGCGCGATCAGCCCGCCCGTGGTCAGCGTCCCGAAGATCACATCGTCGGTGACCAGGTTCGCGGGAAGTCCGGCGGGGCGGCTGCCGCTCAGCGCGACGGTGCTGACGTTGCGCCGACCCCAGTCACGCTCGTCGTTGAACAGGCCGGTTCCGTCATTCTGGCTGAATTCGCCGGCGACGACGACATGGCCGCGGCCGCCGGCAAAGGGCGTTCCGCCGGCAAGCGCCAGGAATACGTCGCCCGCATCGCCATATTGCGTCATGCCGCCCTGGGCGGTGGCCCGAACGCCGGTCAGCGTCGTGTTGAGCTGCAGGTTCACGACGCCGGCGATGGCGTCCGACCCATAGGCGGCCGAGGCGCCGCCGGTCACCACATCGGCACGCGCGATCAGGGCGGACGGGATCAGGTTGAGATCGGTTGCCCCGGCAACGGTCGAGCCGGGAAGGTTGACCGCGGGCAGGCGCATGCGATCCACGAGCACCAGCGTGCGCGTCGGCGTCAGCCCGCGAAGATCGACATTGTTGCCGCCGACATTGCCGATACCGCCGCTCTCCGGCGCCTGGGTGCGGCGGAACGAGGGAAGCTCGTTCAGGACATCGGCCACGTTGACGGTTGCGCGGTCCCGGAACGTCTCCGCGCTGACCACCACCGTCGGGGTCGGCGCGACGAAGCCGCTTCGCTCGATGCGGGACCCGGTCACGATGATGTCGTTGGCGCCGTCGATCACCTCCTGCGACGATCCGTCCTGGGGAACGTCAGGTGCCGCAGTCACGGTCGATCCGGCGGGGGCGGGCGCGCCCTGCCCGGGCGCGTCCTGCGCAGCCGCGGAAGGGACCATTGCTACGGTGATGGCACTGGTTGCCAGCAGGTAGCACGCATAGGACGAAAAAAGCCGGATCATCGCTCCCCTTCCAAATCAGTCGCATTGTGGCGATCTAGGTAATTGGCTTGACCAACATCATAAGCTGGCATCGGTCCAACACATAATATTGATCCACTTCCATCAATCCTATTGCTGGATCAGCCAATACCCGCGGAAATGCGTCACTTTCGGCACGCGTTCCTAGCCAGTACAACGCTCTGGTCATACCACGCCGCGTGCCGGTTCAGCGGATTGGACCATGTCCGGCCACGCGAACGGCACCGCACCCATCGATACCATCGATCATCACGCAGCTATTTTATCGATTCACATGTCGCCCGCAGCTCTGCTAACCCGAGCATCAACACGCAGCGGACCGGTGGTCTTACCACCCGGACGTGGACAGACGGCGATCCACGGCTCGCCCCGCTGCAAGATGATCGCCGTCAGGGGAGTGACCAATGAAGACTCTGCGCACCAGGACCGGCTTCATGCTGGCCGCAGCGGCATTGGCCGCCCTGCCCGGTATCGGCGCTGCCCAGTCATCCCGAGGCGCAGCGTCGACGCCGGCGGTCACGATCGACAGCGGTCGCCTCGACGGCGTGCGCACGGGCGCCGGGGTCGACGCCTTTCTGGGCATCCCCTACGCCGCTCCGCCGGTGCGCGACCTGCGGTGGCGCGATCCGCAACCGGTCCGCCCCTGGTCCGGCACCTTCCACGCCGACCGGTTCGCCCCTCAATGCACCCAGCCCCAGCGTACCGGCGAGACCAACCAATATTCCGGGGCGGAAATCACCAGCGAGGATTGTCTCTATCTGAACGTCTGGGCGAAGCCGGGTGCGCGCAAGGCGCCGGTGATCGTCTTCATCCATGGCGGCGGCTTCTTCATCGGCTCGGGGTCGATGCCGCTTTATGGCGGGGAGGAAGCGGCGCGGCGCGGCGCCGTGGTGGTGAACCTCAACTATCGCCTGGGCGTGCTGGGCTTCCTTTCCCACCCGGAACTGACGCGAGAATCCCCGCACGGCACCTCCGGCAACTACGCCTTTCTCGATCAGATCGCGGCCCTGCAATGGGTGCGTCGCAACATCGCGAGGTTCGGCGGCGATCCCGATAATGTGACGATCGCCGGCCAGTCGGCCGGATCGATGGCGGTGCTGGCGCTCCAGGCAAGCCCGCTGGCGCGCGGCCTGTTCGATCGCGCGGTGGGGATGAGCGGTGCGCTGCTGGGCAGTTCGGGGCCCGGCGCGATGCGCCCGCTGTCCGAAGGCGAGAAGGAAGGCGCCAGATTCCTCGACCTGATGAAGGCGAAGGACATTCGCAGCCTGCGGCTCGTCCCCGCGGACCGGCTGGTCGTGCCGCGCGTCCCGGGCAGCCCCGCGATCGGCGCCATCCAGGACGGCTATGTGCTGCCCGCTTCGATCGACGAGATCTTCGCGCGCAAGCAGCAGAACGACGTGCCGCTCCTGCTCGGCTTCACCCGTGACGAATCGCTGGGCGGACTGGGACCGATCAGGACGCTTGCCGAGTATCGCGAGCGCGTGTCGGCGCGCTACGGACAGCGTGCCGGGCAGTTCATGGCGCTCTATCCCGCGAGCAGCGACGAGGAGGCACGAGCCCAGGCCCGCCTGGCGGATCGCGACGCCACGATGGTCGCGTCGATGAAGATGTGGGCGGTCGCGCAGACCGTCAACGGCCGTTCGCCCGTCTACAGCTACATGTTCGCACGACCGCACAGCTATGCCCCGGGCGTGACGTTTCCCGATCTCGATCCCGCGACGGCCGGCGCCTATCACACGTCCGAAGTACCGTTCTGGCTCGGCACCCTCGACAGCTTCAACACCTATCTCACGACGCGCGCCTGGACCGCCGCCGACCGCGCCTTCAGCGCCGAGATGACCGACTCGCTGATCGCCTTTGCGAAGACCGGAAACCCGGACACGCGGACCTTCCACTGGCCGAAGTTCGACCCTGCCGACCCGCAGCTCCTGGAACTGGGCACGACCGCCCGGCCGGGCGCGTGGCCCAGTGAGGGACGACTGGCCTTCTTCCGCGATACGCCGACACCGCGCGGGCCAGGCGGCGCGATCCGCGACTGACGCGCGCGGCCGGGCGAGATGTCGCGAAAACCCCACAAAATGCCGGAGCCGATTGACAGTGCAATCGCGTTGGTATCTGGTCTTACCAATTATCGGAGAGGTCGAATGTGCATTCTACACGCCAGCCTTTGCGGCGCAGCCGCCACGGCGCTCGTCGCTGCGGTCGCGATCCCGGCGGCGGCCGCCGCGCCCGGAGACCGGGTCGAGGCCGTGCGGGAAGCCAAGGCGCCGCGCCAGGTCACCTCGCTGACCGAGGGCTGGCGCTTCCGCTTCGGCGGGGATGCGACAGGCGTAACCGACCCGACGTTCGACGACAGCGGCTGGGAACAGGTCGCACTGCCGCACAGCTGGAACCGCCTGGGCGAATATCAGCCGACCCGCTCTGCCGACAGCAATCTGGCGCAGGGCGTGGGCTGGTACCGCCTGGCATTCACCGCGCCGCCCCGCGACAAGGGCCAGCGGCAGGTGATCCAGTTCGACGGCGTCGGCGCCGTCGCCGAGGTCTGGGTCAACGGGGTTCGGGTCGGCGGCCATGCCGGCGCCTTCTCGATCTTCCGGTTCGACATCACCGACCAGCTTCGCGCCGGAGCGCCCAACCTGATCGTCGTCAAGGCGGACAACAGCAAGCCCGCACCCGGCAGCGCCACCGCCGACGTCATTCCGCTCGGCGGCGACTTTTTCGTCCATGGCGGGATCTATCGCGGGGTCTCCCTGCTGACGGTCGATGCCGCGCAGTTCGACACGCTCGATCATGGCGGCCCGGGCATCTATCTGAGCACGCCGCAGGTCACGGATGCCGCCGCCAGCGTCGCGGTCCTGGCGCGGTTGCGCAATGCGGGGCCGGGCCGGCGCCGGCTGACGGTCAACACCCGCATCCTCGACGCGGGCGGCGCCCCGGTGGCCACCGACAGCGCGCCGGCGACGCTGGGCGCCAACGCTACGCTGGAAGTGCGTCGTTCGCTGACCCTCGCCCAGCCGAGGCTGTGGCAGGGGCGGCAGGATCCCTATCTCTACCGCGTCGTCGCCGAGCTGGTCGACAAGGGGCGGGTGATCGACCGCGTGGAACAGCCGCTGGGCGTGCGCACCTTCGCGTTCGATCCGGCCAGAGGCTTCATCCTGAACGGCAAGCCCACCCGACTGCACGGCGCGTCGCGCCATCAGGACCGCCAGGGCAAGGGCTGGGCACTCAGCCCGCAGGATCATGCCGAGGACATGGCGATCATGGCCGAGATGGGGGTGAACACCGTCCGTCACGCCCATTACCAGCATGCGCAGGAGTGGAGCGACGAAGCCGACAAGGCGGGCATGGTCGTGAAGGCCGAACTGCCGTTCGTGCACCAGTCCTCCATCGTCGACGGCCCGCCGACTGCGGCGCTGGTCGCCAATGCGCGTGCCCAGCTGCTCGAGCTGATCCGCCAGAACTATAATCACCCCTCGATCATGATCTGGTCGGTCGGGAACGAGATCGATATCGGCGCCGCGATCAACGCGCTGCGCAAGGGCGGAAAGGGCCCCAACGCCCAATCGCGATCGATGCTGGTCGAGCTGAACGCCGCGGCACACGCCGAAGACCCCAGCCGACCGACCGCCTATGCCGATTGCTGCGACGGTACGCCCTCGCCGCTGTCGCGACCCGGCGCGGAAGTGCTCAACGACGTCACCGACCTGATCGGGCTCAATCGCTATTTCGGCTGGTATTACGGACAGCCCGGCGGCGTCGCGGGCGCGCTCGGGACCTTGCATGCCCGATATCCGGACCGGGCGATCATGCTTACCGAATATGGCGCCGGCGGCGCCTTTTCGCAGCATACCGACAATCCGCTGGGCGGGCCGGTCAACGCCAATGGCCGGCCGCATCCCGAGGAGTTTCAGTCCTGGGTGCATGAGGAAACCTGGAAAGTCCTGAAGAAGCAGGACTATCTGGGCGCGACCTGGCTCTGGAACATGTTCGATTTCGCATCGGACAGCCGCGAGGAGGGCGAGGCGATGGACCTGAACGACAAGGGTCTGGTCAGCTATGATCGCAAGACCCGCAAGGACGCCTATTATTTCTACAAGGCGAACTGGTCCGACGCCCCCGTCCTGCATCTCAACGGCCGGCGCTATGTCGATCGCGCCTACCCGGTGACGGACGTGCGGGCCTATAGCAACGCCGACACCGCCAGCCTGACGGTCAACGGCCGTGACATCGGGTCGGCCCCCTGCCCCGATCGCATCTGCGTCTGGCCGGCAGTGGCGCTGAAGCCGGGCGAGAATTCGGTTACGGCCACGGCGACGATCGGCGGCAAGCCGCAGTCCGACACCATTGTGTGGCAGGCGCCGGACGCGGCGGACGGGCTGCACATCCGCGTCGGCAGCCTGACCGGGATGACGGTATCAACCGGCGCGCGGTTCGGTTCGGACACCTTCTTCGTCGGCGGAACCGTGCCCGAGATGCGCATGGGTGCGCGCGGCAAGCCCGCGGAAAGCGGCGTCGGCGGGACCCAGGATGCCGAACTCTACGGATCCTATCGCGAAGGCGATTTCGGCTATGAGCTTCCCCTGCCCGACGGGCAGTGGACGGTCACGCTGCACATGTTCGAGCCCGATGCGGCCAAGGCGGCATCGCGCAGCTTCGACGTGGCGGCGAACGGCCGCGTCGTGCTGGCGAAGTTCAATCCCGCGCAGGCCGCGGGCGCCCCGATGACCGCGGTGACCCGCAGCTTCCCGGTGCGCGTGACCGGCGGCAAGCTGTCGCTTCGCTTCACCGCCGTCGGCGGCCCCGCGCTGGTCTCCGCGATCGAGGTCGTGCCTGCGGCGAAACCGACGGCGCGCTGACCGACTGAGGACGGTTCCGCAGCCGGACCGGCGGCGGAACCCGATGTCGATGCCAGGCGACGCGCCCCTGGCCCCGAACGAACCGCCCGACACCCGCCGATCGCCGCTTGCCCGATCCGCTCCCGGCCAACGCCATCCTTCGAAAGCTCAAACCATGCCTGCGCAGCGTCTCGGCCGACTTCGGTGGTGGATCATCAGCCTCGTGACCCTGGGCACGGTGCTGAACTATCTCGCCCGCTCCTCCCTGTCGGTCGCGGCGCCGACGCTGAAGACCACGTTCGACATGAGCACCCAGCAATATAGCTGGGTCGTGGCGGCATTTCAGGCAGCCTATACGGTGTCCCAGCCGCTCGCGGGCCTGGCACTCGACTGGATGGGCGTGCGGCTGGGCTTCGCGATGTTCGCGATCGGATGGTCGGCGGCCAATTGCTGCCACGCCTTTTCGACCGGATGGCCCAGCTTCGCGTTCTTCCGGGGCCTTCTCGGGCTGACCGAAGCGGCGGCGATCCCGGCCGGGATCAAGGTCGTGGGCGAATGGTTTCCGCCGGTGGAGCGGACGGTGGCCACCGGCTGGTTCAATATCGGGTCGTCGCTCGGTGCGATGATCGCCCCGCCGATCGTCGTCTTCTGCATCGCCATGTGGGGCTGGCAGTCCGCCTTTCTCGTGACCGGCGCCGTCGGCTTCGCCTGGGCGGGACTCTGGTATTGGGGCTATCGCAGTCCCGCCGATCATCCCAAGCTGGGCGATGCCGAACGGGCGCACATCCTGGGCGGACGCGACGGGGAGGATGCCGCAGCCGACGCACAGGACGGCGATACGCCGCTGGGCTGGCGCGCGGTCATCATGCGTCGCGATTTCTGGAGCATCGCGATCCCGCGCTTCCTTGCCGAACCGGCATGGCAGACGTTCAGCTTCTTCATCCCGCTCTATCTGGTCGAGGCCCGCGGCATGGACCTCAAGTCCATCGCGGCCTTTGCCTGGCTGCCGTTCCTCGCCGCCGACGCGGGATCGATCCTGGGCGGCTATTACGCCCCATGGCTGATGCGTCGGTTCAAGGTCTCGCTGCTGACGTCGCGCAAGATCGTGATGACCACCGGCGCGCTGTGCATGATCGGGCCCGCCTGTATCGGCCTGGCCGGCAGCCCGGCCATGGCGATCGCGCTGTTCTGCGTCGGCGGATTCGCCCACCAGATGCTGTCGGGCGCGCTGCTGACGCTGTCGGCCGACCTGTTCGACCGCCGGGTCGTCGCCACCGCAACCGGCATGGCCGGGTCGGCGGCATGGATCGGCGGTCTCAGCTTCTCGCTCATCATCGGCGCGCTTGCCGACACGATCGGCTATGACCCGCTGTTCGTCTGCCTGGCCCTGTTCGACATCGCCGGCGCGGCGATCCTGTGGACGCTGCTGCGCGACAGGAAAGTCGGCGTCGTCCGCCCGGCATAGCGCCAGGCCGCCCGTTCACCGTCAGCAGTAGCGGCCCCGGCCTGTCAGGCCTGCCAGGGCAGACGCCGCCGACACGATTACGCATCGACGCAACAAGGCCCCGGAGACGATGTGTCTCCGGGGCCTTGTTGCGTCGTCGGCGCGACGGCAGTGCCTGTGCCGCGGCCTTACCAGTTCCACATCGTCCCGTCCTCGAGCCGGGCGACCGGCAGATAGGCAGGCTTGTAGGGATATTTCGCGGCAAGCGTCTCGTCGATGTCCACGCCGTGGCCCGGCGTGTCGCCGACGAACATCTCGCCCGCTTCGAAACGATAGTCGTGCGGGAACACCTCGTCGGTTTCCGGGGTGTGGCGCATATATTCCTGGATGCCGAAATTCGGCACCCAGGTGTCGAAGTGCAGCGCGGCGCCCATCGTGACGGGCGACAGGTCGGTCGCGCCATGGCTGCCGGTACGCACCTGATACAGCGCCGCCAGATCCGCGATGCGGCGCAGATGGGTGATCCCCCCGGCGCCGACCACGGTGCAGCGGATGAAATCGATCAGCTGGTTCTGGATCAGGTCCTTGCAGTCCCAGATCGTGTTGAAGATCTCGCCGACGGCCAGCGGCGTCACGGTATGCTGGCGCACCAGCTTGAACGCCTCCTGGTTTTCCGCCGGCGTGCAGTCCTCCAGCCAGAACAGCTGATAGGGTTCGAGCATCTTGCCGAGATTGGCGGCTTCCTGCGGCGTGTAGCGATGATGGCCGTCATGCAGCAGATGGTGATCGAAGCCATAGGTCGCGCGCAGCTTCTCGAACAGCTTCGGGACATGGTTCAACGCCTTGCGCGTGTCCCAGCCCGTCACCGACGGGAGGGCGGCGTCGGCCGGTTCGTAGAACAGCTTGCCGCGGCCGACGCCATAGGCGTCCTTGATGCCGGGCACGCCGGTCTGCGCACGGATCGCCTTGTATCCCATGTCGATATAGCTGCCGACCGCATCGACCGTCTCTTCGATGTCGCCGCCATTGGCATGGCCATAGACCATGATCCCGTCGCGGCTGCGCCCGCCGAGCAGGTCGTAGACCGGCATGCCCGCCATCTTGCCCTTGATGTCCCACAAGGCGGTGTCCACCGCGCTGATCGCGCGCATCGTCACCGGCCCCCGCCGCCAATAGGCCCCGCGGTACAGATACTGCCAGATATCCTCGATGCGCCGAGGATCCATGCCGATCAGGCAGGGAATGACGTGATCCTCCAGATAGGACACCACGGCAAGCTCGCGCCCGTTGAGGGTCGCGTCGCCAATGCCGTACACGCCCTGATCGGTTTCGATCTTGAGCGTCACGAAATTGCGTCCCGGGCAGGTGACAATCACGCGTGCCGCTTGAATTTTCATGGATTCCGGTCCCTTCGCCGCTAGTCTCGGTGCAAGATGGTGTTACACTTCTCTTGCCGATTTTTCGATAATTGGTAAGACCTATTTACGGGCAGGGGCAAAAAATGGTTGCGACGACGAAGACCGACGAGCCGGCGACCGAAGGCGGCACCACCCGCCTGTACCAGAAGCTCGCCCGGCGCCTGTTCGAGGATCTGGTCGCGGGTCGCTACGCCATCGGCGACCGCCTTCCGGCCGAGCGCGAATTGTCGGTCCAGCACGGCGTCAGCCGCCCGGCGGTGCGAGAGGCGATGATCGCACTGGAGGTCCAGGGACTGATCGAGGTCCGCATCGGGTCGGGCGCCTATGTCCGCGCCCTGCCCAGCGGCCAGGAACGCCCCGGCTTCACCGTCACCGCGTTCGAGCTGATGGAGGCGCGCCTGCTGGTCGAAGGCGAGGCCGCGGCGCTGGCGGCGGTACATATCCGCGACGACGAACTCGACGAGCTCGACCGGCTGGTGAAGCAGATGGCCGATGAGAACCGCCTGCCCGGCGTCAGCACCAATGCCGATCATGACTTTCACCGCCTGATCGCTGCCGCCACCCGCAACGCGGTGATCCACAACCAGGTCGAGGAAATGTGGCGGCTGCGCTCGACCTCGCCCGATTGCGCCCTGCTGCTGGAAAAGGCGCGCACCGCCAATATCCAGCCGGTGATCGCGGAGCACAGCGCCGTGCTCGACGCGCTGCGCGCGCGCGACCCGGCGGCGGCCCGCGCCGCGATGCGTGCCCATCTCGCCTCGGTGATCGACCATCTCCTGTTCGCGACCGAGGAGGATGCGGTGGAGATCGCGCGGCGCAGCGTTGCCTCGACCCGCGCCCGCTATGGTCGCGCGGCGACTTTATAGGGTTGCCGGGACCATGCGATCGACGACCGCAGGGGGCACGGCTTTTCGGATGAAAGTGGCGGATGCGGCTCGACCAGTTTGATCTCAATCTGCTGATCGCATTCGACGTGCTCGTCGAGGAACGCGGCGTGACCCGGGCTGCGGAGCGCCTGAACCTCACCCAGTCGGCGATGAGCGCCGCCCTGAAGCGCCTGCGCGAGGCATTCGCCGACGATATCCTGGTCCAGCACGGCAAGCGGATGGTCCCGACACCCGGCGCCTTGTCGCTGGCGCCGCATGTCGCTGCGGCGGTATTGAACCTGCGCGGTATCCTGGCCAGCGGCATGCGCTTCGACCCGGCGCAGTCGCGTCGTCGCTTCCGCATCGTCGCATCCGACTATATCACCACGGTCCTGCTCGGCCCTGCGCTGCGGCGGCTCCAGCGCGAAGCGCCCGACATCCAGATCGAGATCACGCTGCCGACCTCGGATATTCTCGAGCAGCTCGACGACGGCGAGATCGATCTCCTGATTTCCCCGGAACAGTTTCTCAGCCCCGACCATCCCCGCGAACTGGTGTTCGAGGAACGCTTCGTCGTGGTCGGGTGCGCCGGCAATCCCGCGCTGCAACGGCCGCTGGATGCCGACACCTTCTACGACAGCGGCCATGTCGTCGTCAGCGTCTCGCGCGACGGGACCTTCATCGACAACTTCCTGCGCGGCCAGGGCGAGCAGCGCCGCATCGAGGTGATCTGCGCGTCCTTCACCCAGGTCCCGTGGATGCTGCCGGGAACGACCCGGCTTGCGCTGATGCACGAGCGGCTTGCCCGCGAACTGGCGCCGCAATTGTCTCTGATGATCCACGATGCCCCGTTCGAGTTGCCCGCGATGCAGGAAATGATGCAGTTCCACAGCGCGCGCGCCGCCGACCGGGGCCTGTCCTGGCTGCGCGAGCGACTGCACGGCGCGGCGATGCCGGAACCTCCGGCACCCGTGACGGACGATGCCGGCTGACGGGCACGGTCGAAGGCAGCAAAGATCATCCCGTAGCGTGATGCCGAATGGCAGGGCAGTCAGCGCCAACTATCCGCCATCAACAGCCGTTGGCATCGACCATGAAAATGACGGGCCTGCCTCGCGAGGTTGGTTCCCACCCTGCCGCCAAAGCAGCGCGAACTCCGTTGATTGCGACGGCGCCGTTCAGCTTCGGGCGCTGACGCTGAGGCGAGCCGTTTGTGGTGCGCGTAGGCATGGGAAACTCCAGTATCGCTTGCCGCTGGGCACCGACCAGCCAAACCGCGACAGTCATTCCACGCCAACCCTCTGCTGTACACCATTGCGGCTCGCGCTGTAGCTCCCACGCATAGGTCTGGCCGTCGACCTCGATCGCCCCGGCAAGATCGCGTTTATAAAGCATGAGGCGATCCTATCACGCGGAAGAACGCGTCGCACGTCACTGGCGCCGAAAGTTGCCAGTCCCGCCTTCCACCCGAGATCGCGGTATTTGCGGCGGCATCGACACTCGGCCAAATAGCATTATTCGATTATTTCAGTACGTGCCTATTCAAGGCCGGCCTGCAGCCACGCAGTCAGTGCCACGAGGATGCTCGCGGTCTCCGCCGGGTCGCGAACCGCGACGGTGTCGATACGCGCGGCCCGGACGGGATCGTCATTGCCGCCCGGATAGATCGCATCGCCCAGAAACAGGATCGCCTCGCGCGCGACGCCGCTATGCTCGACGAGTCGCTGAATGGCATAGGCCTTGTCGACGCCCTTGCCGGTAATGTCGATTGAGGTCGAACCGCCGATCCTGACCGACACGTCGGGCAACGCGACCAGCAGCTTCTGCTGGAGCGCCTTGCGTTTAGCCACGTCCGGATCCCAGGCCTGCTTCTCGGCGAGCGGCGCCTGCTGGCCGAGCGCGGAAAAGGTGATCTGACTGCCGCGATCCTCGATCTGTTCGCCCCAGACATGCTCGGGAACGAGCCCCGCATCCGCGACAGCCTGCGTCACCGCAGCGATGATCCGGTCGCGATCCTCGGCGGAGAAGGTCTCGGCATAAACCTGCGCCCAGCGCCCGTCGATGAAGCGATAGAGCTTTGCTCCGGTCGTCGGCATGACGAACAGGCGGTCCAGCCGGGCGCCCTGAGGGAGCCGCTCGACGAGTTGCGTCTCGAACTGCGGCCAGTCCCCGCCCGAGATCACCGCGACCATGGCGACGTCGAGCATCCGTGCGAGCAGCGCGGCCATATCCGGCTGCAGCGGCTGCTTGCTGTCGGCCAGCGTGCCGTCGAGGTCGAAGGCGATCAGCCGCTTCATGCCGCAGCACTCCGGATGTCGGCGATCGCCTGTTCGCGGTCGGCACTGCCGAAGATTGCGGTGCCGGCAACGATCACATCGGCACCGGCGGCAACGACCGCGCGCGCCGTATCGACGTCCTGTCCGCCGTCCACCTCGATATGGGGGTGAAGCCCCCGCCCTGCACACAGCGCCCGGAGCGCCGCGATCTTGGGCAGCATCTCGGGCAGGAACTTCTGTCCGCCAAAGCCGGGATTGACCGTCATCACCATCACGATGTCGACCAGATGCAGGACATGCTCGATCCAGGCGATCGGGGTCGCCGGGTCGATCACCACGCCCGGCCGCTTGCCGAGCTCGCGGATCCGGCTGAGCACCCGGTGGAGATGGACGGTCGAGCCGGGCTCGGCCTGGACCAGCAGATGGTCGGCGCCGGCATCGACATAGGCGGCGAGCGACCGTTCGGGCTCGACGATCATCAGGTGGACGTTGAGCGGCTTCTCCGTCGCCTTGCGGATTGCGCGCACCATGCCCGGACCGAAGCTGATCTCCGGCACGAAGCGGCCGTCCATGACATCGACATGGATCCAGTCGGCACCCGCCCGGTCGATGCTGCGCACCTCGTCGGCCAGATGGCCCAGATCGGCGGCAAGCACCGAGGGCGCAATGAGGACGCCGCTCATCCCGCGACCAGCGGCATCAGGATATGGTCGATCGCCTGCGCAACGCCATCCTCCGCGTTGGAGCCCGTGATCTGCACGGCCGCGGCCCGGACCTCGTCGGGCGCCTGCCCCATCGCGATCGACAGCCCCGCCCGCGCGAACATCGGCAGGTCGTTGCGCTGATCGCCGATCACCGCGACCGCATCCAGCGGAACCGCCAGCTCGGCCGCGAGCGCGGCGACACCGTCGCCCTTGTTCGCTGCGACTGCGGTGACGTCGAGATAATAGGGCTGCGACCGGGCGACGGTGGCACGGATCCCGAGGGCAGCGGCAACTTCCGCCTCGAGCCCCGCCAGCATCGCATGGTCCGACGACACGGCGACGATCTTGTCGGTTTCCTCGGCAAAACGGGCAAGGTCGGTGCACAGCACCGGTTCCTGATTGGACGAGACCCGCTCGCGTGGGGTGAAATCCTCGTCCAGCCGATCGGCATACCATTGCCCCCGGGCGAACAGCCATCGGATCACCCCGGGCCGATCGATCAGCGCCAGCGTCCGCGTCACGGTTTCGGCGCCGAGATGCTCGGCGGACAGGATCCGGCCGTCGGGATGCAGGATCGTGCCGCCGTTGAAGGCGCCGATCGGTGTCGCGAGGCCCAGCCGCTCCGCGATCCACAGCATCCCGCTGGGCGGACGGGCGCTGATCAGCGACACCGGGACGCCTGCCGCCACGAGCCGGCCGACGGCATCGATCACCGGCGCGCTCAGGCTCTTGTCGGGGCGCACCAGCGTACCGTCGATGTCCGAGATCAACAGGCGCGGGATCATGCGATCACGCGCCCACAGCGCGTCGCGAACGCAGCCGGCGCGAGGCTCATTGCGGCATCTCGACATGCCCGCCGAAACCGAAGCGCATCGCGGAGAGCAGCTTGTCGCCGAACGTCCCCTCCACCCGGCTGCGATAGCGCGCGAACAAGGCAGCGGAGAGGACATAGGCCGGCACCGCCTCTTCCATGGCGGCGTCGATCGTCCACCTGCCCTCCCCCGAATCCGCGACCTTGCCGCTATAGGAATCGAGCATCTGGTCCTTGGCCAGCGCATCGGCCGACAGGTCCAGCAGCCAGGACGAGATCACCGACCCGCGCCGCCAGACCTCGGCGATGTCGGTGAGGTTCAGGTCGAAGCGCTCGTCTTCGGGCAGCCGGTCCGACGACTTGCCCTTGAGCACGTCGAAGCCCTCGGCATAGGCCTGCATCAGGCCATATTCGATGCCGTTGTGCACCATCTTAACGAAATGGCCCGATCCGGCGTCGCCGGTGTGGATATAGCCCTTCTCCGCGCGCGTATCGCAGCCCTCGCGATTCAGGCGATTGGGCGTCGGCGGGATGGTGCCGACGCCGGGCGCCAGCGCCTCGAAGATCGGGTCGAGGCGATCGACCGTCTCCGTGTCCCCGCCGATCATCATGCAGAAGCCGCGGCTGAGCCCCCAGACACCGCCGGAAGTGCCGACATCGACATAATGGAGGCTGCGTTCGCGAGCGGCTTTCGCCCGCCGGATATCGTCCTTGTAGAAGCTGTTGCCGCCATCGATGATGATGTCGCCTGCATCGGCGATCGCCATCAGTGCCTCGATCGTGCTTTCGGTCGGGTCGCCTGCCGGCAGCATCACCCAGAAGATGCGCGGCGTTTGCAGCTTCGCCGCGACATCCTCGAGCGAGGTCGCCGGTGTCGCCCCGTCACCGGCCAGCGCGTCGACCGCTTCGGCATTATGATCGAAGCCGACGATCTCATGGCCATGTTCCATCAACCGGCGCGCGATCCCGGCACCCATTCGGCCGAGACCGATCATGGCAAGACGCATGTGCAGAGTTCCTTTCGTTCAATCACGGAGTCAGAAGGCATTTACGATCGACGTTCCGCCAGGCTGTCACTTCGCCCGATCCAGCAGGGTGCGGGCCTGTTCGACGATATGATCGACCGAGAAGCCATATTTTTCCTGCAGCTTGGCAAGCGGGGCGGAAGCGCCGAAGGTCGACATGGTGATCGTCGCGCCGTCGCTGGTGACGTAGCGATCCCAGCCGAAGGATCCGGCCTGCTCGACCGCGAGGCGGGTCGTCACCGCCGGCGGCAGCACCGCCTCGCGATAGGCCCGGTCCTGCTGTTCGAACAGATACCAGCTGGGCAGCGACACGACGCGCGACCGGACACCCTGGGCGGTCAGCCGCTCATGCGCCTCCACGACCATCGGCAACTCGGATCCGGTGCCGATCAGGATGATCTCCGGATCGCCGCCCTCGGCATCGCCGAGGATATAGCCGCCTTGTGCCAGTCCGTCGGCGGACGCATATCGGTTGCGATCGAGCGTCGGAATGGCCTGGCGGGAAAAGATCAGTGCGGTCGGCTCATGCGTATGTTCTAGCGCCACCTTCCACGCGACTGCGACCTCGTTCGCATCGCCCGGACGGATGGTGTCGAGCCCCGGGATTGCGCGCAACGTCGCGAGATGCTCGATCGGCTGGTGCGTCGGCCCGTCCTCGCCCACCCCGATCGAATCATGGGTGAACACGAAGACCACCGGAAGCTCCATGATCGCCGCGAGCCGGATCGGCGCACGCATATAGTCGGCGAAAACCAGAAAGGTGCCGGTGTAGGGTCGCAGATAACTGAGCGCCATGCCGTTGGCGATCGACCCCATCGCATGCTCGCGCACGCCGAAATGCAGGTTCCTGCCGGCATAGTCGCCCGGCTCGAACGACGCGGCACCCTTGATATCGGTCTTGGTCGAGGGCGACAGATCCGCGGCGCCGCCCAGCAGCGCGGGGATGTGCGGCGCGACCGCGTTCAACACCTTGCCACCGCTATCGCGTGAGGCCAGGCCCTTGGCGTCCGCATCGAACGTCGGGATGGCGTCCTGCCAGCCCGCCCGGATCTTGCCGTGCCGCAGATCGTCGATCTCGGCGGCTTCATCGGGGAACGTCTGGCGGTAGCGCTCGAACAGTGCCTCCCAGGCTTCTCGTGCCGGGCGTCCATGATCCGACACCGCCCCGCCGAACGCCTCGGCGACGCCGTCGGGCACCAGGAACTGCGCATCCTCGGGCCAGCCATAGGCGCGTTTGGTCGCGCGCACATTGTCCTCGCCCAGCGCCTCGCCATGCGCCTTTTCCGAACCGGCGCGCGGCGAGCCCCAGCCGATGACCGAGTGCACGACGATGAAGGTCGGGCGATCGTCGGTCGCCTTGAATTTCTCGAGCGCCGCCACCAGCGCGGCGGTGTCATTGGCATCGTCGACATGGAGGACCTGCCAGCCATAAGCCTCGAAGCGCTTGCCGACATCCTCGTCGAAGGCGAGATCGGTGCTGCCCTCGATCGAGATGCGATTGCTGTCATAGATCCAGCACAGGTTCGACAGCTTGAGGTGACCGGCGACCGAAGCGGCCTCGCCCGAGACGCCCTCCATCATGTCGCCGTCGCCGCACAGGACATAGATGTCGTGATCGAACAGGTCGAAGCCGTCACGATTGTAACGCGCGGCCAGCGCGCGTTCGGCGATCGCCATCCCGACCGAATTGCCGCAGCCTTGGCCGAGCGGGCCGGTGGTGGTCTCGACCCCGGTGGTCATGCGATATTCGGGATGGCCCGGCGTCTTCGACGACAGCTGGCGAAACTGGCGGATATCGTCGAGGCTGACCGCCGGTGCCCCGGTCGGGCGACCCTCGGCGTCGATCTCGCGCACACCGGCCAGGTGCAGCACGGCATAAAGCAGCATCGAGGCATGGCCGACCGACAGCACGAAGCGATCGCGATTGGGCCAGTCGGGCACGGCGGGATCATAGCGCAGGAACCGGGTCCAGATCGTGTGTGCGACCGGGGCGAGCGCCATGGGGGTACCCGGATGCCCGCTATTGGCCTTTTGCACTGCGTCCATCGCCAGCGTGCGGATCGTGTCGATCGCCAGCCGCTCGGGCGATCCGTCCTCGTGCAGGGTGTCGGCGCTATCGGTCATGGGTCGAAAACTCCTGGGTCGCGGTGCGAGCCGGTGGCTTGCAGTTGCGGGAATCGGGTCGGGTTTCCAAGGCAACGTTGCCGGCCGCGTCGGCGATGTACAGGCCGTCAATCTCGGTAACGAACAGGCCGTGACCGAACACGCCCGGGATCGCCGAGAGCGCAGTTGCGAGGGCTGCGGGATCGGCGATGGGGCCGAACCGGCAATCGAGGATGGCGTTTCCGGCGTCGGTGACGAACGCCGCCCCGGTCCCGCCGCGAAGGACGGCGGAGGCGCCAAGATCGGCGACGCGCGCGGCGACGAACGCCTGCGCCGCCGGCAGCACCTCCAGCGGGACCGGGCGCGCGCCCAGGCGCGGCACGCGCTTGCTGGCATCGGCGACGGCGATGTTCCGTTTTGCCATCGATGCGACGATCTTTTCGATCAGCATCGCCCCGCCCCCGCCCTTGATCGCGCGCAGCTCTGGATCGATCTCGTCGACTCCGTCAATACACAGGTCGATCCGGCTCAGCCCGGCGAGGGGCAGGATCGGGATGCCGAGTGCACGAGCGGCAGCCTCCGTACCACGCGACGTTGCAACGGCGCTAACGGCAAGCCCGTCGGCGACGCGACGGGCCAGCAACTCCACGACAAAGGCTGCGGTCGATCCGGTACCCAGCCCGATCACCATATGGTCGCGCACCGCTTCGACCGCGGCGGCGGCGGCGCGCCTCTTCATCTCGTCCGGCGCAGCGTCGACCATGACCCAGAAACGAGGCTACGTCATTGCAGTTCCGCAAGCCGCGCCCTCCGGGAACGCCGGAGCGTCAGACACTGCTTCAGCTGCTGCGCCTTGCCGACTGCGAAGAACATTGCCGCAACATCACCAAGATTTAATGATACATCATATCACGCTATGGTAGGGGTTGGTGCGTTCGACCATCATTCGGAAATGCACGTCATGCGAGTTTCTCCCCTGGTTGCCCTCCTTGCCGCTTCGTTTCTCACCAGCCCCGCCCTTGCCGACGAGGGCATGTGGACCTTCGACAATTTCCCCGCCGCGAAGGTGAAGGCGGAATATGGCGCCACGATCGACAAGGCATGGCTCGACAAGGTGCGGGCCGCGGCGGTGCGACTGTCCGGCGGCTGCTCGGCTTCGGTCGTGGGCGCCCGCGGGCTGGTGCTGACCAACAATCACTGCGTCGCCGAATGCGCGCAGGATCTCTCCTCCAAGGGAAACGACCTCTACACGCACGGGATAGTTGCCGCGCGGGTGGAGGAGGAGCGCAAATGCCCGGGCATGCAGGGCGAGATCCTGGAAGGCATCGACGACGTCACCGCGCAGGTCCGAAGCGCCGGAAGCGGCCTGACCGGGGCCGCGCTGATCGAGGCGCGCACCGCCGCAATCGGCGCGATCGAGCAGAAAGGCTGCGCCGGGTCGCCGACGACGCTTCGCTGCCAGGTGGTCGACCTCTATCATGGCGGCCAGTACAAGCTGTATCGCTATCGCAAATATGACGATGTCCGGCTGGTCTTCTCGCCCGGCGTCCCGACCGCATTCTTCGGCGGCGATCCCGACAATTTCAATTTCCCGCGCTACGCGCTCGATGCCGCATTCCTGAGGCTCTATGACGGCGGCAAGCCGGCCGCGACGCCGCAACATCTGCGCTGGAACCCGGAGGCGCCGGTCGCGGACGAGGCGGTGTTCGTCGCCGGAAATCCCGGCGGGACCGATCGCCAGCTGACCGTCGCGCAGCTGGAACGCCAGCGCGACCGGACGCTCCCGCTCGCACTGGTGCGGCTGTCGGAGCTGCGTGGGCGCCTGATCCAGTTCAGCGGCGAATCCGACGAACATCGCAGGCTGGCGCAGGACCTGCTGTTCGGAATCGAGAACAGCTACAAGGTCTATTACGGGCGGCTGTTCGCGCTGAACGATGCCGGGTTCATGGCCAGCAAGCGCGGGGACGAGGCGGCGCTTCGCGCCCGCGCTGGCCTGAGCGACGATCCCTGGCAGCAGATTGCCGATGCGCAGGTCAAGGCGGATACGCTGAACCTGGACTATAGCTATATCGCGGGCGGCCCGATGGAGTCGTCGCTGTTCGATTATGCCCGCGCGCTGGTTCGCGCCGGGGCCGAACGTGCCAAGCCGTCCGGCAAGCGCATGTCCGGATATGCCGATTCGCAGCTGGCGCTGCTCGAGAAGGAACTGCTGGACCCGACGCCGGTGTCCCCGGAAATGGAGCGGCTGGTCCTCGCCTTCTGGCTGTCCAAGGCGCGCGAATATCTGGGCGCCGACGGTGCACGGACCAGAGTGCTGCTCGGCAAGGACAGCCCCGAGACGCTGGCCGCCGCTCTGGCGGGATCGCGGCTGGGCGATCCGGCATATCGCAAGCACCTATGGGACGGCGGCGCTGCGGCGATCTCGGCGTCGGACGATCCGATGATCCGGTTCGTCCGCCGCATCGATCCCGAGGCGCGCCGGCTGCAGTCCGCCTGGAACGAGGCGGTCACCGGGCCGACGGTCGCGGCCGGCGAGCAAATCGCTCAGGCCCGGTTCAAGGCCTATGGCGACAGCCTCTATCCCGACGCGACCTTCACCCTGCGCCTGTCGTTTGGCCGGATCGACGGCTGGAACGAGCGCGGCAAGACCGTGCCGCCCTTCACCTATTTCGGCGGGCTATATGATCGTGCAACGGGCCAGGACCCGTTCAAGCTCGATCCGCGCTGGATCGCGGCGAAGGACCGGCTGAACCCGAAGACGGTCTTCAACATCAGCACCACCAACGACATCATCGGCGGCAATTCGGGCTCGCCGCTGATCAATGCGAAGGGCGAGGTGATCGGCGCGGTGTTCGACGGCAACATCCACAGCCTGGGCGGCGATTATGGCTATGACGCCGCGACCAACCGCGCCGTGTCGGTCTCCGCCGCGGCGGTGAGCGAGGCGCTGCGCAAGGTCTATGGCGCGACCGCGCTGGCGGACGAACTGGGCGCCTGACAATCCATGCTCAGCGGACAATATCATCAAGGTTCGTTCGGGCGCCCGGCCCTCGGCGAGCGGTCATCGCGATCAGCGCGAGCACAAGCCTCGCACCCAACTGCGACCATCATCCAGTCCCGCCTCCCGGCGTCTCCCTGGAACACCGCCTGCGCCGCGCCACTGCGAAGCCCAAGATGACCGCCGGTACGGTCAACCGACCGTAAACCATATCCTTAGGGGGTTCGGTATCAACCTGTGACGCATGGACCGGGGACGCCGGGCGAAGGCGCAGTTGTGGCGATGATGGGGACCTATGCCGTTTGACTCCTTGCAGATCGCGCAGTCGAGCGGCGCCGCCGGACCGCTGGGCCTGCTCGCGGCATCGGACGGCGTCGCGGTTCATCGCTGGCTTGGCGCCCTGGCAGGCAATGGCGAGCCGATCCGCGACCTGGCGGACGCAGCGCATTATCTGTGCCTGTTGCACGCAACCCATCCGGGCGTGATCGACCATGCCGTGCTTCAGGCGGCCACCGGGATCGAGCGCGACTGGCTGGAAAGCGCGGCCGCGGCCTTTGCCGCCGAGCGTGACTATCTGGCGCGGATCGCCGCGGCAGCCGGGCCGGTACCAAGCACGCCGGGCCAGGCGGAGTGCGAGGCAGCGGCACAGCAGCAGCGCCACGCGATGGAGACCCTGGCGCGATCCGACCGGGCGGGCTGCGCCACGGGTGCGGCGCTTGCGCTCGCACTGGACTGGGAGGCCATTCGCGACCTGCTCGACAGCGGCGCCGATCGACTGGACATCGCGGTGCCGCCCCGCGCCCTGCCGCGCGCGGAGGAAACCGCGACCGTCATCGGCACGCTGATCGCCAATGGTCGCATCGAACGGGCGATGCTGTTCGGCGCGCAGCAGATGTTCGCGCAGCATCGCGGGCTGTTCGACCTGCTCGAGGCGCGCGCGGGCGCGCGTGGGGCGATCTAGGCGCAGCGCCCCTTGCCACCCCCTGCCCTTCCCCTTTACGCATCGAGACGGGTTTCAAAGGACTACCGATGCGCTTCGAAGGCACTCAGAGTTACGTCGCGACCGATGACCTGAAGGTCGCGGTCAATGCAGCGGTCACGCTGCGCCGCCCCCTCCTGGTCAAGGGCGAGCCGGGCACCGGCAAGACGGTGCTCGCCTATGAGATCGCCAAGGCGGTCGGTGCGCCGTTGATCGAATGGAACGTCAAGTCGACCACGAAGGCGCAGCAGGGGCTGTACGAATATGATGCGGTCGCGCGGCTGCGCGACGGCCAGCTGGGCGAGGCCCGCGTCCACGACATCGCCAACTATATCCGCAAGGGCAAGTTGTGGGAGGCGTTCGAGGCGCCCGAGCTGCCGGTGCTGCTGATCGACGAGATCGACAAGGCGGATATCGAGTTCCCCAACGACCTGTTGCAGGAACTCGATCGCATGGAATTCCATGTGTACGAGACTGGCCAGACCGTCCGCGCGAAGGAGCGCCCGATCGTCGTCATCACCTCGAACAACGAGAAGGAGCTGCCCGACGCCTTCCTGCGCCGCTGCTTCTTCCACTATATCAAATTCCCCGATCGCGAGACGATGCAGGCGATCATCGACGTCCATTTCCCCAAGATCCAGAAGCTGCTCGTAAGCCGGGCGATGGATATCTTCTACGACCTGCGCGAGGTTCCGGGGCTGAAGAAGAAGCCGTCGACCAGCGAGCTGCTCGACTGGCTGAAGCTGCTGCTGCACGAGGACATGCCGCTAGAGGTGCTGCAGAACCGCGACCCGACCAAGGCGATCCCGCCGCTGCACGGCGCGCTGCTGAAGAACGAGCAGGACGTGATGCTGTTCGAACGCCTCGCCTTCATGGCCCGGCGCCAGCAGAACAAGGGCTGATCATGTCGCGCGGTGAGCGGCAGCCGACGCCGATCGGCTGAGCGGTGCGCGGCGCGCGAAAGCCCTGGCTCATCGCCGCTGCGGCCGGCGGCGCAGTCCTGATCTGCGGTGTTGCCGCACTGCTCCCCTGGAGCTTCGAGGAACGATTGAGCCTTGCGACGCGGCTGACCTCGCGCTGGGCGGCTTTTTGGTTCCTGGTCGCGTTCACTGCGCGGCCGATGTCTCTACTGATCGGCGGTCCATGGCGCGAGATCCTGCGCCAGCGTCGCTGTATCGGGCTCGGCTTTGCCGCGATCCATACGATCCATGCCGGCTGCTTTCTCTGGCTGACCGCCGCAACCGACCTGACGCGGTCCTTGTCGACCTGGATCGGGGGCGGGATCGCCTATCTGTTGATCTGGGCCATGGCGATCACCTCCAACGATGCGTCGATGCGTGCGCTGGGCCGCAACTGGAAGCGGCTGCACCTGATCGGCGGCTGGTGGGTCTGGGCGGTTTTCGTCTTCAGCTATTCGGGTCGGATCGCCGGGCCGGATACGATGGTTCTGGGCAGCATCATGACGACGCTGTTTCTTGGGGCCGGCCTGATCCGCCTCACGATGCTGCACCGCGCAGCAAGGCAATCGGGGTCAACGCCGTGATGAGAGTCCGGACATACTCTTTACGCGCTTTACGCGCCCGCCGCCGAACGTCATCACCATGGGGAATGATCATCCGGCCTCGCGAGAGCATCTTAGACTCGATGTACCAGTCATGAAATTCCTCAGAAAGCTGTTCGGCAGCGCGAAGGCCGAGCCGGCGCCTGCCGAGCGTGCGCAGGACCTGTTTGCGCAGGAGTTGCTGGCCGCGCTCAGGACCGCGGCGCCCGGCCTTGCGCCGACCTATGATCCGGAAGCTTTCGAGCTGCAGTGTCCGGGCGCGGGCAAGGGTCAGCGAATCTTCCTGCACAACATGTACGCGCAGTATTGCCGGACCCCGGAGACGGAGTGCGGCGATTTGTTCGGCGGTTTCGTCGGGTTCATCCTGGACAGCCAAGCGCCGTTGCCGGCGGGAAATGTCGCACTCGACGCGCTCCTTCCCGTGCTGCGTGCGCGTGCCGATCTGCTGGTCACGATGCCTGAGGATGTTCCGTTCCCCTATCAGAACGCATCGCGGCCTTTCTGCGAGACGATGCTCCTGATGCTTGCGATCGACACGCCGACAACGATCGCGCTGGTCAACGACGAGACGCTGGCGGAACTTGGCATTTCGTTCGATGACGCGATCGGCCTGGCCATCGCGCAGCTGGACGAACGCGGAAACCATAATTTCGGGCAGCTGGGCGACGGAACCTTCGTCACGACCTGTGGCGACCATTATGACGCGTCGCGGATCCTGATCCCCGATCTGGTCGCGCAATTGCCCGTCCGCGGCAATCCCGTGGCAATCGTCCAGGCGCGGTCGGCGGTACTGATCACCGGCAGCGAGGACCCGGAGGGGCTTGCCACGATCGCGGATTATGCGCTGCAGGACTTCGCCGACAATGAGCGCGCGATCTCGCTCACGCCGATCGAGCTGATCGACGGGACGTGGCGGCTGTTCGCTGTCGAAGACCATCACCCGGTGTCGCTGCGCAACCTGCGGTCGCATCAGAGCCTTTGGAGTTACGGCGTCACGAAAGATCGGCTCCAGGCCAGGCTTGGCGAAGAAATTTTCGTGGCCAATCCGCTGGTCTTTGCGAACGCGTCCGACGGCCTGCATTTCACCGTCGCGTCATGGGCGGACGGGGTCACCACCGCCTGCCCCATCACCGACGCGATCATCCTGCAGGAAACAGAGGCGTTTCCCTCGATCCGGCGGCGGTTCGACGACGTGATCCACTTCCTGCCAGATATCGTGCGCGCAGGGGACACCGACTATCCACCCCGCGTGATCCTGCCCGCCGCACTTGACGACGATGCCCGTCGCGAGCTGACGGACGACTATCCCGAATTCAACCCTTCCTGATCTCGAACCCCGCCACCCGGATCGGAACCAGCCATGTTCTTCTCCTTTCTCGACGAGCTGCGCGCCGCAGGCATCCAGGCCAGCCTGAAGGAGCATCTGGTGTTGCTCGAGGCGCTGGACCGCGACGTGATCGAGCATACGCCCGAGGCATTCTATTTCCTCGCCCGCGCCACCTTCGTGAAGGACGAGGGTCTGCTCGACCGGTTCGATCAGGTCTTCGCGAAGGTCTTCAAGGGCGTCGCCTCGACCTATGGCGTCGCACCGGCCGAGATCCCGGAAGACTGGCTGAAAGCCATCGCCGAGAAATATCTGAGCCCGGAGGAGATGGCGAAGATCGAGTCGCTGGGCAGCTGGGACGAGATCATGGAGACGCTCAAGAAGCGGCTCGAGGAACAGCAGGGTCGGCACCAGGGCGGCAACAAGTGGATCGGGACCGGTGGCACCTCGCCATATGGCAACGGCGGCTATAATCCCGAAGGCGTGCGGATCGGCGGGGAGAGCCGGCACAAGCGCGCGCTGAAGGTCTGGGAAGGCCGCGAGTTCCGCAACCTCGACAACACGCGCGAACTTGGCACGCGCAACATCAAGGTGGCGCTGCGCCGCCTGCGCCGCTTCGCCCGCGAGGGGGCTGCCGACGAGCTCGACCTGGACGCGACGATCGAGGGAACCGCGCGCCAGGGCTGGCTCGACATCCGCATGCGCCCCGAGCGGCACAATGCGGTCAAGCTGCTGCTGTTCCTCGATGTCGGCGGGTCGATGGATCCGTTCATCAAGCTGTGCGAGGAACTGTTCTCGGCCGCGACGACCGAGTTCAAGAATCTCGAATTCTTCTACTTCCACAACTGCCTCTACGAGGGCGTGTGGAAGGACAATGTCCGCCGCTTCACCGATCGCACCCCGACCTGGGACGTGCTCCACAAATATGGCCATGACTATAAGGTGATCTTCGTGGGCGACGCCGCGATGAGCCCGTACGAGATCAGCCATCCCGGCGGATCTGTGGAGCATTTCAACGAGGAATCGGGCGCGGCCTGGATGCAGCGGGTCGTGAACACCTATCCCGCCTGCGTGTGGCTCAACCCGATCCCCGAAGCGCAATGGGGTTATTCCCAGTCGACGCGGATCCTGCGCGAGCTGATCCAGGATCGGATGTATCCCCTGACGCTGGGCGGGCTGGACGAGGCGATGCGCGAGCTGAGCCGCAAGCGCTGATGCCCCCGCGCGACAGCGACCGGCACCGCGCGCGATGATCCTGTCGCGTCGTCACCGCTTCATCCTCGTGCGCGGGCGCAAGGTTGCGGGGACCAGCGTCGAGACCGCGCTGTCCACGCTATGCGGTCCCGAGGACATTGCCAGCCCGATGGTGCCCGCAGACGAGCTTCGGCGTCAGGCGATGGGCGGCTTTTGCGGCAATTACTCCGACGATCCGGCGTTCGAGCAGGCCTATCTTCAGCTGGTCCGCCAGGGGCGGGCCGGCCTCCGACGCCCGGCCGCCCGCTACAAGGCGCATATGCCCCTGGCCGCGATCGAGGCCGAGTTCGGCCCGATCGACGGATTCCGCGTGATCGGGATCGAACGCGACCCCTATGCCCGGGTCATCTCCGCCCTGGGCGGGGTCGAGGATCTGGCAGGCCGGCTCGATTCCGCCGCGGAGGATTTCCTGCCCCAGTTGCGCAGCATCTGGCGCTATCGCAATCGTGCCGGCGAACTGGTCGCGACCGCGCTGCGCTACGAGCGGCTGCAGGCCGATCTCGATGCATTTCTGGGCGCGCTGGGCATCGCACCGATCGCCCTGCCCCATGCCAAGCCCGGCATCCTGTCCAACCGCATCGATCCCACGCAGGTGTTCCGCCGCGACCAGATTGACAAGATAAATGCGGTGATGGCCGAGGAGTTTGCCTTCGGTAGTTACCAGAGGCGCTGAGCCGCGCTCAAAGGCGATCGATTGCCCGGTGGAGCCGCCGCAACACCGCTGCGTCGTTTGCCTGGCCGGCAGCGGCCTCGCCCGCCAGCGCCATCAGCCGGATCGCGCCGAAACTGGCCGCCAGCCCCTTGAGCCGGAGCGCCGCTGCGATCCAGCCATCGGCATGCGTCGCGGCCTTCATCGCCTCCAGGCAGCGGCGCACCCCCAGCAGAAAGGCCTCGCGAAGTTCCGCGATCAGCATGGGCTCGTCGCCTACCGCCGCCGCGAGGGTCGCATCGATTGCACCGGGATCATAAGCCATGGCCGTGGAATAACGCGGCAAGATTAACGCTTTCCCACTTCTGCGGGAGTTGGACCGGCTGCGAAATATGGTAAACCCTGTCCATGACAGGGGCAAACCGTATCCATCCCATGGCGTCGACCGTTCAGAGCGCCGAGACTCCTCAGCTTGACGAAGCAGTCGCCGCCGCGATCGCCGGCACACAAGTGGCTCAGGACGAGCCAACCTATCTGCAGGAAGCCTGGGAGGAAGATGATACCGAACGCTCCTTCAGCTGGGTCGCCCCGACGCTCGCGATCGTGGCGACGATCGCCTGGTTCGCCGGCATGGGCTGGCTGTTGCGCGACAGCCTGAGCCCGGCCCTGTCCGCGCCGCAGATCGTCCAGCTGATCGCCGCGCTGTGCGTGCCGCCTGCGCTGATCGGGATCCTGTACCTGCTGGCGATGCGCAACAGCGCTGCCGAGGCGCGCCGGTTCGGCAACAGCGCGCGGGCGATGCGTGCCGAGGCCGCCAGCCTGGAGCGCGTGGTCGGTACGCTGTCGCGCCGGCTGGAGGAAAATCGCGCCGAGCTGGCGCGCCAGACCACCACGCTGATGGCGATGGGCGAGGCCGCGACCGACCGGATGGGCGGTCTGGCAAACGACATGAGCCAGCAATCGCGCATCGTCGATGCGGCGACGCGCACGCTGCACGAAGCCGTCGACGAGGCCGAAAAGAGCGTTGCTATCGTCCTGTCCTCGCTCCCAAAGGCGAGCGCGGAGATGCAGGGCATGGCGACCCGGGTCGAATCCGCCGGTCTGATGGCGAGCGAACGGGCGGCGGCGCTCGACACCCAGCTGACGGCGCTGGCCGAACGGGGTCGCGATGCCGATGCGGTTGCCGGCGGCGCTGCGGATCGGCTGGCGGCGCATATCGCCCGGATGGAGGCGACGAGCGAGAGTGCCGGCGTCCGGCTGGAACAGGTAACCGGCGACATGTCGGTGGCGGTCGATGGCGTGCTCAATCGCGCCGCCCGCGCCGTCGACGAGGCGCGCAAGGGAATCTCGGCGCAGGGCGAGGCCATGCTGGCGATGCTGGAAGCGAACCAGGCGGCGCTCGACCGTACCGGGCGCGACAGCGCAGACGCGCTCGCCCAGCGGATCGCGACGATCGAGGACGCGATCGAACGCATCTCGGTTCGGCTGCACGAGGAACGGGGTCGCGCCGACCTGCTGTTCGACACGCTGGTCAACGGGACCGAGCGGTCCGACCGCGAGCTGAGCCAGTTGCACGACACCGGCATGGAGCGAACCCAGGCGCTGGCCGCGCAGGTCACGATGCTGGGCGACGCATTCGAGGCCGCCAGCGTATCGATCCAGGCGGGCGATGCAGTCGCACGTGCGGTGATCGCGACGTCGGAGGACCTGCTGGTGGCGCTCGACGCATCGGCGCGCGAGATCGACGAGACGCTGCCCGCGGCGCTGGAACGGCTCGACGCGCGGATCCGCCAGACGCGCGACGCGGTTGCGGAGAGCAAGCCCGAACTGATGGCGCTGGTCGCGGCCGCCGAAAATACCCATGACGCGATCGAGGCGATCGCCGATGTCGTCCGCCATCAGCGCGACACGCTTGCCCGCACCCAGGTCTCGCTGCTCGAGACGCTGACCGATGGCCGCGAGCGCGCCGATGCGCTGGAGTCGATCGTCGATGACACCGTGTCGACCGCGCGGCGCTTCGCCGCCGAGGCCGCACCGCAGTTGATCGAGACGCTGCTGCGCGTCCGCGAGACCTCCGCCCAGGCAGCCGACCATGCGCGCGCCACTTTGGCCAGCATCGTGCCGGAGGCCGAGGCGGCGCTGGAACAGGCAGGCGAGGCAGCCCTGCACCGCGCGGTGAACGGATCGATCCGCCACCAGCTCAGCGAGCTGGCGGACACGACCGAGGCAGCGGTCAACGCGACGACGCGCGCATCGGAGCGGCTGACCCAGCAGATGCTGGCGCTCGCCGAGACGACCGCGCAGATCGACCGCCAGATCGAGCGTGCACGGACCGAGCACGAGAAGAAGGACGGCGACAATTTCGCCCGCCGGGTCTCGTTGCTGATCGAGGCGCTCAACTCGGCGTCGATCGACATCACCAAGCGCTTTGCCACCGAAGTCAGCGACAGCGCCTGGGCGGCCTATCTCAAGGGCGATCGCGGCGTGTTCACCCGGCGCGCCGTCCGGATCCTGGACGGCGGAGAAACCCGCGAGGTCGTCCGCCTGTACGGCGAGGATCCCGAATTCCGCGACAATGTGAACCGCTACATCCACGATTTCGAGGCGATGCTGCGCCAGATCCTGGCACTGCGCGACGGATCGTCGATGGGCGTGACCCTGTTGTCGTCGGACATGGGCAAGCTGTATGTCGCGCTCGCCCAGGCGATCGAGCGGCTGCGCGGCTGATCATGGGGGAATCGGGGGTCGGTCGGTGCCGCCCCCTCCCCGGTCACTGGGGGTGATTGACCCAGTCGAGCATCTCGGGCGTCACCCAGCCATAGACATAGTTCAGGTAGAAGAGTGCGAACAGGATCGCAGAGACGATCGTGGTCCGGATCAACACGCGCCTGAGATTGAAATTGACCGGCGCGCTCTCCGCCTGGCCCGGCACCAGATCAGTCTGCGCCTCATGCGCGGTGCGGACGCCGAAGGGCAGCACCAGGAACACCGTCAGCGTCCAGAACAGCATGTAGATCGCCAGGGCCGACTGGAACTGCATGGCGTCAGACCCGGACGATCAGCACGTCGACCACCGGCTTCTTGCCGGTGAAGCGGGTCGCGCAGCGGCGGACGCCAAGCCGCAGCGACTCGCGCAGCCGCTCCTCGGTCTTGCCGCGCTCGTCGCGCACCGCCTCGGCCGCTGCCTTCGATGCCTGCTCGATGAAGCGGTCGCGATCCTCCTCGACCGGGACGCCTTGGACGCGCACCTGCGGCACGCCCTTGAGCTTGCCCGAGCTGTCGATGGCGACCGCCACGGAAATCTGGCCGTATAGCGACAGGCGACGGCGCTCCGCGATGGTGGTGCCGTCGGCCGGCAGTATGACGTCGCCGTCGAGCACCAGTCGCCCGGCCGCGATCTCGCTCAACTTCTTCGGCTTGCCGGGCGCCAGCCGGATCAGATCGCCATTCTTCTGGACGACGGCCTGCGGCACGCCCTGTTCCTGGGCGAAGCGCGCCTGTTCGTGGATGTGCCGCGCCTCGCCATGCACCGGCAGGATGATCTCGGGCCGGATCCACTTGTACATCTCGGCCAGCTCGGGCCGGCCGGGATGGCCGGAGACATGGACGAAGGCCTGGCGATCGGTGATCATCTCGACGCCGGCATCGGCGAGGATGTTCATGATCCGGCCGATCGCAATCTCGTTGCCCGGGATCTGGCGTGACGAGAACACGACGCGGTCGCCCTGGCTGAGCTTCAGCTGGTGCGTGCCGTCGGCGATGCGCGCCAACGCTGCCCGCTGCTCGCCCTGCCCGCCGGTCGCGACGATCAGAACGCGGCTGGGCGGCAGGCTCATCGCCGTGTCGAAATCGATCGTATCGGGGAAGTCGCGCAGATAGCCGGTCTGCTTCGCCACGCGCAGGATGCGGTCGAGCGAACGGCCGGCGACGCACAGCTGGCGCCCCGTGTCGATCGCCGCCTGGCCCAGCGTCTGCAGCCGCGCCGCGTTCGAGGCGAAGGTGGTGACGAGCACGCGCCCCTTGGCCGAGCGGATGACCTCGTCGATGCCCTCGCGCACCGCAGCCTCCGACCCCGATGCCTCGGGGTTGAAGACGTTGGTCGAATCGCACACGAGCGCGAGCACGCCCTCGTCGCCGATCGCGCTCAGCTCCGCGGCGGTCGACGAACCGCCCAGCGCGGGGGCGTCGTCCAGCTTCCAGTCGCCGGTGTGAAAGATCCGGCCATAGGGCGTCTCGATCAGGACCGCATTGCCCTCGGGGATCGAATGGGCCAGCGGGACATAGCGCAGGCCGAACGGGCCGATCTGGAACGGCTCCTCGTCATGGACGATGTTGAGCTGCACCCGGTCCTCGATGCCCTCTTCTTCCAGCTTGCCGCGAATGAGACCTGCGGTGAACGGGGTTGCGTAGAGCGGGACGCCGAGATCGCCGGCGAGATAGGGCAAGGCACCGATATGGTCCTCATGCCCGTGGGTCAGGACGATGCCGACCAGATCGTCGAGGCGTTCCTCGATGAATTGCAGATCGGGGAGGATCACGTCGATACCCGGATAATCCGGCGTGCCGAAGGTGATGCCGCAATCGACCATCAGCCATTTGCCCTGGGTGCCGTAGAGATTGACGTTCATGCCAATCTCGCCGGAGCCGCCGAGGGCGATGAAGAGAAGTTCGTTACCGGGAGTCACTGTTTTCCTGTCTATTCTGTCGTCAGCCAAGGCTCAGCCGGAGCCATGGCCGCGTTCCCAGAGCATCGCGAGGCCCTGGATGGTAAGGTCATGTTCGACGATGTCGAACACATCGGTATGTTTTTCGAAAAGGACTGCGAGGCCGCCGGTTGCGATCACCCTGGCAGGACGGCCGATTTCGGCCTTGGTCCGCGCCAGCAGGCCCTCGATCATCGACACATAGCCCCAGAAGATGCCGATATGCATCTGGTCGACCGTGTTGCGGCCGATCACACTGGCGTCGCGCGGCGCCTCGATCGCGATGCGGGGAAGCTTCGCCGCGGCGCTGACCAGCGCGTCGAGCGACAGGTTGATGCCGGGGGCGATCACCCCGCCCTTGTAGGCGCCGCGGAAGTCAACGACGTCGAACGTCGTGGCAGTGCCGAAATCGATGATGATCAGGTCGCCGGGATGGTTGGCGTGCGCCGCGATCACGTTGAGCGCGCGGTCGGCACCGAGATTGTTCGGTTCCTCGACATCGAGTGCGAAGCCCCATTGCGCGGCGCCCTGTCCGGCGATGACCGCGTCGGTCCTGAAATATTTGCTCGCCAGCACCTGGAGATTGTGGAGCGCGCGCGGGACGACCGTGCCGACGATCACCGCCGTCACGTCGCTGCGCTGATAGCCTTCGAGCGCCAGCAACTGACTGAGCCACACCGCATATTCGTCGGCGGTGCGGCGTGGATCGGTGGCGATCCGCCAGCGTGCGCGGATTTCCCGGCCGCCCTCGACATCGACCAGCGCGAAAACGATATTGGTGTTGCCGGCATCGATCGCGAGCAGCATGGATCCGGCCTTTCTCAGATCAGGAACACGTCGGCAGCGTGAATGGCATGGCTGGTGCCGTCGGCCAAGCGAAGGATGAGCGCGCCCTCGCGGTCGAGGCCGTCGAACAGCCCCTCGATCGCGTCTCCGTCGGCCAGGCGGGCGGTCAGCGCCGTGCCTGCCGGATGGGCACGGGCGAGCCAGCGCTCGCGCACCGGCGCCAGTCCCTCGCCGCGCCAGCGGGCGACCCAGCGATCGAGGCTCTCGGCCAGCGTCTCGGCAAAGACCTGCGGATCCGGTGCGGCGATGCCGTGGGCGGACAGGCTCGTCACTGCGCGTTCCAGCCCCTCGGGGTGGTGCGCGAGATTGACGCCGAAGCCGATGATCACCGCGTCGCCGACGCGCTCCAACAGGATGCCCGACAGCTTCGCCCCGTCGATCAGCAGGTCGTTGGGCCATTTGAGCATTGCGCCGCCTGACAGGAACACGCGAACCGCATCTTCGAGCGCGACAGCGGCGACCAGCGCCAGCGTCGCCGGGCTCGGATCGGTCGGACGCAGCCGGATCAGCGTGCTGGCGAACAGATTGCCGGGCGGCGACTCCCAGGCGCGCCCCTGCCTGCCCTTGCCCGCCGTCTGCCGCTCAGCCCGCAGCCACACGCCCTCGGGCGCGCCGGCGCGGGCAAGATCGGCCAGATCGGCGTTGGTCGATCCCGTCTCGGTGACGGTGCGGACGCGCTCGCTCAGAACAGCGACCGTGCCGCCAGCATGCTGAAGGCCGACAGCGACGACAGGCCGATCAGGCCGATCGGCGAGATCGCCGCCGCAGTCAGGACGATCAGGCCGCCCTCGACCGCACCCGGCGTGCTTTCGAACTTCGGCGCCGCCGGATCGAAATACATCCGCTTGACAATGCTGAGATAATAATAGGCGCCCGGGACCGAGCCGACGATGCCGATCACCGCCAGCCAGAGCAGGTTCGCCTCCACTGCGGCGTTGAACACCGCCAGCTTCGAGAAGAAGCCGAGCAGCGGCGGGATGCCGGCGAGCGCGAACATGAAGATCGCGAGTGCCAGCGCCAGGCCGGGACGCGTCGTCGACATGCCCGACAGGCTGTCGATCGTCTCGACCTGCTGCCCCTGCGCATCGCGCATCTGCAGCACGATCAGGAAGCAGCCGAGCGTCATCACGACATAGACCGACATGTAGAACAGCACGCCGGCGACGCCCGCCTGCGATCCGGCGGCCAGGCCGATCAGCGCGAAGCCGACATTGTTGATCGACGAATAGGCCAGCAGTCGCTTGATGTTCTTCTGGCCGATGGCGCCGAACGCGCCCCAGATGATCGAGAGCAATGCGGCGAACACCACGATCTGGCGCCAGTCGGCGATCGCCGGGCCCATCGCTTCGATCGCGACACGGATCGCCATCGCCATCGCCGCCATCTTGGGCGCGCTGGCGAAGAAGGCGGTGACCGGCGTCGGCGCGCCTTCATAGACGTCCGGCGTCCACATGTGCATCGGCGCCGCCGAGATCTTGAACGCCAGGCCGGCGAAGACGAACACCAGTCCGACCAGCAGGCCGATCGAGCGGCCGCCGTCGGCTGCCGCGGCGGCATAGGCCTCGGCGATGCCGGAGAAGACCGTCGTGCCGCTGAAGCCATAGACCAGGCTGATGCCGTAGAGCAGCATGCCCGAGGCGAGCGCGCCGAGGACGAAATATTTCAGGCCCGCTTCGGCCGAGCGACCGTCGCGGCGCATGAAGCTGGCCAGCACATAGGCGGCAAGGCTCTGCAGCTCGAGGCCGACGTACAGGGTCAGCAGGTCGGACGCCGACACCATCATGCCCATGCCGGCGGTCGAAAGCAGCATCAGCACCGGATATTCGGGGCGCAGATCGTCGCCCGAGGTACGCTGGAAGAAGCCCGGCGCGATCAGGATGCAGACCGCGGCAGCGATGTAGATCACGCCCTTGGAAAAGGCCGCGAACATGTCGGCGCGGTACAGGCCGTCAAACGCCGTACCGCCGGCCGAAGCCGGACCGAACAGCGCGACGAACGCGCCGACCAGGATGGCGACGGCGGCATAGCTGACCGCACGCGACGAGCCCTGCCCGCCCCAAGCGGCGGCGAGCATCAGCAGGATCGCGCCCAGGCCGAGAATGATCTCGGGCAGGGTCATTGCGAGCTGGAGCGAATAGGACATCAATGCGTCTCGGTCTTTGCGGCGGCTTCGCCGTGAGCGGCTGCGGGAGCCGCGCCATGATGGTCGCCATGGGCGGCCTTGGCGGCTGCGGGGTTGCCGGGCGTCGGCTGCGAGTCACCCGCGGGGCGGGCACGCTCGATCCGTTCGACCAGGCGCGCCACGTCGGGCCGCATCGGCTTCATGAAGCTTTCGGGATAGACGCCCATCCACAGCACGACCGCAGCGATCGGCGCCAGCGTCAGCATCTCGCGGCGATTGAGGTCGGGCATGGCGCGGACATCGTCCTTGGTCAGGTCGCCGAACGCGACCCGGCGATAGAGCAGCAGCATATAGGCCGCGCCGAGGATGATGCCGGTCGTGCCGATCAGCGTGATCGTCGTCGACACCTTGTAGGTGCCGGCCAGTGCCAGGAACTCGCCGACGAAGTTGCTGGTGCCCGGCAGGCCGACTGCGGCCATGGTGAACAACAGGAACAGCACGGCATATTTCGGCATGTTGATCGCAAGGCCGCCATAGCGGTCGATCTCGCGGGTGTGCAGCCGATCGTAGATGACGCCGACGCACAAGAACAGCGCGCCCGATACCAGGCCGTGGCCCAGCATGACCATCATCGCGCCCTCGATCCCCTGGGCGTTGAAGGCGAACAGGCCCATGGTCACGATCGCCATGTGCGCGACCGACGAATAGGCGATCAGCTTCTTCATGTCGCTCTGAACCAGCGCGACGAGGCTGGTATAGACCACCGCGACGGCCGACAGGGCGAAGACCAGCCAGGTGAACTGCGCCGACGCCTCGGGGAACATCGGCAGCGAGAAGCGCAGGAAGCCGTAGCCGCCGAGCTTCAGCAGCACGCCCGCCAGGATGACCGAACCCGCCGTCGGCGCCTGAACGTGCGCGTCAGGAAGCCAGGTGTGGACCGGCCACATCGGCATCTTCACCGCGAACGATGCGAAGAAGGCAAGCCACAGCCAGGTCTGGACCTCTGGCGGGAAGTCGTACGCCATCAGCGTCGGGATGTCGGAAGTGCCCGCGACGTTGATCATGTACAGCATCGCGATCAGCATCACGAGCGAGCCGAGCAGCGTGTACAGGAAGAACTTGTACGAAGCGTAGATCCGGTTCGCACCGCCCCAGATGCCGATGATCAGGTACATCGGGATCAGGCCGGCCTCGAAGAAGACGTAGAACAGCAGCATGTCCTGTGCCGCGAAGGTGCCGATCATCAGCACTTCGGTGACCAGGAACGCGGCCATATATTCGGGCACGCGCTTCTCGATCGACTGCCAGCTGGCCAGGATGCAGATCGGCATCAGGAACACGCTGAGCATGATCAGCATCAGTGCGAAGCCGTCGATGCCCAGCGCCCAGGCAAAGCTGCCGAAGACCGGATAATTCTCGACGAACTGCCACTGCGCGGCGTGGAGGCCCTGGTCGAAGCTGGCCCAGAGCAGAGCGCCCAGCACCAGGTCGACCAAAGTCGCCGCCAGCGCGATCCAGCGTGCCCGCTCGGCATCGACGAAGATGCAGGCCACCGCCGCCAGGGCGGGAATGGCGAGCATCACGGAGAGGATGGGGAAACCGTCGAACATCGGGTCAGCCCACCATGAACCAGGTGATGGCCGCAGTGAGGCCGATCAGCATGACGAACGCATAGCTATAGACATATCCAGATTGCAGACGGACCGCGCCGACGCTTCCCAGCTGGACCAGCCTGGCGAGCCCGTTGGGCCCGAACCGGTCGATGGTACCCTCGTCGCCGCGCTTCCACAGGAAGCGGCCGATCGCCTGGGCAGGCTTCACGAACACCACATTGTAGAGTTCGTCGAAATACCATTTGTTCAGCAGGAACAGGTACAGCGGGCGGAAGGCGTCGGCGAACTTCGCGGGGAAGTCCGGGTTCTTCACATAGGCCAGCCAGGCAATCAGCAGGCCGCTGATCATGGCGATGGTCGCGGACAGCTTCACCAGCGTCGGCACCTCGTGCATCGCGTGCATCAGGTGCGTGTCGAACGCCAACGCGCCGCGCCAGAACTCGGCGCCCGTCTCCGCCTCGATAAAGAAGCCGTGGAACACGAAGCCTGCAGCGATCGCACCGATGGTCAGGACCAGCAGCGGGATCAGCATGACCAGCGGGCTCTCGTGCGGGTGATAGCCCGCCGTGCCGGTGACCGGGCCATGATGATGGCCGTGATCGTGATCATGCGCATGGCCGTGCGCATCCTCGTGCGGCGCGTGGCCGGCATCTTCCTGCGGCGGATCGTCATGGTGATGGCCATGATCGTGGACCGCGTGCTGGATATGCTCCGACCCGGCCCAGCGCGGCGCGCCGAAGAAGGTCAGGAACACCAGCCGCCAGCTGTAGAAGCTGGTGAGCAGCGCGACGCCGACGCCGACCCAGAAGGCACTGGGATAGCCGGCAGCCCAGGCAGCCTCGATGATCGCGTCCTTCGAATGGAAGCCGGCAAAGCCGATGGCGAGATGGTTGCCGAACACCGCCGGGATGCCCAGGCCGGTGATCGCGAGCGTGCCCGCGGTCATCGTCCAGAAGGTGATCGGGATGTGCTTACGCAGGCCGCCATAATAGCGCATGTCCTGCTCGTGGTGCATCGCGTGGATCACCGAGCCGGCACCCAGGAACAACAGCGCCTTGAAGAAGGCGTGGGTGAACAGGTGGAACATCGCCGCACCGTACGCGCCGACGCCGGCAGCGAAGAACATGTAGCCGAGCTGCGAACAAGTCGAATAGGCGATCACGCGCTTGATGTCGGTCTGCGTCGTGCCGACGGTCGCGGCGAACAGGCAGGTCGCGGCCCCGACGAAGGTCACCACGCCCTGAGCCACGATGCTCGTCTCGAACATCGGCGACAGGCGGCACACCATGAACACGCCCGCGGTCACCATCGTGGCGGCGTGGATCAGCGCCGACACCGGGGTCGGGCCTTCCATCGCGTCCGGCAGCCAGGTGTGCAGGCCGAGCTGGGCCGACTTGCCCATCGCGCCGACGAACAGCAGCAGGCACAGCACCGTCATCGTGTCGAAGCGCATGCCCAGGAAGCCGATCGTCGATCCCGCCATGCCCGGCGCAGCGGCCAGGATCTCGGGGATCGAGATCGTGCCGAACAACAGGAAGGTGCCGAAGATGCCGAGCATGAAGCCGAGATCGCCGACGCGGTTGACGACGAACGCCTTCATCGCCGCGGCATTGGCGCTGGGCTTCTTGAACCAGAAGCCGATCAGCAGATAGCTGGCGAGACCGACGCCTTCCCAGCCGAAGAACATCTGGACCAGGTTGTTCGCGGTCACGAGCATCAGCATCGCGAAGGTGAACAGCGACAGATAGGCGAAGAAGCGCGGCTGGTCCGGGTCCTCGCTCATATAGCCCCAGCTATACAGGTGGACCAGCGCCGAGACGCTGGTGATCACGACCAGCATGACCGCGGTCAGCGCGTCGACCCGCAGCGCCCACTGGACGTTCATCTCGCCCGAGATGATCCAGGTAAAGGCGGGCGCCACATCCGCCTCGGCCCCGCCGAGGAAACGGATGAAGATCACCCACGAGAGCGCGCACGCGACGAACAGCGCGCCGGTGGTGACGACCTTCGGGAACAGCGTCCCGAACGCCTTGTTCGACAGGCCCCCGATCGCCGCTGCGAGCAGCGGGAGGAGGACGATGAAATGAATCGCCGACATCAGCCCTTCATCCGATTGACGTCGTCGACCGCGATGGTGCCGCGGCCGCGGAAATAGATGACGAGGATGGCGAGGCCGATCGCGGCCTCACCTGCGGCAACGGTCAGCACGAACATCGCGAACACCTGGCCGACCAGGTCGTTCAGCTGCGCCGAGAAGGCGACGAAGTTCAGGTTCACCGCCAGCAGGATGAGCTCGATCGCCATCAGGATGATGATCAAATTCTTCCGGTTCATGAAGATGCCGAGCACGCCCAGCGTGAACAGAATGGCCGAGACGACCAGATAATGGGTGATGCCGATCACAGCTCGACCCCCTGCCCCACGGGCTGATTGACCTTGCGCACGGCGTCCTTCGAACGGCGGTTGATCTGACGGTTGATGTTCTGCGTGTGGACGTCGCCGCGCTGGCGGTGCGTCAGCACGATCGCCCCGATCATCGCGACGAGCAGGACCAGACCCGCGCCCTCGAAGATGAACAGGTAGCGGGTGTAGAGCAGACGCCCGACCGCCTCGATATTGGGTACGGCGCCGTCGATCGGCGCGATGCGGCGACCCAGTTCAAGACCGCCCGCCGAATAGGCGCCGATCGCGATGACGATCTCGGCCGCCAGCGCGACGGCCAGCGCCAGGCCGACCGCGGCATAACGCATCACGCCGGCACGCAGTTCGGCGAAGTCGATGTCGAGCATCATGACCACGAACAGGAAGAGGACCGCGACCGCGCCGACATAGACGATGACCAGCAGCATCGCGATGAACTCGGCCCCGGCCAGCACCATCAGCCCCGCGGCGTTGAAAAACGCCATGATGAGCCAAAGCACCGAATGCACCGGGTTGCGCGACAGGATCGTCAGCGCCGCGGATGCGACGACGACAATGGCGAACAGGTAGAAGGCTAGAACCTGGATCACGGAATCGAACGGCCCCTGAGAATTGGCGTGCGCTTAACGGTACGGTGCATCGGCGGCAAGGTTCGCGGCGATCGCGCGCTCCCAGCGGTCGCCGTTCGCGAGCAGCTTGTCCTTCTGATAGATCAGCTCCTCGCGGGTTTCGGTCGCGAATTCGAAATTCGGTCCCTCGACGATCGCATCCACCGGGCAGGCCTCCTGGCACAGGCCGCAATAGATGCACTTGGTCATGTCGATATCGTAGCGCGTGGTCCGGCGGCTGCCGTCGTCACGCGGTTCGGCCTCGATCGTGATCGCCAGCGCCGGACACACCGCCTCGCACAGCTTGCACGCGATGCAGCGCTCTTCGCCATTGGGATAGCGGCGCAGCGCATGCTCGCCGCGGAAGCGGGGCGAGATCGGGTTCTTCTCGTACGGATAGTTGATCGTCGCCTTGGGCTTGAAGAAGTACTTCAGCGTCAGGGCATGCGCCTTGACGAACTCCCACAGCGTGAACGACCGGATGGTCTGGGCGATACTCATTATTGGCCTTCGCTATATTGAGTTGGGGCGCAAAGCCCTCTGGCAGCCGCGAAATCGGGATCGCCGGCGACAATGTAATTAAAGCTTAAGGCTGTAGCACCCATCATGGAGCTGCGGTTCAGATAGAACATCTCTACCCCCGAAGGGGCATTATCACCCTCGGTGACAGGCCGGAACGAGCCAAAACCATAATAAATTCCATCATCGCTCGGAGGCATCGGCGGACTGATCCAGGCGGTTTTGACGCCGCCCTTATCCCAACCCGGAAGGTCATCTGACTCGAACACGAGCGTGTCCGACGCACGACTGAGCGAGAACGTGAATGGCCGTCCAGAGTAGGTGACGCCAGCGCAAATCCGCTTTTGCCCTATGACATCAAATGACTGGCTACGAGACACGACCGGAACGAAGTTAGAATAGTTTCCGCAGATACCGGTGAGTTGCACGACCCCCTGCTCGGCCCCCTCCTCGCCATACATATCCAGTGTAGAGTACGCACGACCAAGGAACCCTTTCCACAGCCGCCCCTTGTATCGGACTCCGGCTATGGTCGCCTTAAACTTAACATCACCATCCGACGATGAAACGTCGAAGAACTGAATCGGCTTCGCTCCCGAGCCAAGACCAGTCGCTTTAAGCGAAGAGCCACCTCCCGCTCCGCCAAGTTCAATCGCGTAAGACGCTAGACCGTGGTGAACGGACACGACATTGCACTTGACGGAAGTGTGCTGAGCAGAGCTCAGCGATAACGCTGCAGCCACGACTAGTATCATGACGGCAATCCAACCCGGGTGACCATCAGGTAACCGGAAACGAGGAAGACGAAGAACAGCGAGAGCGGGAGGAAGATCTTCCAGCCCAGCCGCATCAGCTGGTCGTAGCGGTAGCGCGGGACGGTGGCCTTCACCCAGCTGAAGCAGAAGAAGAAGAACAGGATCTTCGCGAACAGCCAGATGATGCCCGGCACGTAATAGAGCGGCGCCCAGTCGAACGGCGGCAGATAGCCGCCCCAGAACAGCGTGGCGTTCAGCGTGCACATCAGGATGACGTTGGCATATTCGCCCAGCCAGTAGAGCGCGAACGCCATCGACGAATATTCGGTCTGGTACCCGGCGACGAGTTCGGACTCGGCCTCGGTCAGGTCGAACGGCGCACGCTGCGTCTCGGCGAGCGACGAGATGAAGAACACGATCGCCATCGGGAACAGCAGCGGGTTGAACCCGTATCCGTTCACGGGGAAGAAGGCGAAGTTCCAGACGTTGCGCTGGTCTTCGACGATACCGGAAAGATTGAACGTGCCCGCCCACAGCACGACCGCGATCAGGACGAAGCCGATCGAGACTTCATAGCTGACCATCTGCGCCGCGGCGCGGATCGCCGAGTAGAAGGGATATTTGGAGTTGGAGGCCCAGCCGGCCAGGATGATGCCGTACACACCCAGCGACGAGGCCGCGAGCACGTAGAGCAGGCCGACATTGATGTTCGAAAGCACCACGCCCGCCTGGAACGGCACCACCGCCCAGACGATCAGCGCGACCGTGAAGGTGATGATCGGCGCCAGCAGGAACAGAACCTTGTTCGCGCCCGAGGGAATGATGGTTTCCTGCAGGAACACCTTCAGGCCGTCCGCGAACGACTGGAGCAGACCGAGCGGGCCGACGACGTTCGGTCCGCGGCGCAGCGCCATCGCCGCCCAGATCTTGCGATCGGCATAGATGATCATCGCCACTGCCAGCATCAGCGGCAGCGCGATCAGCAGGATGCCCGCGATCGTCGCGACCAGCCAGGCCGCCTCGAACGGGAGCCCGAGCCATTCAAAAAACGCGGTCACTCCGCCGCCTCCGCAAAATCTTCGCCGTGGATCAGTTCAGCCGAGCAGCGCTGCATCGTCGGGCTCGCGCGGCAGATGGCGTTGGTGAGGTAGAAATCCTTGACCGGATAGCCGACCTCGCCCGAGGCGGCGCTCGCCAGGCTGGGCGGTGCCCACTCGTAACGTACCAGGCCCTCCTGCCCCAGTTCGGGCACGTCGGACGCCATCGCGGCGCGCAACTCGACCAGGCTGTCGAACGGCAGCGTGCGTCCGATCTTGTCCGACAGCGCGCGCAGAATCGTCCAGTCCTCGCGGGCGTCGCCCGGCGCATAGACCGCACGGTCGGCTCGCTGCACGCGGCCTTCCAGGTTTACATAGGTGCCCGGCTTCTCGGCATAGGTCGCACCCGGCAGGATCACGTCCGCGTGATGCGCGCCGGTATCGCCGTGGTGGCCGATATAGACCTTGAAGCTGGTCGCGAAGGCCGAGAAGTCGACCTCGTCGGCGCCCAGGAAGAAAGCGAGCTTCGGCGCGGCGGCGACGATGTCGGCGATGCCGCCCTTCTGCGCATAGCCGAGCATCAACCCGCCCATCCGCGCCGCGGCGAGGTGGACGACGTTATAGCCGTTCCATGCCGCATCGGTTTCGGTCGCGTCGCGCATGAAGCCGCCGGCCATCGCCAGCGTCGGGCCGTGGCCGTCCTTCAGCGCGCCGGGGCCGACGATCAGCACCGGCTTCTTCGCCGCGTCGATCGCCTCGGCTGCACGATCGGGCAGCTTGCCCAGCAGGCCCAGATCGTTGCCCAGCCACTCGACCTTGTAGGTCAGGTCGGTCTCGGCCCCGATCGCGAAGACGCGTGCGCCTTTCTTGATCGCCTTGCGCACGCGGGTGTTCACCAGCGGTGCTTCCCAGCGCAGGTTGCTGCCGACCAGCAGGATCGCGTCGGCATCCTCGATGCCGGCGATCGTGGTGTTGAACGCGACGGCGCCGAGATTGCTCGTGTCATAGGCCATGCCGGTCTGGCGGCCTTCGAGCAGGTCGGAACCCATCGACTTCACCAGCGCCTTGGCGGCGAACATCGTCTCGCAATCGACCAGGTCGCCGGCGATCGCCGCGACGCTCGATCCCGCGTCCTTCGCGACGGCTGCGATTGCCTCGAACGCCTCGTCCCAGCTTGCCTCGACCAGCTTGCCGTCCTTGCGGACATAGGGCTTGTCCAGGCGGCGGCGCGACAGCCCGTCGACATGGTGGCGCGTCTTGTCGTGCGCCCATTCCTCGTTCACGTCCTCGTTGATGCGCGGCAGCGCGCGCAGCACGGCGCGGCCGCGGCTGTCGAGGCGGATATTGGTGCCGACGGCGTCGCTGACGTCGATCGACAGCGTCTTCTTCAACTCCCAGGGACGCGCCTCGAACGCATAGGGCTTCGAGGTGAGCGCACCGACCGGGCACAGGTCGACGACGTTGCCCGACAGCTCGCTGGTCACCGCCTTTTCGAGATAGGAGGTGATCTGCATGTCCTCGCCGCGATAGATCGCGCCGATCTCTTCCACGCCGGCGACTTCCTCGGCGAAGCGAACGCAGCGGGTGCACTGGATGCAGCGAGTCATGACCGTCTTGACGATCGGACCCATATATTTCTCGGTCACCGCGCGCTTGTTCTCGGTGTAGCGCGAATGGCCGCGGCCATAGGCGACCGACTGGTCCTGCAGGTCGCACTCGCCGCCCTGGTCGCAGATCGGGCAGTCCAGCGGGTGATTGATCAGCAGGAATTCCATCACGCCTTCGCGCGCGGCCTTCACCATCGCGCTGTCGGTGCGGACTTCCTGATTGTCGGCGGCGGGCAGCGCGCAGCTCGCCTGCGGCTTCGGCGGTCCGGGCTTCACCTCGACCAGGCACATGCGGCAATTGCCGGCGATCGACAGCCGCTCGTGATAGCAGAAGCGCGGAATCTCCTTGCCCGCGGCCTCGCAGGCCTGGAGCACGGTGGCGCCGGCGGGGACCTCGACTTCGATACCGTCGACTTTAAGCTTTGGCATTACTCTGCCGCCTCTTGGAATGCGGTGTCGCCGCCGCCGTTGCGCTCGGTGATGCGGCGCTCCAGCTCGGGACGGAAATGACGGATCAGGCCCTGGATCGGCCATGCGGCCGCGTCGCCCAGCGCACAGATGGTGTGGCCCTCGACCTGCTTGGTCACCTGGAACAGCGTGTCGATCTCGCTGATGTCGGCGTCGCCGGTGCGCAGCCGCTCCATGACCCGCCACATCCAGCCGGTGCCCTCGCGGCACGGCGTGCACTGGCCGCAACTCTCATGCTTGTAGAAATAGCTGATCCGGCTGATCGCCTTCACGATGTCAGTGGATTTGTCCATGACGATGATCGCCGCGGTGCCCAGGCCCGACCCGACGCCGCGCAGGCCGTCGAAGTCCATCGGGCAGTCCATGATCTGCTCGGCCGGTACCAGCGGCACCGAGGATCCGCCCGGGATCACCGCAAGCAGATTGTCCCAGCCGCCGCGAATGCCGCCGCAATGCTTCTCGATCAGCTCGCGGAACGGGATCGACATGGCCTCTTCGACCACGCACGGCTTCTCGACATGACCCGAGATCTGGAAGAGCTTGGTGCCCTTGTTGTTCTCGGCGCCGAAGCTGGCGAACCACTCGGGCGAACGACGCAGGATCGTCGGGACGACCGCGATCGATTCGACATTGTTGACCGTCGTCGGGCAGCCATAGAGACCGGCACCGGCCGGGAATGGCGGCTTCAGCCGCGGCTGGCCCTTCTTGCCCTCGAGGCTTTCCAGCATCGCGGTCTCTTCGCCGCAGATATAGGCGCCGGCGCCGCGGTGGACGAACACGTCGAAGTCATAGCCCGACTTGCACGCATTCTTGCCGATCAGGCCCGCGTCATAAGCCTCCTGGACCGCAGCGAACAGCGTCTCGGCCTCGCGGATATATTCGCCGCGGATATAGATATAGGCCGCACGCGCGCGCATCGCGAAGCCCGCGACCAGCGCGCCTTCGATCAGCTTGTGCGGATCGTGGCGGATGATCTCGCGGTCCTTGCACGAACCCGGCTCGGACTCGTCGGCGTTGATCACCAGGAAATTGGGGCGATCGGGACGCGGCTCCTTCGGCATGAAGCTCCACTTCATGCCCGTCGGGAAGCCTGCGCCGCCGCGGCCGCGCAGGCCCGACGCCTTGATCCGGTCGATGATCGTGTCGTTGCCGATCTCCAACAGCGCCTTGGTCTGATCCCAGTCGCCACGTTCCATCGCGCCCTTCAGCCCCCAAGGCTGAAAGCCGTACAGATTGGTGAAGATGCGGTCCTTGTCCGCCAGCATTTACTTCTTGCCCTTCCTGGAGGCGGTGGTCCCGGCATAGATCGCGACAAAGGCGCCGGCGAATGCGGCAGCCAGTGCGAACCAGACTGGGTTCACCTGCCCGGTCCCTTCTTCACGAACAGCAGATAGATCCCGACAGCCACGGCGATCAGCAGCAACGGGCCGATCAGCGCGAAGGTCACGCGCAGCACCCAGCCCAGCACGACGAGGCCGCCGATGATTGCGAGGATCGTGACGATCAGATTCTTGTTCTCGGCGTTCATCTCACCACTCCTTGCGATAGTCGTGATTCTCGCCGACCATCGCGGTCAGCGTCGTCGGTCCACCGACCGGTTCGACGGTATGGCGGCCCGGCTCCTGCGTGCCGGCCTTGGGCGTCTCGCCCTTCGCCAGCGCGTCGAGGATCGCGAGCGTCCGCTCGTAGGTCAGATCCTCGTAATTGTCGTCATTGATCTGGACCATCGGCGCCGACGAGCAATTGCCCATGCACTCGACCTCGGTCAGCGTGAACAGACCGTCCTCGGTCGTGTGGCCCTTTTTCAGGCCGCGCGCCTTGCACGCCTCGAACACATCGTCCGACCCGCGCAGCCAGCACGGCGTGGTGCCGCACACCTGGACGTGATGGCGCCCGACCGGGTGAAGGTTGAACATCGTGTAGAAGCTCGCGACTTCCAGCACGCGGATATAGGGCATGCCCAGTTCGCGCGCGATGAACTCCATCACCGGAATCGGCAGCCAGCCCTGGGTCTGCGTGTCCGCGCCCACCTGGCGCTGCGCCAGGTCGAGGAACGGGATCGAGCAGGACTGCTGCCGTCCCGCCGGATAGCGGGCCATGATTTCCTGGGCCTTGGCCGCATTCTCCGCGGTCCAGGCGAACCCGCCCCAGCGCTCGCGAAGCTCCGGCGTATCGAGAAGAGGAGGTTTCTCAGCCATCAGCGAATGAACTCCACCCGATCGACCTTGTCGTCGGTGAAAGAATAGATCGACATCACCTCGAACGGCTCGGCGTCCGCCGCGCGCGACACGCGCTCGTGCAGGACCACCGTCTCGCCCAGGGCATAGGAGCCGAGAATCTCGGCACGATTCTCGGGAAACTGCGCGAACATCGCCGACAGACCGGAACGAACGCCCTCGCGGCCCTCACGCAGCACGTCGCCGCGATAGGTCGCCTCACACGCAGTCTCGGTCATCAGCGCGACATAGCCGTCGACATCCTGCGCATTGTAGCGCTCGATCATCGCCGTCGCGGTCGCGATCCGTGCATCGCTCACCGGTCGCACTCCCCGAACACGATATCCAGCGCACCCAGAATGGCGGTGGTGTCGGCGAGCATGTGACCGCGCGACATGAAGTCCATCGCCTGGAGGTGGCTGAACGCGGTCGGGCGGATCTTGCAGCGATACGGCTTGTTGGTGCCGTCGCTGACCAGATAGACGCCGAACTCGCCCTTCGGGCTCTCGGTCGCGACGTACACCTCGCCTGCGGGGACGTGATAGCCTTCCGAATACAGCTTGAAGTGGTGGATCAGCGCTTCCATCGACTGCTTCATCTCGCCGCGCTTCGGCGGGCCGACCTTGCGGTCGAGCGTCATGATCGGGCCTTCGGGCATCTCCGCCAGGCACTGCTTCATGATCCGCGCGGACTGATAGACTTCCTCGACGCGCACCATGAACCGGTCATAGCAATCGCCGCGGGTGCCGACGGGAATGTCGAACTCCATGCGATCATATACGTCATAGGGCTGCGACTTGCGGATATCCCAGGGAATGCCCGCACCGCGGATCATCGGGCCGGAGAAGCCCCATTTGATCGCGTCCTCACGGCTCACCAGCGCGATGTCGACGTTGCGCTGCTTGAAGATGCGGTTCTCCGCCACCAGGCTGATGGCATCGCCGAACAGCTGCGGCAGGCGCGTGTCGAGCCATTCGCCGATATCGGCGAGCAGCTTGAGCGGCACGTCCTGGTGGACGCCGCCGACGCGGAAGTAATTCGCGTGCATCCGCGCACCCGAAGCGCGCTCGAAGAAGTTCAGGCAGTCCTCGCGGATCTCGAACATCCACAGGTTGGGCGTCATCGCGCCGACGTCCATCACATGCGACCCGAGGTTCAGCATGTGATTGCAGATGCGGGTCAGCTCGGCGAAGAACACGCGCAGATACTGGGCGCGCAGCGGCACTTCCAGGTCGAGCAGCTTCTCGACCGCGAGCACATAGCTGTGCTCCATCGCCAGCGGCGAGCAATAGTCGAGCCGGTCGAAATAGGGCAGCGCCTGCTGATAGGTCTTGTACTCGATCAGCTTCTCGGTGCCGCGGTGGAGCAGGCCGACATGCGGGTCGAGCCGCTCGACGATCTCGCCGTCCAGCTCCATCACCAGACGCAGCACGCCGTGTGCCGCAGGGTGCTGCGGGCCGAAGTTGATCGTGTAGTTCTGGATCTCGACATCGGTGGCCGGAGTGTCCGGTCCGCCGCGATCCATCATGCCCTGAACGGTATCGGTCATTGATCCTGGCCCTTGCCCTTGCTCGGAACCACGTCCGGATCCTTGGGCTTCCTGCTGAGCTTCGGCTTCGGCTCAGCCTTGCCCTCGCCGGTATCGGCCGGGCTGTCGTCGGTCTTGGCGGTCTTCGCGCTCGGCTCGACATCCTTGGTCGCGGCGGCGTCGGCCTTGACCACATCGTCCGCGGTCACCGGCGTCGGCGCACCCTTTTCCTGGGGCACGGGCGGCGGCGGCGGTGCGGCGGGGGTCGGCGCGGGCGCAGGCTTGCCCTGCGGCGTATCGCCCGGACCGCTGCCGGCAGCCTTTTCGTCGCCCGGCAGGATATAGGCGGCGCCTTCCCACGGGCTCATGAAGTCGAAATTGCGGAAGTCCTGCGCCAGCTTGACCGGCTCATAGACGACGCGCTTCGCCTCTTCCGAATAGCGCAGCTCGACGAAGCCGCTCAACGGGAAGTCCTTGCGCTGCGGATGCCCCTGGAAGCCATAGTCGGTCAGGATGCGGCGCAGGTCGGTGTTGCCCGAGAAGAGCACGCCGTACATGTCGTACACTTCGCGTTCGAGCCAGCCGGCGACCGGCCAGATGCCCGTCACCGACGGCACCGGCTTCACGTCGTCGGTGAGGACGCGGACACGGATGCGATGGTTGCGGGTCAGGCTGAGCAACATGTAGCACACGTCGAACCGCTCTTCGCGGTCGAGATAGTCGACCCCGGCGATCTCCATGCACTGCTGATATTCCAGGCCCGGCGTGTCGCGCAGCGCGATCATCGCCTCGACCAGCCTGGGGCGGTCGATCGTGAGCGTCACTTCGCCGACCGCGTCGAGCGTGTCGACCAGCATGTCGCCGAGCGCGGCCTTCGCCGCCTCGATCACGCCGTCATTGGCGGCGTATCTGGGTGCGGGCGCCTTCACCGTTCGATCGTCCCCGAACGGCGGATCTTCCGCTGCAGCTGCATGATGCCATAGAGCAGCGCCTCGGCGGTCGGCGGGCAGCCGGGGACATAGATGTCCACCGGAACGATCCGGTCGCAGCCGCGAACGACGCTGTAGCTATAGTGATAATAGCCGCCGCCATTCGCGCACGACCCCATCGAGACGACATATTTCGGCTCGGACATCTGGTCGTACACGCGGCGCAGCGCCGGTGCCATCTTGTTGCACAGCGTGCCCGCGACGATCATCACGTCCGACTGGCGCGGAGACGCGCGCGGCGCGGCGCCGAACCGCTCCATGTCGTAGCGCGGCATGTTCACGTGGATCATCTCGACCGCGCAGCATGCGAGGCCGAACGTCATCCACCACAGCGAACCGGTACGCGCCCACTGGAACAGCTCCTCGGTCGAGGTGACCAGGAAGCCCTTGTCGTTGAGCTCGGCGTTGATGTCGTTCAGGAAGCCGACATCCGGAAGCGTGCCCGGAGGCGGTGCCTGCGTCAGATCTACTCCCAATCTAGGGCTCCCACTTTCCAGGCGTAAACGAGGCCGAGCGTCAGCTCGGCGATGAAGACCATCATCGAGATCCAGGCCACCCAGCCCAGGTCGAATACCGACACCGCCCACGGAAACAGGAAGGCGGCTTCGAGGTCGAAGATGATGAAGAGGATCGCGACGAGGTAGAAGCGCACGTCGAACTGACTGCGCGAATCCTCGAACGCCGGGAAGCCGCACTCATATTCGGTGAGCTTCTCGGGCGTCGGCTTGTGCGAACCGGTAAGCCGGCTCACCGCCATCGGCAGGAACACGAACGCGCTGGAAAGCACGAGCGCGATGCCCAGGAACAGCAGGATCGGCAGATATTGCGAAAGGTCGATCAATGTCTCTTCTCGCGAGTGCGGAATCTGAGGCGGCTTTAGGACTCTGAACCCCGCGACGCAACGCCTGCGGCCATGAGAATGACTCGCAACTAGAGACATAATAACATCGTTCCATTCCAGCGCTTTCGCAGGTACCGGCTGACATGGCATCGATTGCGCTGCGCTTGCGGACCGGCGCGAACCATTTCTTCAGACGCCCGGGCTATCGTCAGGCGATGCTCGCCCGAATGCCCGCCTTTGCCGTCCTGACCGCGCTGTGCGCCGGCCTCGTCTCGCTGCTGCTCGCATGGGCCACCGGCGGCCTGTCGCCCAGCCTGATCAATCCCGACGAGGGCGCCCACTATGTCAATTCACTCTTCATCGGCGACTGGATCCGGGCAGGCTTCCCCTCCCCCATGGCATATGCGCAGACCTATTATGCGCACTTCCCTCGGCTCTCCATCGGCCACTGGCCGCCCGGCTGGTATCTGGTGCAGTCGCCGGTCTTCGCGCTGCTGCGCCCATCCCCGCTCGGCGCACTGGCGATCTCGGCAGTCGTCGCGGCGCTGCCAGCGGGCGCAATTGCCTGGACGTTCGATCGCATGGGGCGGCGCATGCTGGGCCTGGCGCTCGCTCTTAGCTATGTCGCCCTGCCTCTGGTCAGCGACAGCGCGCGCTACATCCTGCTCGATCAGCCCGTCGCCCTCGCAGTCGCCCTGGCGGCGATCGCATGGATGCACGCGTCGGATGCCCCGCAAAGCCGGCGCTTCCTGCTCTTCGCGTTGCTCGCCGCCGCCGCGGTGCTGATCAAGGGCAATGGCGCGCTGATCGCGCTGGTCCCGGCGATCGACATCGCGCTGACCGGTCGCTGGCATCTTCTGCGACGACCCGGCCTGTGGATCGCGGCGGCGGTGGCGCTGATGCTGGTCGCCCCCTGGTACTGGCTGTCGTTCCGCATCTCCGCCGGCGGGTTCAACTACGAGCCCGGGCTTGCCTATGCGGCCCTCTCGCTGCGCGCCAACGCGGCGGCGCTGTTCGGCAATCTCGGTCCGGCCGGCATCACCCTTGCACTCACAGGGGCGGTCTCGGCATTCCGAACGACGGACGTGATGGAAACCCGGATCGCCAGGCTGTCGCTGGCGGTGATCGCGTCCACCCTTGTCTTCCAGGCGATCGTGCCCGCTGCGATCGAGCCGCGCTATATCGCGCCGATGCTGCCCTGGATGCTCGTGCTGATCGGTATCGGACTGACCGCATTGTGGCGACTGCGCCCCGTCGGACGCCGCCTTGCAGTGCCCGCCGCAATGCTGGCGGCCCTGCCCGCCTGCCTCGCACTGGCGTCACTCGCACCCAAGCCCGATATCGGTGCACCCGCGCTGGGCAGAGAGATGGCGGATACCGGCGGACTGTGGCTGGTCGATGGTCGCGCCGGTGGCGAAGGCTCACTGATCGCTGCTGCGGCCTATGCCGATCGAGGCGCGATGCGCATCTGGGTCGGCCGGGCCTCGCAATGGCTCTCGACCAGCGACTTCATGGGTCAGGACTATCGGCTCGCCGCCGACACGCCTGATCAGGTCCAGGCCATTCTCGACCGCCTCGGCACCAGCGGCGTGGTCTCGGCTGCGGAGAGGAACGCCCTCGCCTTTCCCCATAGCCGCCTGCTTCGGGAAGCGGTCGTCAGCGACGGCTACGCAACGTCCAGGCGCCCCTTCACCCGGGGCAACGGCACGATGATGGTCGCCCGCCGCATCGGGCGCATCACGCCCAACCCGGCGCTGATCGAACGCAATACGGGCTCGGCCAATGTCGGCAGGATGAGCGCCGCCCTGGACTGACGCGCCGCCGCCCGAGCGATCAGCGCAGCGAGTTCGCCACCAGCTTGTGCAGCTTGGAATGCAGTCCGTCGTTCGCTGCCAGGAACTCGTTGCGCTGCATCGCCATGTCCTGTCCGCGGAAGTCGGTGACGAAGCCGCCGGCCTCGCGGATCAGCAGCATGCCGGCCGCGACGTCCCACGGCTTCAGGTCCGATTCCCAGAAACCGTCGAACCGGCCCGCCGCGACCCAGGCGAGGTCGAGGGCTGCCGAGCCGAGCCGGCGGATGCCCGCCACTTCCGGGGCGACCGCACCGAAGATGCGGCTCCACTGCGCGAAATTGCCATGGCCCAGGAACGGGATGCCGGTCGCGATAAGCGCTTCGTCGAGGTGGCGGCGCGACGACACGCGCAGCCGCTGGTCCTGCAGCCAGGCCCCGCGGCCCTTCTCGGCCCAGAAGCTCTCGTCGGTCAGCGGCTGATAGATATAGCCGTGCGTGATCTCGGGCTTGCCCTGCGCACCGTGCGGATCCTCGACCGCGACCGAGATCGCGAAGTGCGGGATGCCGTGAAGGAAGTTGCTGGTCCCGTCGAGCGGGTCGATGATCCAGCGCGGCTTGTCCGGATCGCCGGCGATCTCGCCGCGCTCCTCTACCAGGAACCCCCAGTCGGGGCGGGCCTTCTGCAGTTCCTCGATCATCGTGTCTTCGGCGCGCTTGTCGGCCATCGACACGAAGTCGGCGGGACCCTTGCGGCTCACCTGGAGGTGCTGGACCTCGTTGAAGTCGCGCCGCAGCCGCGGGCCGGCCTTGCGGCAGGCACGCTCGATGACGGTGATGAGGCCGGAATGCGAAACCAAGCAAATTCTCCCGCTTCCCTCGGGAAGCGCTGGGGTGGTCGCCCGCATCCACTGGCGGGCGAGAACGCGATCGGGCGGACGCGAACGCCCGCCCTTTCGTCAATCAGTCCGCGCGGCGGACGTAGGTCTGTTCGTACACGTCGACGACGATGCGGGTGCCGCTGGCGATGTGCGGCGGCACCATCACGCGCACACCATTTTCCAGCAGCGCCGGCTTGTAGCTCGACGAGGCGGTCTGGCCCTTCACCACGGCATCGGCCTCGACGATCGTCGCCTCGATCGTGTCGGGCAGCTGCACGTTGATCGGATCCTCGTCATAGAGTTCCATCACGACGTCCATGCCGTCCTGCAGGAACGCGGCGGCATCGCCGAGCAGATCCCGCGGCAGGGTGATCTGGTCGTAGGTTTCCTTGTCCATGAAGGTCAGGACATCGCCCTCGGCGAACAGGAACTGGAAATCCTTGGTGTCGAGGCGGACGCGCTCGACCGTCTCGGCGGAACGGAAGCGGACATTGTTCTTGCGGCCGTCGCGCAGGTTCTTCAGCTCGACCTGCATATAGGCGCCGCCCTTGCCGGGCTGGGTGTGCTGGATCTTGACCGCACGCCAGATGCCGCCTTCATATTCGATGATGTTGCCGGGACGGATGTCCACGCCGCTGATCTTCATGGGATCGTGCCTGTAGCTTGAGAAAGAGCGAGGCGGCCCTTTAGCTTCCCGCGCCGCCCGGGGCAAGCATCAGCATCGGACAGGGATTGATCGGCTCGCCCTGCGACCAGCGTTGTTCGGGCGTCATCCGCGCCACGCCGAAATGCAGGTGGAAATTGCCGGCACCGGCATTGCCGGTATCGCCGACATAGCCGATCGCCTCGCCAGCACGGACCCATTTCCCTTCCTGAAGCCCGGGTGTGTAGCCCTGGAGATGGGCGTAATAATAGCTCCACAGGCGATCCGGCGACCGGACGTACAGGCTGATCCCGCCGCCGCCTTCCGAGAAGAACAGCTTCTCGACCTGCCCGTCGGCGGCCGCGAGCACGGGCGTTCCAGCGGCGGCCATGATGTCGCACCCCTCATGCGCCCGCGTGCCGTCGCCGCGCGGGTCGCCCCAATTGTCGGTGATCTGCGACCGCTGCACCCCAGCGACCGGAACGGTGAGCGAGGCGACGGCTCCGGGCTGAGCAGTCGAACGCGCAGCTGGCGCACTCGCGGTCACTGCCGTCGCCGAGACATGCGGTGTCGGCTGCGCCGGAGGGGGTTCGGCGGGGACGATCCGGATCATCGAGGCGGCCATGATGACCAGCCCGCCGGCGCCGATCGCGGTAATTATCGTGCTCGCCTTCACAGGGAAGCCCGGGTCGAACAGAGCGGGTGGAACATCGGCACAGGCTCCGGCAGGGATCGGTTCACCTGCACAACGACCTTGCGGCCGATTCTATCCGGTGGGCACTATCCCAGCAGTTCGGTGAACGCCTTGACCGCGGCTTCCTCGTCCCCGCCCCACACGGCGTTTGCAACTGCAAGGAAATCGGCACCCGCGGCAACCAGCGGCGCGGCGTTGTCCGGGGTGATGCCGCCGATTGCGACGCACGGGATTTCGAACAGGGTTGTCCACCAGGACAGGATGGCAGGCTCCGGATGGTGCTGCACCTCCTTGGTCGGGGTCGGATAGAAGGCGCCGAAGGCGACATAGTCGGCCCCGGCCTCGCCCGCCTCCATCGCCAGATGGCGGCTGTCGTGACAGGTCACGCCGATCTGCGCCTGAAGCCCCAGCACCGCCCGCGCCTCGCGCGGGTCACCGTCGCCCTGTCCCAGATGAACACCATCGGCGCCCAGCCTTTTGGCCAGTGACATGCTGTCATTGACGATGAACGCAACCTCGTGATCGGCGCAGATCCGCTGAAGCGGCTCAGCCAGGCGCGCCGCCTCATGCTGGTCGACGCCCTTCACCCGGAACTGGAACGCCGCCACGGGCCCCGCCCCCAGCGCACGCTTCAGCCGCTCGTCGAACCCGCCGGTCACGTCCTGCGGCGAGATCAGATAGAGCTGGCACGGCGGCCGGCGATCGTCCCGCTTGAAATTGGCGGCGAACTCGGCCGCGATCTCGGGGGTGAATTCGGGTGCGTCGTCATCGTCGATCATCCCGCCCCAATCGCGCGCATGATCCCTCGGCGCAAGGGGTCAGCGCGAGCGGGCGCCTATACGATCGTACAACAGGTGTTGTTCGCGGCTTCAGCCGTCCAGGCCGACGCCGCCCACGGGCCTGGTTTCGACATGCGTCTCGAAGCCTGCGATCATCGGGCGGCCCTGCGCAATCGCGCCCTGAACTTCAGGAAGCTTCAGCGAGTCCGCGTGATGCTGCTTCGTTTCCCACACTTCGGTGACCCAGATACCGTCGGCATCCTTCACATCCTCGGCGATGACATAGGCAAGGCAACCCGGCATCGCGCGGGTGCCCGCGCTCAGGATCGCGATCAGCTCGGCGCGCTTGCCGGGCTGCGCTTTCATCTTGCCGATCAGGCCATGGCGTTCGACTTCTTCCATGCGAACTTGCTCCCCGGCCCAGGATGGGCCGCCCAGCACCGCCAGCCCGAGGCCGGCAAGCACCGGGCGGCGCGATACCATTATTCCTCGCCCTTGTAGATGCGGACGAGCTTGTCGAGCATCGCGAGCGCTTCGCCGCGCTCGCGCTGGAAGGTGTTGCGGCCGATGATCGACCCGTTGCCGCCGCCGTCGCGGATGTCGATCGCGTCCTGATAGACCGCGTCGGCACCCTTGGCGGCGCCGCCCGAGAAGACGACGATGCGGCGGCCGGCGAAGCAGGACTGGACGACGTGGCGTACGCGGTCCGACTGCTTCGACCAGTCGGTGCCCTCATAGGACTTCTGCGCGTCCTTCTGCTCGATATGGTCGCCGGGCAGCTTCACCTTGATGATGTGCGCGCCGAGCAGCGCCGCCATGTGTGCGGCATAGGCGCCGACGTCGAGTGCGAGCTCGCCCGACTTGGGCAGCAGGCCGCCGCGCGGATAGGACCAGATGACGGTGGCGACGCCGACCGACTTGGCCTGCGCCGACAGTTCGCGGATCTCCTCCATCATCTCGAAGACATCGTCGCTGCCCGGATAGATGGTGAAGCCGATCGCCGAGCAGCCGAGGCGAAGTGCGTCATCGACGCCGCCGGTCACCGCCTGGTTGGCGCCGCCGGCCCAGCTGTTCGAGCTGTTGACCTTGAGGATCGTCGGGATCTGGCCGGCGAAGGTCCCTGCCCCCGCCTCGAGCATGCCGAGCGGTGCGGCATAGGCGCTGAGCCCAGCGTCGATCGCGAGCTGAAAGTGATAATGGGGGTCATAGGCCGGCGGATTGACCGCGAAGCTGCGCGCCGGGCCGTGTTCGAAGCCTTGGTCGACGGGCAGGATGATCAGCTTGCCGGTGCCGCCCAGGCGGCCCTGCATCAGGATGCGGGCCAGATTGGCTTTCACGCCGGGATTGTCGGACTCGTACTGGTCGAGAATGGCCTTGACGGCTGGCGTGATGCTCATTGGGATCCCCTGATTCGGTCGGATGGACAGGTCCCTATCCTCCCGTTTCGCAGGCGAAAAGGCTGACAACGGTGACGTTCGCACCTGCAGCGAAAATAGATGGGACAGGAGACCGGTACGCTGTAATTTTGCCCCGTCGACCTGACTTCGCGCGCACAAAAAAAGGGCCCGGCGGTCGCGCGACCGCCGGGCCCTGATTGTCCAGCTCGCGGGGTCAGGCGCGGATCAGCGCCGCCACGCCCGGAAGCTCCTTGCCTTCCATCCACTCCAGAAAGGCACCGCCCGCGGTCGAGATGAAGGTCATGTCGCCCGAGACTCCGGCCTGGTTGAGTGCCGCGACGGTATCGCCGCCGCCGGCAACCGAGACCAGCGACCCCTCGCGGGTGAGCGCCGCCGCCGTGCGGGCCAGCGACATGGTGGCGGTGTCGAACGGCGGCGTTTCGAACGCGCCGAGCGGACCGTTCCAGACAAGGGTGCGGCAGGTCTTGAGCACGTCGGCGAGAGCCTCGGTCGCCGCCGGGCCGATGTCGAGGATCATCTCGTCCGCCGCCACTTCATGGACGTTGACGGTGCGCGTCTCCGGGTTCGCCTTGAACTCCTTCGCCACCACCACGTCATAGGGCAGGTGCACGATGCAGTTCGCCGCGTCGGCGGCATCGAGGATCGCCTCTGCGGTGCCGGTGAGGTCGTGCTCGCACAGGCTCTTGCCGACATCGACGCCGCGGGCGGCGAGGAAGGTGTTGGCCATGCCGCCGCCGATGATCAGGTGATCGACCTGGGCCACCAGATGTTTGAGCACGTCGAGCTTGGTCGAGACCTTGGCCCCGCCGACCACGGCCGCGACCGGATGCTCGGGATTGCCCAGCGCCTTGTCGAGCGCATCGAGCTCGGCTTCCATCTGGCGACCGGCAAAGGCGGGCAGCTTGTGCGCCAGCCCCTCGGTCGAGGCATGGGCGCGGTGCGCGGCCGAAAAGGCGTCGTTGACGTAAAGATCGCCCAGCGACGCAAAGCGGTCCACGGTCTCGGGAGCATTCTTCTCCTCGCCCGGATCGAAGCGGGTGTTCTCGAGAATGCCAACCTCGCCCGCGCTCATCTTGGCGATGCTGTCGGCGGCGTCCTGGTCGTCGATGAATCGCACCGGGCGGCCGAGCACCTGTTCGAACGGCCGGGTGACCAGTGCCAGGCTCATCTCCGGATTGCGCTGGCCCTTGGGCCGGCCGAAATGCGCGAGCACCACGACCTTTGCACCGCGGTCGGCAAGTTCGGCGACGGTCTGAACCGCGGCACGAAGCCTTGTGTCGTCAGTGACCTGGCCGTCGGCCATCGGCACGTTCAGGTCCTCGCGGACCAGCACGCGCTGTCCCGCAATCTCACCCATGTCGTCCAGCGTCTTGAAATTACGGCTCATATTTCGATCCTGACCTTTTCGCCGATCCTGATGTCGCCGCCCGCAACGACACGCGTGCAGGCGCCGCCGCGCCAATCGGGCCGAAGCGCAGCCTGCAGCCCGTCCTGAAGTTCGTCCATCCGGACGCATGGATCGCATTCGACGGTGACGCGGAGCACCACGTCGTCGCCGATCAGGATCCGCGCGCCCTCAATCTGGGGCAGGTCGATGCCCGCGACCAGCAGGTTCACCCGCCGCTGCCACCAAGGCAGGTCGGCGCCGATCTCGGCCAGGGCCGCCGCCCAGTCTTCCGCTTCCATCACGGTGACCTGGCGGCGGTTCCTGCCACCGGGTTTCAAGGGCCCGCGATAGCAGCCCTCGATCCCCTTCTCGACCGACACCCTTACCGAATCGAGTGTCTCGATCGGTCCCCGCTTCCTGTGATGGCGGGCGATGCCGGCGAGCGTGCCGATCACCCCAGCTTGGCCATCGCCGATGCGGTGTCGACCATGCGGTTCGAGAAGCCCCATTCATTATCGTACCAGCTGACGACGCGGACCAGCTTGCCGTCGATCACCGCCGTTTCCAGGCTGTCGACAGTCGACGATGCCGGGGTGTGGACGATGTCGATCGAGACCAAAGGCTCGTCCGAATAGACCAGCACGCCCTTTAGCGGGCCGCTCTCGGACGCCGCCTTCAGGATCGCGTTGATCTCGTCCCTGGTCGTGTCGCGCTTCGGCGTGAAGGTCAGGTCGACCAGGCTGCCGTCTGGCACGGGCACGCGGATCGCCGAGCCGTCCAGCTTGCCCTTCAGCTCCGGCAGCACCTCGCCGACGGCGCGGGCGGCGCCGGTGGTGGTCGGGATGATGTTCATCGCCGCGGCGCGGGCACGACGCAGGTCCGGGTGGATCTGGTCGAGGATCTTCTGGTCGTTGGTATAGGCGTGGACCGTGGTCATCAGGCCACGCTCGATGCCGACGCTGTCGTTCAGCACCTTGGCGACCGGCGCCAGGCAGTTGGTGGTGCAGCTGGCGTTCGACACGATCGTGTGGCCGGCCTCCAGCTTATCGTGGTTGACGCCGTAGACGACGGTCAGGTCGACATTCTTGCCCGGTGCCGAGATCAGCACCTTCTTGGCGCCGGCATCGATATGCTTCTGGGCGCTGGCGCGGTCGGTAAAGAAGCCGGTGCATTCCAGCACCAGGTCGACGCCGTTCTCGGCATGCGGCAGGTTGGCGGGGTCGCGCTCGGCAGTCACCTTGATGCGCTTGCCGTCGATGACCAGATCGTTGCCGTCAGCCTCGACCGTGCCCGGATATTTGCCGTGGACGCTGTCGCGCGAGAAGAGCCAGGCGTTCGACTTGGCATCGGCCAGGTCGTTGATCGTCACCAGTTCCAGACCGCTGTCGGCACGCTCGAGAATGGCGCGCGCCACCAGACGGCCGATGCGTCCGAACCCGTTGATCGCAACCTTCGTCATGTCCCAGCTTCTCCTGCTTAGTTCAGTTTCTCTGTGATCTGCGGCACGATCGCCGCTGCGGTCAGGCCGAACAGCTCGTACAGCCCAGGCGCCGGGCCCGAGGCGCCGAACCGGTCGATGCCGAAGCTGAGCCCGTCGGTTCCGACATAGCGTTCCCAGCCGAAGGTCGTGCCGGCCTCGATCGAGACCTTCAGCGCGTCCGCCGGGATCAGGTCGGCGCGATAGGCGGCGTCCTGTGCATCGAACCGTTCCCAGCACGGCATGGACACCACATCGGCACCGATGCCCTGCGCTTCAAGGGCATCGCGCACCTCGACCGCAATCTCGACTTCCGATCCGGTCGCCAGCAGCACGACCTTGCGGTCGGCCTGCGCCGCGCGGAGGCGATAGCCGCCCTTGGCCGACAGATTGCCGGCCTGTTCGCGAAGCTGCGGCAGGTTCTGGCGGGTCAGCGCCAGCAGCGACGGCGTCGCCTTGGTCGCGAGCGCCTCGGCCCAGGCCTCGGCGGTCTCGATCACGTCGCATGGGCGCCAGACCTCGAGGTTGGGCATCGCGCGCAGGCTCATGACATGCTCGATCGGCTGGTGGGTCGGGCCGTCCTCGCCCAAGCCGATGGAGTCGTGCGTCATGACGTAGACGACGCGGGTCTGCTGGAGCGCCGACAGGCGGATTGCCGGGCGGGCATAGTCGGAGAAGACGAGGAAGGTGCCGCCATAGGGGATCACGCCCCCGTGCAGCGCCATGCCGTTCATCGCCGCGGCCATGCCGAACTCGCGAATGCCATAATAGACATAGCGGCCCGAATAATCGTCCGCGGTCAGCGGGCCGGTCTGCTTCGTCTTGGTGTTGTTCGAGCCCGTCAGGTCGGCCGAGCCGCCGATCGTCTCGGGCAATTGCGCGTTGATCGCGTCCAGCACCATCTCGCTCGCCTTGCGGGTCGCGACCTTCTGCGGCGCGGCGAGCAGGCCGGCGATATAGTCGTCGAGCGAGAAGGCAGCAGGCAGGTCGCCCGCCATGCGGCGCTCGAACTCGGCGCGGTCGGCATGATCGGCGAGGCGCGCGGCCCAGTCGGCATGGACCTGCGCGCCGCGCTTGCCGGCGGTCAGCCAGGCCTCGCGAATGTCAGCGGGCACCTCGAACGGCGGGTGGTTCCAGCCCAGCGTCTCGCGCGCGGCCGCGATCTCGCTGGCACCGAGCGGCGAGCCATGGGTCTTCGACGTGCCCTGAAGATTGGGTGCGCCCTTGCCGATGATCGTGCGGCAGCGAACCAGGGTCGGCCGGTCGTCGGCGATCGCGGTGTCGAAGGCGGCACGGATGCTGTCGGCGTCATGACCGTCGCATTCGACGACCTGCCACCCGGTCGCGGCATAGCGCGCGGGAATGTCCTCGCTCGACGAGAGCGAGACCGATCCGTCGATCGTGATCCTGTTGTCGTCCCACAGCACGATCAGGCGGCCGAGCTTCAGATGCCCGGCAAGGCCGATCGCCTCGTGGTTGATGCCTTCCATCAGGCAGCCGTCGCCTGCGATCACCCAGGTGCGGTGATCGACCACGGCATCGCCGAAGCCGGCATTCAGGTGGCGCTCGGCCACGGCCATGCCGACTGCCATCGCCAGGCCCTGGCCCAGCGGACCGGTCGTGCACTCGATGCCCGGAAGCTCGAAATTCTCGGGATGGCCCGCGCACGGGCTGCCGATCTGGCGGAAGGTCTTGAGATCTTCCAGCGTCGGACGGGCATAGCCGCTCAGGTGGAGCAGCGAGTAGAGCAGCATCGAGCCGTGACCGGCCGACAGGACGAACCGGTCCCGGTCCGCCCAGTGCGGATCGGCGGCGTCGAACTTCAGATATTCCTGGAACAGGACGGTCGCGACGTCGGCCATGCCCATCGGCATGCCGGGATGTCCCGAGTTCGCCGCCTCCACGGCGTCCATCGAAAGCGCTCGGATCGCATTGGCGCAATCGGTGAAAGATGCGGTCACTGGAACTCCCCCGGATAGCTGGCGCGGACGCCTTTGGGACGCATGGGCGCGCGCGTCAACCGCTCCGCCGAATAGCGTCGAGACGTGCGACGATAGCGGGTTGCAGCGCCCCGAGGCTGATCGTAAGCGAAATTCCATGGCGGACACTGTATCGAACCGCATCGAAAAGGCGTTGGAACGGATCGAGGCAGCTGCCGCGTCGCGCGCATTCGCTCATGCGCGACTCGCCCGGCGCCATGCCAGGCTGCGTGAGCGGATCGAGGACGCGGTCTTCTCGCTCGACGCGCTGATCGCCCGCGAAAAGGGGGATGCCGAGTAATGGCGGAGATCACGCTGAGCGTGGCGGGCCGAAGCTACACCATCGCCGCCCGCGATGGCGACGAGCCGCATCTGCGACATCTCGAATCGCTGCTGGAAGACCATGCGGCAACGGCGCAGCGCGCCTCGGGCGGTCTGAGCGCAGAGAAAACCCTGGTCTATCTGGCGCTGATCCTGGCCGATCTGCTGGACGAGGCGCAGCGCCATCCCCCGACCGGAGTCTCCCCGGTCCTGCTCGACCGGATTGCCGATCGACTGGAAGCCGTCGCAGCGGCCCTTGAGGAAGACGACGAGGACGCCTAGATAGGCAGGCGGCGGGTACTGCCCGGTACGAGCCTTGGCATTATCCCTGAGGCTATTCATCATCCATGGGGGCTGTCCCTGTGCAGATCCTGGTCTGCGGCATATGGTCCCCACCTGACGTACCAGGCGTCGGAGGATATTCTGGCAAACGGCCAGGGCGGTCCCGCCACCGCACTGTCTCACCCTCGAACCGAAGGGAGACCGCATGATCCCTGACAAGCTGATTCTCCGGGCACGGCTGCGTGCCGAACGCGACCGTTTCGCAAGCGAATCGGAAAGCGGCATCATGGCGCCTGCCGAATTCCTCGACCGGCTTCGGCCAGGGATGACGGTGAGCAGCTATATCGCGGTCGGCAGCGAGGCCGACCCGACCCAACTGGCCGCCGCGGCGGCAGAGCGGGGCTGCCGGCTTGCCCTGCCCCATGTCACGACCCGCGCCACCCCGATGCGATTTCTGCTGTGGGACATGACCGAGCCGCTGGTGCCGGGCCCGATGGGCCTGAAGCAGCCGCCCGCCGATGCCGAGGATGTTGCGCCCGACATCATCATCACGCCGCTGGTCGGGTTCGATTCGCGCCTGGGGCGGCTGGGCCAGGGCGCGGGCTATTACGACCGGGCATTCGCCCGCTTTCCCGACGCCTGGCGCGTCGGCTGCGCATGGAGCGTTCAGGAGGTGCCGGCGATACCGACCGATATCTGGGACGTTCCGCTTCATGCGGTGATTACCGAACGCGGCATGCTATGGCACCCCGAGACATGAGCAGCGGACCCGAACCCACCTGGCGCAAACCCGCCGGCATGATGGCCATCCTGACACTGATCCTGGTGTGGATCGTGCTGGTCGCGACCTTTTCCGCCGAGATCGGGTCGCTGCCCGTGCTGGTGCAACTGATCATCTATCTGGTGCTGGGGATCGTCTGGATCCTGCCGCTCAAGCCCTTGCTGCGCTGGATGGAACTCGGGCGCTGGCGGTGAACGACCCCCAGGCGCCCTCTCCGGGGCCAAAGGGCGGTCGCTGGGAGGCAATCGTCGTCGCCGCGACCTTCGCCTTTGGCGGCGGTCTGGTGTCGCTGACGCTGGTCGGGCTTGCCTGGCTGACCATGGGACCGTCGTTCAGCTGGCCGCTGGTTTCGTCCTTCGTGAACTTGTGCCTCGTCGCCGTGGCGATCGGGGCACCGATTCTCGTGATCGACAGGATTCGCACCCGCACCGACAGATAACAAGGGAGAAAAGATCAATGGCCGACTGGAGGACGCTGGTAGCGCAGCCGCGCTGGGCAACGCGCGGCGACATCGTCCTTCTCGTCACCCGGCTGGTGATCGGCAGCTTCCTGATCTGGGGCGTGTGGGACAATATCGCCAGCGCGGCGCGCATGGCCGAGTTTGTCGATTTCCTGCGGCGCCATCATTTTCCGATGCCCGAAATCGCGGCGCGACTGTCGGTCTGGGGGCAGTTTTTGTGCGGGGTCGGATTCGTGACCGGATTCGCGATTCGCTGGGCCGGACTGGTCTGCGCGATCAATTTCGCGGTTGCGGTTGCGATGGTGGATGCGAACGTCGGCGTGCGCGGTGCGCTGCCGTCGACCTGCCTGATCCTGTTCGGTCTGATCTTCGCTACAACCGGCGGTGGCCGCTTCGGGGCCGACGCCATCGCACTTAAAAAAGGCTAAGCCTTTCAAGGCGATGGCGCGAGTGACGGGGCTCGAACCCGCGACCTCCGGCGTGACAGGCCGGCGCTCTAACCAACTGAGCTACACCCGCTTGAACCAGCGAGGAGGCGGCCACTACCCGGCCCTCAAATGGGTGTCAACCGGATTGATCGCGATTTGTGCGACGAAATCTGCTTGCCGCCCGATCGCCCACCAAAGTTCCATGCTCGAACAGGAATCCGGCGATGTCCGGCTTGCCCGCGGCGTTCATCACCGTCTGCACGATGATGAGGATCGGCACGGCCATCAGCGCGCCCGGCGTGCCCCAGACCCAGCCCCAGAAGCTCAGCGAGATCAGGATCAGGATCGGGCTGATGGTCAGGCGATGGCCGACGATCAGCGGGGTCACGACATTCGCCTCGATCAGATGCGCGCCGATCATGATCGCCGCCGGTGCCAGCGCCCACCAGATGTCGGGAAACGTCATCAGCCCGCCCAGCGCCATCAGGAACGCCGCCAGGATCGGCCCGAAATAGGGAACATAGTTGAGCAGCGCGACCATGCCGCCCCACATCAGCGGGCTGGGCATGCCGACGGCCCATAGCGCGCCGGCGACGATGAGGCCCAGGGTCAGGTTGATCAGCGTGATCGTGCCAAGATAGGCGGACGTATCGTCGACCACGTCCTGGATCACCCGCGCGGTCGCCATCGCGCCGCCGAAGCTGGCGCGGCTGGTGATCGCCCCCCGCCTCAGCCGGGTCCAGCCCGAGAGGAAGAAATAGATGACGAGAATCGCGAAGAAGCTCTCGATGATCGCCGAGGGCGCCGAGGTGGCGAACAGGTCGAGGAGCGAGCGCGGCGGCGTCGCCGCCATCACGGCAGGCTGCTTCATCGGCTCGGCGGCAAAATTGGTCAGCGTGCGATTCACGAACTGGTCGAGATTCGCATAGAGCTCGATCAGCGGCGCCAGATTCTTCTGGATCTGGGGGATTCGCGCCGGCAGGTCGCGAATCCACTGGATCGCCGGCATCACGATCGAGGCCAGCGCGACATTCGCCGCCAGCAGGAACAGCAACACGCAGGTGAAGGCGGCCAGCGCCGACGGCACGCGGTGCCGTTCGAGCCATTCGAGCAGCGGCACCAGCGCGATCGCAATCACGATCGCCGCGGTCAGCGGCAGGAAGAACTCGCTTCCTGCCTTCAGCGCGAAGGGAAGCGCGAGCAACAGCCCGATTCCCGCGATCAGCGCCAATGATGCCATCAGCCGGTCGCGCTGGGCATCGCTTCCCGCTGGTTCGGGCAGGATCGGACTGGGGGGCACCGGCTCCGGCACGGGGACCGTCCCCGCTGCCGCACCGCGGGGCAAATCCACCCCCGCCTGATCTGCCGCGTCGTTCATGATTTCAACCTCATGCCGCAATGTACATCGTGCCGGTCACCAGCAACAAGCGAGCAATGATCGGGGGCACCACATGACTTTCGCCTGCCCTGCCCTTGCGCTAGCGTCGCGCGATGGGAGAGATGCTGCTGGTCATCGACGAGGGGACGACATCGACCCGCGCGATGCTGTTCGCGCCGGATGGAACCGTCCTGGGGTCGCATTCCGCCGAGCTGGAACAGCATTATCCGGGACCCGGCCTGGTCGAGCATGATGCCGCCGAAATCTGGGAAAAGACGCTCGGCTGCGCGCGCAGGATGGTCGAGCAGGCCGGCGGCCCCGATCGAATCGCGGCGATCGGCATTACGAATCAGCGCGAGACGCTGGTCTTCTGGGACAAGGTCAGCGGCGAGCCGCTGGCCCCGGCGATCGTCTGGCAGGACCGGCGCAGCGCGGCGCTGTGCCGCACGCTGAAGGAACAGGGCGAAGAGCCCGGCGTCCAGGCGCGCACCGGCCTGCTGCTCGATCCCTATTTCAGCGGCACCAAGATCGCCTGGGCAATGGAGAACTGGTCCCAGTTGCGCGAGGCGGGCGACCGGCTTGCGCTGGGCACGATCGAAAGCTGGCTGGTGTGGAAGCTGACCGGCGGATTGCATGTGACCGACGCGACCAATGCCTCGCGCACCTTGCTGATGGGGCTGGGCAGCGGCGGATGGAGCGACGGGCTGGTCGATATGTTCGGCGCCCCGCGCGATGCGCTGCCCGAGATCGTCGATTGCGCCGGGACCTTCGGTACCACGACCCTGTTCGGCGGCGAGATCCCGATCTGCGGCCTGGCGGGCGACCAGCAGGCGGCCACGATCGGCCAGGCCTGCCTGAAGAAGGGCGAGACCAAGTCGACCTATGGCACCGGCGCGTTCATCCTGACCAATGCGGGCACCACCCCGCCGACATCGAAGCATCGCCTGCTCGCCACCTGTTTGTGGCAGCTTGGCGGGCGGCGGACCTACGCGCTGGAAGGATCGGTGTTCGTCGCCGGCAGCCTGATCCAGTGGCTGCGCGATTCGGTGAAACTGGTCGAGACGGCACAGGAGACCGAGGCGATCGCGCGGTCGGTCGACGACAATGGCGGTGTCTATCTGGTCCCTGCCCTCTCCGGTCTCGGCGCGCCCTGGTGGCAGCCCGAGGCACGCGCGGCGATCACCGGCCTGAGCTTCTCGACCGGGCGCGCGCACATCGTCCGCGCTGCGCTGGAGGCGATGGCGCATCAGAGCCATGACCTGAAACAGGCGTTTGCCGCCGATGGTGCCGATTGGGCGATGCTGCGCGTCGACGGCGGCATGGTGACCAATGACTGGATCGCACAGGACCTGGCCGACATGCTTGACCTGCCGGTCGAACGGCCCGAATTCGCCGAGACGACGGCGCTGGGCGCGGCGATGCTCGCCGGCGTCGGTTGCGGCTGGTTCGCGGGACTGGAGGAAGCGGCGACGATGCGAGGCGAGATTCGGACATTCGAGCCAAGGGTCGACGGCGCGGTGCGCGACGCGCGGCTGAGCGGATGGAAGTCCGCGATCGAACGCGCCCTGCCCTGAGCCGATCGATGCAGTTTCATCGCGGCTATGCCGTCCTCGCCCTTGCCGTTTTCGCGATCGAGGTCGTCATCGCGCTCTATGTCCGCGACCGGTTCGTTCGGCCCTATCTGGGGGACGTGCTTGCGGTCATCCTGGTCTATCTCGGCCTGCGCACGGTGACGCGGCTGCGGGTGACCGCCGCGGCGATTTGCGCGCTGGCGATCGCATTTCTGGTCGAGTTCGGCCAGTTGTTCGGGTTCGTCGACCGGATCGGCCTGGGCCACAACCGGGTCGCGCGGATCGTGTTCGGCACCGGATTCGACCCTCACGACCTGCTTGCCTATGCCGCGGGCGCGCTGATCGTCGTCGCGATCGAGCGCAGCTGGCCGGGACGCAGGCGGTAGAAGGAGCCGATTCGTTCGCCATGCGTCTGATCCGACGACAGGGTGTGAGTCGCGAACAGGGGCAATCAGCCGATGATCGAACAGGCGAGAGCGAGCAATTCATGCGGCGGCTTTGCCGATGCCGAGCTGGACGAGCTCGAGTCGATCGCCCGCGCGCTTGTCGCCGCCGACACGCTGTTCATGAAGCTCGTCAACCGCGCAGGCAAGGTGACCGGCAGCGTGCTGTCGCGCCTGCCCGAGGGCTGGCAGGGCATGGTGCAGAAGGCATCGGCGGCAGCGCTGAAGGCGGCCTGGGCGGCGGCAGGCACCACCCAGCCGCAGCGACATCGCGGCCGGGTCGGCCGGGCGCTGTCGAACACCACCGGCGAGGGGTTTCACCGGGTGGCGACGGCGGTCAGCGGCGCGGTGGGCGGTGCCGGCGGCGCGATGACGACGGTGCTGGTCGATCTGCCCGCGACGACGACGCTGATCCTGCGATCGATCCAGCAGATCGCGGCGGACTATGGCGAGGATCTGGACGCACCCGATGTGCGCGCGAACTGTATCGCGGTCTTTGCGATGGGCGGGCCGATGTCGGCCGACGACGATCGCGAGATGAGCCTCTATGCTGCGCGCACGGCGCTGACCGGCAAGGCGATCGGCGACATCATCCTCAGCGTAGCTCCGCGCTTCGGCGTGGTGGTGTCGCAAAAGGCGGTGGCGCAGGCGGCGCCGGTGCTGGGCGCGGTGGCGGGGGCGGCGATCAACCCGATCTTCACCCGCTATTACCAGAAGATGGCGCATGTCCGCTTCCGGCTGCGCCGGCTGGAACGCGCGCATGATCCGGCGCAGGTCCAGGCCTGTTTCGAGCGGATGGTCCGATCGATCCGCAAGCCCGATCCCGCGCCGGATGGCGCGGATTAAGCCCGATCAGCCCACCTCGTCGCTGACGAACAATGCCTTCAGATCCTTTTTTAGGATCTTGCCATTGGCGTTGCGGGGCAGCGTCTCGGGCGCGAACAGCACTTTGACCGGTACCTTGAACCCCGCCAGCCGGTGACGCACCCAATCCTGAAGGTCGCTCTCGCTGGCGCTTGCCCCCGGAGCGAGGTGGACGACGGCCGCGGGCTCCTCGCCCAGCGTCTTGTGCGGGACGCCGACCAGGGCGCAGTCCATGACGCCGGGATAGGCGTAGAGCACGTCTTCCACTTCCGACGAATAGATGTTCTCGCCGCCGCGGATGATGATGTCCTTCGCGCGGTCGACGACGTACAGGAACCCTTCCTCGTCGATCCGGGCGAGATCGCCGGTGCGGACCCAGCCGTTGACGAACGTCTCGGCAGTCGCCTCGGGCTTGTTCCAATAGCCCTTCACGATCATCGGCCCGCGCGCCCAGAGCTCGCCGACCTCGCCGATCGGGAGGTCCTGTCGGCCTTCGACGTCCATCACCTTGATGTCGGCGGCGGCAACCGGGATGCCCGCACTGCTCGGCCGCGCGAGATAATCCTCGCCCGAATGCTGGGTCACGGTGGCGGTGGTCTCCGTCATGCCCCAGCCATTGCCCGGCAGTGCCCCGAACTCCTCATAGATGCGCTTGACCAGTTCGGGTGCGGACGGCGCGCCGCCATAGGCGATGCTCTCCAGGCTCGAGAGATCGTAATTCGCACGATTGGGGTGCTCGATCAGCTGCCAGGCGATGGTCGGCACGCCGCCGGTCATGTTGACCTTCTCGCGCTGGATGATCTCCATCGCCAGTTCCGGTTCCCAGCGGCGCATGAAGATCATCGTGCCGCCTGCCGCCACCAGCGTCATCATCGCCGCGCTGCACGCGGTGACATGGAACAGCGGGATCACCAGCAGCATCGTCTTGTGCTCGGGCGCCTCGGGCGGGATCTCGCCCCGGCGCAGCATCGCACGCGCGGCGGTATAGCCGCTCGACATGATGTTGGTGACGAAGTTGCGGTGCGTGCCCAGCGCCCCCTTGGGGCTGCCGGTGGTCCCGCTGGTATAGAAGATGGTGGCGTCGTCGTCGGGCAGGACATCGGCCTCCGGCAGTCCGATATCGTCGAGCGCCGCCCAGGAGCCCGGCGTCCCGATCAGCGCATCGAGCAGCGCGGCACCGTCGAGATCACCGCGCGCCCGGCTGACGATCGCGCGTTCCAGCGCCGGGATCTTGTCGTAGCAGGTCTTCAGCCGCTCGTGCCGCTCGCCATCGACGAACAGCAGCTTCGCGCCCGAATCGTTGAGCGCATATTCCAGCTCGCCGCCGGTCCACCAGGCGTTGAGCGGGACGATGATCGCGCCGATGCTGACGGTCGCGAAATAGATGACCGGCCATTCGGGCAGGTTGCGCATCGCCAGCGCGACGCGGTCGCCCTTCCCCACCCCCATCTCGCGCAGCCGGTGCGCCAGATGGCTGACCGCCCGGTAATTGGCCTCATAGGTGACGCGCTCGTCGTCATAGATGGTGAATTCGCGCGGGCCATAGGCGCGCACCAGCTGGGTGAGGATGCGCAGCGTCGGCGGCGCATTCTTCCACACTTTGGTGGGCACGCCGCCGATATCGACCGTGTCGAGTTCGAACTTCGCGCCGGGAGCGGTCAGCAGCGCGCGGATTTCCGCTAGGGAAGCCTTGGGCCAGTTCGGGTCCAGCGGCACGATCGGATCGGTCGACACGACGGCATCTCTCCAATTGTTGAATGTCGGGTTTGTCCCGCGATCTGTGATTCCTGATTGACCTAGTGTTGATTCAAGCGGCACTCAAGGCAATAGGGGATGCGCAACGAGCGGAAACGCTTGAGACAAGATTCGAAACAAGGGTATGGAGTACGCATGAAGATCGAACGGCCGGAATCGCATGGCTTCGACCCCGGCCGGCTCGCGCGGATCGATGCCTTCGTGAAGGATCGCTATCTCGATTCGGGCAAGCTGCCCCATGCCCAGCTGCTGATCGCGCGCGACGGCGAGATCGTCCATTTCAGCCACCAGGGCGCTGCGCGCGACGGCGGCAAGACCGTTGACGAAGCCACGCTGTTCCGTATCGCGTCGATGACCAAGCCGATCACGAGCCTGGCGTTCATGATGCTGGTCGAGGAATGCAAGGTGGCGCTCGACACGCCGGTCCATCATGTGATCCCGGAGCTGAAGGGCGTCGCGGTCTATGACGGCGGCGGCGCGGGCGTACCGTTCGTGACCAGGCCGGCGCTGGCGCCGATGCGGATGATCGACCTGCTGCGCCATACCTCGGGCCTGACCTATGGCTTCCAGAATCGCAGCAACATCGACGCCGCGCACCGCGAGGGCAGGATCGAGAACTGGTGGGGCAATCTGACGCTCGACGAATTCGCCGCGGCGCTGGGCAGGCTGCCGCTGGAATTCTCGCCGGGAGAGGCGTGGAATTACTCGGTGTCGACCGACGTGCTGGGCCTCGTCGTCCAGCGCCTCTCGGGCATGACGCTCGACCGTTTCTTCGCCGAGCGGATCCTCGAGCCGCTGGGCATGGACGACACCTTCTTCCAGGTGCCGGCGGACAAGCTGGACCGGCTGGCCGATTGCTGGACGCTGTCGCCCAACCGGGAGCGGGTGATGTACGATCGCGGCGCCGAGAGCCATTGGGCGACGCCGCCGCGTCAGCTCTCGGGCGGCGGCGGACTGGTCTCGACCGCGCTAGACTATCACCGGTTCAACACGATGCTGCTGAACAAGGGCGAGCTGGACGGGGTACGGATCATCGGCCGCAAGACGATCGAGCTGATGACGATGAATCATCTGCCCGGCGGATCGGACCTGGCCAGCCTGTCGCGATCGCTGTTCAGCGAGGCGACCAATGCGGGCGTCGGCTTCGGCCTGGGCTTTGCCGTGACCACCGATCCCGCCCGCACGCTAGTTCCCGGATCGGTCGGCGAATATTATTGGGGCGGCATGTTCTCGACCGCCTTCTTCGTCGACCCGGTCGAGCATATCACCATGGTGTTCATGACGCAGTTTTCGCCGTCGAGCTTGTACCCGATCCGCCGCGAGCTGAAGACGCAGATCTATGCGGCGCTGACCTGAGCCGGCGCCCCCTCACCCCTTTTTCCGGCGCCTGCCGGGCCTGATCCAGAAACGGAGAGAAACATGACCTCCCCCATCACCACCAGCCGCCAGGGCGACGTTCTGATCATCACCTCGGACAACCCGCCGGTGAACGCGCTGGGTGCCGCGGTGCGCCAAGGCCTTCAGGCCGGCATCGAGGAAGCCGCCGGCGACGACATCAAGGCGGTCGTCATCACCTGTGCTGGCAAGACCTTCTTCGCCGGAGCCGACATTACCGAATTCGGCAAGCCGATGCAGGAACCGTCGCTGCCGGTACTGATCGATGCGATCGAGGCGCTGGACAAGCCGGTGGTCGCCGCGGTCCACGGCACCGCGCTGGGCGGCGGGTGTGAGGTTGCGCTGGGCTGCCACTATCGGATCGCAGTGCCGAGCGCGAAGTTCGGCCTGCCCGAGGTGAAGCTGGGCCTGTTGCCGGGTGCCGGCGGCACCCAGCGCCTGCCGCGCGTCGCCGGTGTCGAGCTGGCGCTGGAAATGGCGGCGAAGGGCGACCCGATCCCCGCGTCCAAGGCCAAGGACGCCGGGCTCGTCGATCGCCTGGCGGGCGAGGATAGCCTGGTTGCCGACGCGGTCGCCTTCGCCCGCGAGATGGCGGCGGCTGGCGGGCCGCTGCCGCGCGCCAGCGAGAAGCAGGCAAGCGCCTCGCCCGCGCTGTTCGAGACCTTCCGCAAGACCAACGCCAAGCGGTTCCGCGGCTATGAGGCGCCGGCCGACATCATCGCGCTGATCGAGAAGACCACCGGTATGCCCTATGAAGAGGGCGTCCAGCTCGAGCGCCAGGGCTTCATGAAGCTGATCATGGGCACGCAGTCGGCGGCACTGCGCCACATCTTCTTTGCCGAGCGCAAGGCGGCCAAGATCGACGGCATCGCCGACGACATCAAGCTGCGCGACGTCAAGCGCGTCGGCGTGATCGGCGCCGGCACGATGGGCGGTGGCATCAGCATGAACTTCCTGTCGGCCGGCATCCCCGTGACCATCGTCGAGATGGCACAGGACGCGCTGGACCGCGGCACCGGCGTGATGCGCAAGAATTACGAGGCGACCGCCGCCAAGGGCCGGATGACCGCCGAGCAGGTCGAAGGTGCGATGGGCCTGCTGAAACCGACGCTGAACTTCGACGACCTGGCCGAGTGCGACCTGATCATCGAGGCGGTCTATGAGAGCATGGACGTCAAGAAGGAGGTGTTCGGCCGGCTCGACAAGATCGCCAAGCCCGGCGCGATCCTGGCGTCGAACACCAGCTATCTGAATGTCGACGAGATCGCCGCCAGCACGTCGCGGCCGCAGGATGTGGTCGGCCTGCATTTCTTCTCGCCCGCCAACGTCATGAAGCTGCTCGAGATCGTGCGCGGCGCGAAGACGGCCGACGATGTGCTGGCGACCGCGATGGCGCTGGCCAAGAAGATCAGGAAGGTCGCCGTCGTCGCGGGCGTCTGTTACGGCTTTATCGGCAACCGCATGCTGATGCCGCGCCAGGTCGAGGCGATGAAGCTGCTGATGGAAGGCGCCACGCCCGAGCAGATCGACCGCGTCCATGTCGCCTTCGGCATGCCGATGGGCCCGTTCCAGATGAGCGACCTGGCCGGCGTCGATATCGGATGGCACCGCGACCCGACCCGGATCGAGAATATCCGCGACGCGCTGGCCGCCGAGGACCGCTGGGGCCAGAAGAAGGGCAAGGGCTGGTACGATTACGACGAGAAGCGCAACCCCAGCCCCTCGCCCCGCGTCGCCGAGATCATCGAGGAGTTCCGCGCGAAAAGCGGTGCGACCCAGCATGAGGTAACCGACGAGGAGATCGTCGAGCGCACGCTCTACACCATGGTCAACGAAGGCGCGCTGATCCTGGCCGAGGGCATGGCCCAGCGCGCCAGCGACATCGATGTGGTGTGGATCTATGGCTATGGCTGGCCGGTCTATCGCGGCGGCCCGATGTTCTGGGCCGACACCGAAGGGCTGAAGAAGATCGTCGCGGGGCTTGAGAAGCATGGCTTCGAGGTCGCTCCGCTGCTGCGCGAAAAGGCCGAAACGGGCGAGCGCTTCAACAAGTAACGAACAGGCGTCGCGTCGCCGTCGGCACCGGCCGGCGGCGACGGCGACGCGGGAGAGGATGATGAGCGAGGATCTCGAGGCTTTCCGCGCCGAGACGCGGGCTTGGCTGGAGGCGAACTGCCCGCCGACGATGCGCACCCCGCCGCGCAGCGAGAAGGAAACGACCTGGGGTGGCCGCAATCCGGTCTATGCCCATCCCGACCAGAAGGTCTGGCTGGACCGGATGGGCGAACGCGGCTGGACCGTGCCCGACTGGCCCAGCGCCTATGGCGGCGGCGGGCTGAGCGCGGCCGAGACCAAGATCCTGCGCGAGGAGATGGCACGGCTGAAGTGCCGCAACCCGCTCAACAGCTTCGGCATCTCGATGCTCGGCCCGGCGCTGCTCAAATATGGCACCGAGGCGCAGAAGCTGGAGCATCTGCCCAAGATCGCGCGCGGCGAGATCCGCTGGTGCCAGGGCTATTCCGAACCCAATGCCGGCTCCGACCTTGCCGGGCTCCAGACCTCGGCCGAGGACATGGGCGACCATTTCCTGGTCAACGGCCAGAAAGTATGGACCAGCTATGCCGACGAGGCCGACTGGATCTTCTGCCTGGTGCGCACCGACAGGAGCGTGAAGCAGGGCGGCATCAGCTTCCTTTTGTTCGACATGGCCAGCGAAGGCGTCTCGACCAGGCCGATCCTGCTGATCTCCGGCAACTCGCCCTTTTGCGAGACCTTCTTCGACAATGTGAAGGTGCCCAAGGAAAATCTGGTCCACGAACTCAACAAGGGCTGGGACGTCGCCAAATATCTACTCGGGCACGAGCGCGAGATGATCTCGGGCTTCGGCCTCGCCGGCGGCGGCAAGGATGCGCTGCTCGATGCCGCAAGGGCCGGCACCGATCCGATCCTGCGCGCGCAGATCGCGCTGTTCCAGGTCCGAGCCAAGGCGTTCGCCGCCATGTCGGAGAAGTTCATCGACGAACTCAAGGCGGGCAAGGCGCACCCTGCCCAGCCTTCGATGATGAAATATTACGGCACCGAGCTGAACAAGACTCGCCACGAGCTGCTGATGGCGGCCGGTGGCAGCGACGCGCTGGAATGGGAAAGCGACGCATCGACCCATGGCGCCGCCGCCCGCGCCTGGCTGCGAACGAAGGCGAACTCGATCGAAGGCGGGACCAGCGAGATCCAGCTGAACATCATCGCCAAGCGCATCCTCGAACTGCCCGGCGCCTGACACGAAAGTCCCCGACATGCCCATCTATCTTGACGATGATCAGACGCTGCTTCGCGACACCGCCCGCGACTTCGTGGCGGAACATGCCCCGGTCGGCCACCTGCGCGCGCTGCGCGACGCGAACGATGCCACCGGCTTCTCCCGCGACCTGTGGAAGCAGTTCGCCGAGCTCGGCTTCACCGGCATGCTCGTGCCCGAGGCCGATGGCGGCCTGGGTCTCGGCCATGTCGAGGCCGGGCTGGTGCTGGAGGAGATCGGGCGCAACCTGTCGCCCTCCCCGTTCCTGTCGACCGCGGTCGCCGCGGTCGAGGCGTTGAACGGAAGCGCAGCACGCGAACGCTGGTATCCCGGCATCATCGCCGGCGACGCGGTCGCGGCGCTCGCGCTCGACGAGGGCCGCAAGTTCGCCGACGCGGTCGCGCTGAAGGCCGAACGGTCGGGTAACGGCTTTCGCCTGTCGGGCGTGAAGCAGTTCGTCACCCACGGCCATGTCGCCGACCTGATCCTGGTCTCGGCGCGAACCGCGGGCAGCGCCGACGACGCGGAGGGCATAACCATCTTCGCGATCGATTCCAGGGCGGCGGGACTCGACGCATCACCCGAACGGCTCGCGGATTCCAGCATCGCCGCACGGCTGACCTTCGCCGATGTCCAGGTCGATGCGGATGCGGTGATCGGCGAGATCGACCAGGGCCGCACCGTCCTGAACCGGCTGCTTGCCGCCGGCAGGACCGGCGCCTCGGCGGAGATGGTCGGAGTTGCCGGCGGGGCGGCCGACATGACCTACAGCTACCTCAAGGAGCGCAAGCAGTTCGGCGTCACGATCGGCAGTTTCCAGGCGCTGCAACACCGTGCCGCACACCTGTATAGCGAGATGGAAGTCGCGCGCGCCGCCGTGCTGAAGGCGCAGCAGCTGCTCGATGCCGGGACCGACGCGACCGAGGCGGTCGCGGTGGCAAAGGCGATGGCCGGACTCGCCACCACGCTGGCGGTGCAGGAAGGGGTGCAGATGCATGGCGGCATCGGCATGACCGACGAGTATGACATCGGCTTCTACATGAAACGCGCGCGGGTGCTGACCGAGATGTTCGGCGACAGCAATTTCCTTGCCGATCAACTCGCGATATCAGCCGGCTACTGATGGCCGAAGACACACCCCCGCCCACCCCGGAACAGCTGGTCGAGCAGCTGACGACCCTGCTCGACGTCGAGCAGATCGACACCGACCTGTATCGCGGTCCGCGCCAGCCCGGCGGCGTCGGCCGCGTGTTCGGCGGACAGGTGATCGGCCAGGCGCTGCAGGCGGCGCAGCGATCGGTCGAGGACGGCAAGCACGCCCATTCGCTCCACGCCTATTTCATGCGTCCGGGCGACGAGAATCACCCGATCATCTACCGCGTGGTGCGCGATTTCGAGGGCCGCAGCTTTGCCACGCGCCGCGTGATCGCGATGCAGAAGGGCCAGCCGATCCTGAACATGGCGGCATCGTTCCAGCTGCCTGCCGAGGGCCTGCATCATCAGGACCCGATGCCCGACGTGCCCGATCCCGATGCGCTGCGCTCCGAGCGCAAGCTGCGCGAGGAGATCCGCGACCAGGTGCCGGAGAAATATCGCCGCTTCTTCCTGCGCTCCCGCCCGGTCGAGATCCGTCCGGTCGCGCCGCGCAACTGGTTCCGGCCCGATCCCACCGAGCCGGTCCAGCACAGCTGGTTCCGCGTCGTCGCGCCCCTGCCCGACGACCCCGCGCTGCACCGCGCGATGCTCGCCTATGCCAGCGACATGACGCTGCTCGGCACCTGCATGCTGCCGCATGGGGTCAGCTGGATGACCGGCAACGTCCAGACCGCCAGCCTCGACCACGCCATCTGGTTCCACGAACCGATGCGCTTCGACGAATGGCTGCTCTACACGACCGACAGCCCCTGGTCGGGACACTCACGCGGCTTCAACCGCGGCCGCATCTTCACCCGCGACGGCCGACTGATCGCCAGCGTGGCACAGGAAGGGCTGATCCGTGTCCGCGACTGAGCGGTGGGCGGTCACTTCCGCGTGACGGTGTAGCTGGACGGCAGATAGAGATAGACCTCGGTCAGACCGGCGCGCGACCATTCGACCGGACGATCCAGGCCGGTGACATCGACGCCATAGGCCGGGCCGAACTTCGCCGCCTGGCTTGCCGCATCCGCGGCGATCAGGTCGATGATCGCGCTGCGATACTGGTCCGGGTTCACCATGCTGAGCGTCGGCTCGCCCCATAATTTCATCGTCGAGCGGCCGACCTTGTCGACCGACGTGACGAAGCGCGCGACGCGCTCCCTTGCCGCGGCGATATCAACGCCGGGCGCCAGCCGGACCTTCACAAGGATCGTCGTCTGCGACGTGTCAGGGCGCCCGTCGGAGCCATAGGACAGGTTGCGATAATTGGCCGAGCTCAGGGGTTCGACGACATAGTCGCCGACCGCCAGTTCGACCCCGCCCTTTGGCGCGGTCGCGATCGCATTGCGCAAGGTGGCGTTGATTTCCTCGGCCCGAGCGGCCGTTTCGCGGGTATCGCCCGCAACCCGCACCTCCTGGATGACATAGTCGGCGGACCGTTTCAGGACGATGATCGGACGCTGCGCAGGGATCACGACCCCGACATAGCCATTGTCCGCGCCGCGTCGCTTGGCCGTGACGATCACTTCCTGAGCAGCCGCCGGTGCCGCGACGCTGACGGCCGTTGCGGCAATCATCATTCGGAACATCATGGTCATGGCATACCCCCCTGGATACGATCAGTTGCGCGGCCGGACGGTACTGCTCGACGGCAGGAACAAATGGACCTCGGTCAGGCTGGCCCGCTTCCACTGGATCGGCCGGTCCAGCCCGGACACTTCCACGCCATAGCCCTGACCGAAGCGCGCGCTGGTGGCGGAAGTATCCCTGGCGATCAGGTCGATGATCGCGGTACGATATTGCTCGGGGTTCACGACCGACAGCGTCAGCTCGCTATAGGGCTTGATCTGGGCCCGACCCACGGCGGGCACCGCCTTCAGGAACTTCTCGATGCGGGAAAGTGCGGTGCGGGCATCGATGCCGGGCGCCAGTGGCACTTTCACCAGGAACTTGACTGCCTGCCCGTCATCTTCATCATCTTCGTCATCACCGATATCGAGATTGGTGTAGTTGGCCGGGGTCAGCGCCTCGACGACCACCTCTCCGCTGGCCAGCTGGACGCCCGATGTGCCGGCAAGGCCGATCGCCCCGCGCGTCATCGCATAGACTTCCTTGCGAGCCTCTTCCTCATTTACCGTGTCGGAGATGACGATCACCTGCTGGACGGCAAAGTCGGCGGTTCGTCGAAGCATCTGCACCGCTGCCGGGACCGGGACGGGCTTTTCCCGAACGTCATCTTCGCTATCGCGGTCAATACGCCGCATGCCGGTGACGACGATCTCCTCGCTGCCGTCCTGCGCCCATGCCGGCGCGGCTCCCACGAGCAGGCTCGCCGCGACGATCCCGAGAACAAGTCCACGCATGCCCCACGCCCCCTGGTTGCAAGGAGACTGCGCGCGCTTGGGAGGCGTGTCAATCAAAGCCATGCCCGCCGGGGCCGGATCATTTCCCGGACCGCATCGTTCTCGCCGCGACATCGGAATGGGCAATTGAACGGCTGGGAGGCGAGATGCGAAAATCGATGAGGTCGGGGTTGAGGAACGCCATTCCGATCGTTCTTTCGGCCTCCTCCGTGCCCGCGCTTGCGCAGTCCGCCGAACCGATCCAGTCCTATGACAGCTATCGCAGCTGGTTCGTCGCCTGCGACAATACGCTAAGCTGCTTGGTCAAGGGGTTCGATGGGGACCGGGGCGGCTCGGAGATGCGGATCGAGCGCGATGCCGGTCCGGCGGGCCCGCTGGCCGCCACGATCAGCGCGACCGACAAGTTTGCGCCGGCCGATGTTCGGATCGATGGCGCGCCGGCGGGTCTGACCGGACCGGCCTGGAGCTATTCCAGCACGCAGGACGGGACGTCCGTCACCAGCACCGATCTGACCGCGATACGGGCGCTGGTCCAGAAGCTGCGCAACGCGAAGACGATAACATTGGGCGGTGACGCCTCGATCCCGCTCGACGGGTTCAGTGCGGCGATGCTGCGCCTGGACGATCGTCAGGGCCGGAACGGCGGGATGACCGCGCTGATCAAGCCGGGCGCGCTGCCCGCCGCGCGGGTTCCGGCCGCGCCGCCGCTGCCCCGTATCCCGGCGCATCCGATCCAGGCGCGTCTGAAGCCAGGTGAGGACACGCGGCTGATCGAGCGGGTCCGGGCCGAGCAAAAGGCGTTGTTCGACAAGGAATGCAGCGAATCCCCGCAGCAGCCCGAGGCCCATGCGCTCGACGATGCGCGGGCGCTGGTGCTGCTCCCCTGCATCATGGGCGCCTATCAGGGCTCGTCCTTCGCCTTCCTCGCACCGCTCGGCAGCGGCAAGGCGGAACGGCTGATCCTGCCTTTGCCCTATCGCGGCAACGACAGCGATCCCGCCACCGCCGCCTATCTCACCGAAGCCGGGTTAGATCCCAAGACCGGCACGTTGAGCATGGGGGCACGCGGAAGAGCCATGGCCGATTGCGGCATGTCGGCAAGCTGGATCTGGAACGGCCGCGCATTCCAGCTCTCGGCGATGACCCTCCAACAATCCTGTGGCGGCCTGGGGGACCCCGGCGACTGGCCGACGCTGTTCCGGTCGAGGCAATGACCAAAGGGCTCGCTTCGGCCTCGCCCGTCACGCCGCCGTCTTGCCGAACTCCTGGCGTGTTACCGGATGGCTCGACGACAGCCCGCCGTCGACGACCCAGGCCTGGCCGTTGACATAGCTTGCCTCGTCGGAGGCGAGAAACAGCGCGACCCGCCCGATCTCCTCGGGCACGCCGGCGCGGCGCAGCGGATTGAGCCGGCCGATCTTTTCCTCGACGCCCTTTTCGCGGGCATAGTCGAAGGCGCGCTGGGTCATGCCGGTCTCGATCAGCCCGGGGCAGATCGCGTTGACCCGGACGTTCGATCCCGACAGCTGCTGCGCGCTGGTCTGGACCAGGTTGATGACCCCCGCCTTCGACGCGGAATAGGCGGGTCCCCCTGCCCCCGAGCGCAGCCCGGCCACGCTGGCGGTGCAGATGATGCTGCCGCCACCGCGATCGACCATCTTCGGGGCGGCATGCTTGATCGCCAGGAACGGGCCGATCAGGTTCACGCGCAGAACCTCGGTCCACAGCGTCACGTCGGATTCGAACAGCCCGGTGATCCCGCCCGAGATACCGGCATTGGCGTAGAAGATGTCGAGCCCGCCAAACTCGCTGCACGCCAGCGCGACCAGATCCTCGACATCGCGCTCGATCCCGGCGTCCATCTGCACCGCGATCGCCCGCCCCCCCGCATCGGTGATCGCGGCAACGGTCGCGTTGACGGCGTCGGTCTTGTCCGCTGCGATCACCTGCCCGCCTTCGCCCGCGAACAAAGACGCGGTGGCACGACCGATGCCTGATCCGGCGCCGGTGACGATGATCGACTTGCCCTGAAACCTGCCCATATGTCTCTCCGTCAGATCGTGACGCCGCCGTCGATGACGATCGCCTGGCCGGTCATGAAGGCTCCCGCGCGGCTGGCGAGGAACACCACCGCCCCGGCGATGTCGTCGGGCTCGCCGATGCGGCGCAGCGGCACGGTCGAGTTGGTCGCCTCGATCCGCTTGGGGTCTTCCCACAGCGCGCGGGCGAAATCGGTCTTCACCAGCCCCGGCGCGATGCAGTTCACCCGGACATTGTCCGGACCGAGCTCGACCGCCAGGTTGCGCGTCAGCTGCATGTCGGCCGCCTTGGAGATGCCATAGGCGCCGATCACCGGCGTCCCGCGCAGCCCGGCGATCGACGAGACGATGATGATCGATCCGTCGCGCCGCGCGCGCATGTCGGGTGCGACCATCTGAACCAGCCAGTGATTGGCGAGGATGTTGTTGTCGAGGATCTTGCGGAACTGCTCGTCCGAAATCCCGTCCATCGGCCCGTAATAGGGATTGGACGCGGCGTTGCAGACCAGTATGTCGATCCGGCCGAAGGCGTTGCGGGTACCGTCGACCAGCCGCTGCAGCGCCGCCTTGTCGGACAGGCCGGCGGCGATGGCCATGGCACGCCCCTCACCGAACCGATCGTTGATCTCGGCCGCGACCGCGTCGCACGCGTCCTGGTTGCGGCTGGAGATCGCGACCCTGGCACCCTGCGCGACCAGCGCCTCGGCCGTTGCCCTGCCGATCCCCTTGGTCGACCCGGTGACGATCGCGACCTTGCCGGTCAGATCGAACAAGCTCATTGCCCTGTCCCTCCGTTATGCTGGCGCCCCGGCCCTTCGCGCAAAGTCCCAGGACGCGGCGACTAGCCCCGGCAGGCGGGCGACCGTGGCGGCGGCATTGTCGCTCGACGCATTGCCGTCGATCATCCGTTTCTTGATGCCCTGAACGATGCCAGCCAACCGGAACAGATTATAGGAGAAATACCAGTCGAGATCGGGGACGCCGTCACGACCGGTGGCCGCACAATAGCGGTCGACGACCTGCTCGAGCGTCGGGATGCCGGTGTCGGGCCCGGTCAACCCCATCACCCCGGATCGGCTCTCGGGCTCGGTGACCCAGCTCATCAGGAAATAGGAAAAGTCGGCCAGCGGATCGCCCAGCGTCGACAATTCCCAGTCGAGCACCGCGAGCACGCTCGGCTCGGCGGGCGCGAAGATCATGTTGTCGATGCGGAAGTCGCCATGGACGATACTGGTCCGGGTCTGCTCGGGCACGGTGCGCGGCAGGAACGCGATCAGCTTTTCCATCTCGGGCAGGTCGTCGGTCTGGCTGGCCTTGTACTGTTTCGACCAGCGGCCGACCTGTCGCTCGAAATAATTGCCGGGCTTGCCGTAATCGCCAAGTCCAACCGCATCCGGATCGATGCGGTGCAGTGCGGCCAGTGTGTCGGTGATCGCATCATAGGTGGCAGTCCGCTCGCCAGGCGCCATGTCGGGCAGCGACCCGTCCCACAATGTCCGGCCCTCGACCATCTCCATGATGTAGAATGCCGATCCGATGACCGTGTCATCCTCGCACAGCCCATAGGGCCGGGCGACGGGAAAGCCGGTCGGATGCAGCGCCTCGATCAGGCGATGCTCGCGATCGACGGCATGCGCCGACGGGAGGATCGGGCCGAACGGCTTGCGGCGCAGGACATAGGCGCCGCTGCCCGCATCGATCCGGTAGGTCGGATTGCTCTGCCCACCCGCGAATTTGGTGACAGTGATCGGCCCGGCGAACCCGGCGACGTTCGCCGCCAGCCACGCCTCCAGCTGTGCTTCGTCGAGATCGCTCATGGGAAGACGATCACCGACCGCGCGCTGTCGCCCTTGCGAAGCTTCTCCAGCGCGTCGTTGACATCGGCCAGCCCGATCCGCTCCGCTACCATCGTGTCGAGATCGAGCACGCCGTCGAGATACATCTGCACCAGCCGCGGCATGTCGATCGGCGACCGGGTCGATCCCAGCGACGACCCCTGAAGCTTCTTGCCGCTCAGGAAGGTCGGCCCCGCAATGTTCACTGTGTTACCCGGCGCGATCATGCCCAGGATCGTCGCGGTGCCGCCGCGGCGGAGGACGTTCCAGGCAAGCTCGGCCGTGCTGCCGCGCCCGACCGCCTCGATCGCATAATGGACCCCGCCATCGCTCAGCTTCATCACCTGCTTGACGACATCGGCGTCGCCGGCGTCGATCGCGTGGGTCGCGCCCATCCTTCGCGCCAGCTCGCGTTTCTCGGGTACCGGATCGATCGCGACGATCCGGCTGGCTCCGGCGATCTTCGCGGCATTGATTGCCGCCAGCCCGATGCCGCCGGCACCGATCACCGCGACCGTCTCGCCGGGCCGGACCTGGCTGTCGTTGAAGATCGCACCGGCCCCGGTAACCACCGCACAGCCGAGCAATGCGGCGCGGTCGAGCGGCATGTCCTTGCTGATCGCGACGCAGGCATTTTCATGCACCAGCATCAGTTCGGCGAAGGCCGACAGGTTGATGAACTGGTTGACCGGGGTGCCGTCGGCCAGTTTCAGGCGGGGCTCGGCATCCGGCGCGCGCCTCGTCGATGGATCGACGCACAGCGAGGGTCGACCGCTGACGCAGAATTCGCACTGGCCGCAAAAGACGGTGAAGAAGGTCACGACATGGTCGCCGACCTTCACATGCCCGACATCGCTGCCGACCGCCTCGACCACGCCCGCGGCCTCGTGGCCGAGCACTGTCGGCATCGGATAGGGCCAGGCGCCGTCCGCGAAGTGGAGGTCGGACCGGCAGACCCCGGCGGCGGCGGTGCGGATCAGCACCTCGCGCGGGCCGGGCTTCGAGACCTGGACCTCCTCGATCTGCAACGGCGTCTTCGCCTCTCGCAGGACTGCAGCCTTCATGCGCTCTCCATTCCGCTTCGATTGGGCGAGGATCCTGGGTTCAGCGGCTGACGCCGACATCCCCGGACGACACGCGGTCCGCCTTGAACTCGGCATATTTGCCGAATTCGTTGCGCGCGATCGCGCGGTTGTGGACCTCGTCCGGCCCGTCGGCGAAGCGCAAGGTACGTAGGCTCGCCCAGTTGTGCGCCAGCTCGAAATCCTCCGACACGCCGCCGCCGCCATGTGCCTGGATCGCGTCGTCGAGGATCTGCAGCGCCATGATCGGCGCCTGGACCTTGATCATCGCGATCTCGAGCTGGGCCGCCTTGTTGCCCGCCTTGTCCATCATGTCGGCAGCCTTCAGGCACAACAGGCGGGTCATCTCGATGTCGATGCGGGCACGCGCGATCCGCTGTTCCCAGATCGAGTGATCGGCGATCCGCTTGCCGAAGGCGACGCGGCTCAGCAGCCGCTTGGCCATCGCCTCGATGCCCTCTTCCGCAACGCCGATCGTCCGCATGCAGTGATGGATGCGCCCCGGCCCGAGCCGACCCTGGGCGATCTCGAACCCGCGGCCTTCGCCCAGCAGGATATGGTCGGCCGGAACCCGAACGTTCTCGAGCAGGACCTCGCCGTGCCCGTGCGGCGCGTGATCATACCCATAAACCGAAAGCATCCGCTCGATCTTCACGCCCGGCGCGTCCATCGGCACCAGGACCATGCTCTGCTGAGCATGGCGGGAGGCGTCGGGATTGGTCTTGCCCATCACGATCGCGACGCCGCAGCGCGGGTCGCCGACCCCCGACGACCACCATTTGCGGCCGTTGATCACATAGTCGTCACCGTCGCGGACCATCTGGGTCTGGATGTTGGTCGCGTCCGACGATGCGACCGCCGGCTCGGTCATCAGGAAGGCGGAGCGGATTTCGCCCTGCATCAGCGGCTTCAGCCAGCGATCCTTCTGGGCGCGGGTGCCATAGCGGTGGAACACCTCCATATTGCCCGTGTCAGGGGCGGAGCAGTTGAACACCTCCGACGCCCAGCCGATGCGGCCCATCTCCTCGGCGCACAGCGCATATTCGAGATTGGTGAGCTGGGTGCCCTGGAATTCGAAACTGTCGTCGACATGCGACTGGCCGGAATGCGGCGGCATGAAGAAGTTCCACAGCCCTTCGGCCTTGGCCTGGGCCTTCACCTCCTCGATCACCCGGTTCACCTTCCAGCGCTCGCCGGTTCTGGCCTCTTCATGATAATCGGCATCGCGCGGACGGATCCGCGTCTCGATGAACGCCTTCACGCGATCGCGGAAATAGGTCTCGCGCTCGGTCAGCGTGAAGTCCATGGCATCGCTCTCCTGATTGCTGTCGGATTCGGGCTTAGAGCGTACCCGATATTCGGTAAAGCGATTTGATCCCTGAAAATGCGTCGCTCGTCGCGCATCGCGCAATTCCAAAAACCCTCTTTTGGATTGCGCCGAAATGGCTAGAGTGGTGCGATGAACGCGCCCAACAAAGCAGGCGCGGCGGAGGGGGGAACCAAGCGCTTCCTGGCAAAGCGCGACGCCATCCTTGCAGCCGCCGCCGATGCGATCAACGAACAGAGTGCGAAGGGCATGACCTTCGCAGACGTCGCGCGGCGCGTCGGGCTGAACACGACCAGCGTCACCTATTATTTCAAGCGCAAGGAAGACCTGGCCGCTGCGGCGTTCGAGCAGACGCTCGAAAAACTGAAGGAGATGCTTGGCGAGGCGCTGCGCGAGCCGACGCCGGAGCGGCGGGTGGCGCGCTATCTGGCGATCAACTTCGAACGGCTGGCGGCGATCGCGCGCGGCGAGGCCAAGGCGCTGGCGATCCTGTCGGACCTGCGCGCGATGGACGGCGACATGAAGCGCGACCTGCTGGCTGGCTGGCGCGAGGTATTCCGCCTGACGCGCAGCCTGTGGGGCAGCGAGGGCAGCCGTGCTGAGACCGACCTGCGCGGCGCGCGCGCGCATGTGCTGCTCGAGAATACCTTCTGGCTGACCGTCTGGCTCACCCGATACGAGATCGACGAATATCCCCGCGTCGAGGCGCGGCTGATGGAAGTCTTCACCCACGGCTTCGCGGCGCCCGGCGCCCGCTGGCAGCCGCACCTGCTCGACCTGGTGCATGACGACGCGGAGCCGGGGCGCGAGGCGTTCCTGCTGGCGGCAACCCGGCTGATCAACGAGCTCGGCTATCGCGGCGCGTCGGTGCAGAAGATCGCCAGCGAGCTCAACGTCACCAAGGGCAGCTTCTACCACCATCTCGACGCCAAGGATGAGCTGGTCATCGCCTGCTACAAGCGCAGCTTCGACATCATCGCGGATACCCAGCGCCTGGCCGAGGAGCGCGGCGGCAGCTATTGGGACCGGCTCGAGAACATCATGGCGACCTTGCTCGACGTCCAGTTCTCGGAACGCGGGCCGTTGCTGCGCACCACCGCCCTCTCCGGCCTGCCCCCGCGCGAGCGAGAGGTCATGATCGACCGGTCGAACCGCATCGCGCGTCGCTACGCCGGCATGCTGGCCGACGGCATCGCCGAGGGATCGATCCGGGCAATCGATCCGCTGGTCGCCAGCCAGGCGATGATGGCGATGCAGAATGCCGCCTTCGACATGCGCAAATGGGCGAGCACCATGCCGCGCGACCGTGCGGTGGCCTTTTACGCCTCCACCCTCGCCTACGGCCTGTTCGACGATCGGGTGCTGAGCGACTGACGCAGTCAGCGCATCGGTCGCGACGCGGTATGGCTCAGGCCGTCATGCGTCTCGATCGTGATCGGACCGCGCGGATCCCGCGGCAACGCTGCCTTGACCCGCTGGAACAGCCGCCGGGCATCGGCCGGACGCCTCGTGATCGCGCACAGCGTCATCTCGCCCTCTCGGCCCCAGCGGTGGCTGCTCGTGCGACGCACCGTGCGGTCGCGCTTCAGCAGCCGCTCGGTCCGCTCCAGCGCCGGCCGGTCGATCCCCATCGCATAGCTGCCGAACGAGACGGTCACACTGCAGGTGTCGGGAACGCCGCGCTGGGGCAGCTCCGGCGCAGCGGCCGCGGATGCGGCCGGAAGCGACACGAGTGCGGCGATCATCAAAAAGGTCTTCACCAACGGGCTCCTCGAAATCCTGTCCGGACCCTGGTCGGCCGAGGGTGAACGCCGGCTGAGCAATTCAGCGCGCGCGCAGCAGCACGCCCGCGCGCCAGTAATGCCAGATCGCCCAGGGCGTGACCGCGGCGAACAGGATCATCGACCAGCGCAACGAATCCTCGCCCAGCGGCCCGCGCAGCACATGGCTGATCGTCCCGACCAGCGTCGGCCCCAATCCGAGCCCGACCAGATTGATCACCAGCAGGGTGATCGCCGCCCACAAGGCGCGCTGGCGCACCGGCGCCAGGCCCTGGATCAGCGCGAAGCTGGGGCCGAGATAGGAATTGGCGAGCAGCAGGTTGATGAAATAGGCGGCGATCGCCAGGCCGGGCTGGTCGATCAGCAGGAAGCCCAGGGTGAAGGGCAGTGCCAGCGTCTTGAGCACCGCGACCATCGTGCTTTGCATGTGCAGCCCGTGCGTACGCGCAAACCGGTCGGCGAGCTTGCCGCCCAGCACCGCCGACAGCGTGGCGCACAGCCCGCCGGGCAGCGCTATATAGAGCGCGATCTCGGCCTTGGTGAAGTCCAGCGAGCGCTGCATGTAGCTGGGGCCGAACGCGGTCAGGCCATAGCCGATCATCGACGTGATCGTCACCGCCATCACGAGATGCAGCGCCGCCGGGTTGCGCAGGATCGCGGCGAAACCGTCACGCAGCGGCGGGATCGGCGCAGCCATCGCCGCGGCATGCTGCGGATCGGACAGGCCGCGCCGGGGCTCGACGACGAACAGCCACACGATCACCGCCAGCGCGACCCCGGGCAGGCCGATGACGTACATCGCCGCACGCCAACCGTAATGATGCGCGACCAGCCCGCCGATGAACGTCCCGAACGCCGACCCCAGCACCACGCCCAGCGAATAGATGCCCATCGCCCCCGCGCGCTTTTCGGGCGGGTACAGGTCGGCGATCATCGAATGGCTGGGCGGCGAGGATCCTGCCTCGCCGATTCCGACGCCGATCCGCGCGGCGAGCAGCTGACCGAAATTCTGGGAGAGCCCGCCGAATGCGGTCATCGCGCTCCAGATCGCCAGGCTGATCGCGACGATGTTCTTGCGATTGGTCCGGTCGGCCAGCCAGGCGACGGGGATGCCCAACGTCGCGTAGAAGACGGCGAAGGCCAGCCCGGCGAGCAGGCCGAGCTGCCAGTCGGCCAGCATCAGCTCGCGCTTGATGTCCTCCTGGAGGATCGCGAGGATCTGGCGATCCATATAGCTGAAGAAATAGGTGATGGTGAGCAGTGCCAGCGTCAGCCCGCGTCGGCGCAACGCCCGCTGATCCTGCGCGAGCGTATCGATGGCTGGCATGAGCTTACTCCACACTGGGGACGAAGGGCGCGGACCCGCTGGTCCGCGCCCCTCCCGTCCGGTCGCCTCAGAAGCGGAAGCGTCCGGTGATGCCGTAGGTCCGCGGCTCGGCGAGATAGGCCGAGAAGATCTGCGTGCCGCCCGGATAGCGCGCATTGTTATAGGCCGAGTTCAGCGCGGCGCCGGCGGTCGGCCCCTGCTGGAACGGCGAGTTGAACGCGACCTGGGTATAGCCTTCGTTGAAGATGTTCTGCGCCCAGAACTCAAGCGCCCATTTCTGCTGCGGCCCGCGGATGCCGACGCGGCCATTGGCCAGCACGAACCCGTCCTGCTCCTTCTGCGGGAACAGGTCCGAGCCGGTGTTGAAGTCGCCCGTCATGCGCGCATCGACATAGAAGAGCGCGCTGAGCCCCGAATTGCCGATCTCGGGCGTCCAGGCGAAGCTGCTGGTCGCAACGATTTCCGGTGCGTTCGACATGTTGTCGCCGGGCAGCAGCCGGAGCGCCGGGTCCAGCGGCGTGCCGCGCTGGTTGCCGATCAGATTGTCGCGATACTTGGTGTCCGAATAGGTCACGCCCAGGCTGACCCGGATATCGCGGTGCGGGACCAGCGACGCCTCGACCTCGACACCCTGCGAGCGCACGCCCGCCTTGACGTCGCCGGCGGCACAGCCGCCGGTGGTCGCCGCCGGATTGCTGTTGGTCGCGGTCGGCGCGACATAGCCGGGCAGCCCCGGATTGATGCTCTGGTCACGGTCCGCGCCGTTCAAGTCGGTGCCGCAGGAATTGATGTTCTGGACGAGGAAGACCGAGCCATTGAACGTGTTCAGCTGGAAATTCTTGAAGTCCTGGCGGAACGCAGCGACGTTCAGCGAGAACGGACCCGTCGAATATTTCAGGCCGATTTCATAGGCATTGTTGATCTCCTGGTCGAACTCCAGGTTGCCGACCAGCGCCTGCGCGCCGCCCAGGCTGGCAAAGCTCGGGACGGGCCCCTTCAGCGCCGAGCGATCGAGGTTGAACCCGCCCGCCTTGTAGCCGCGCGCATAGCTGGCATAGACCATCAGATCCTCTGTCGGCTTGTACGAAAGGATCGCCGTGCCGGTCCATTCGTCCTCGCTGCGCTCGCGGTTGATGCTGACGCCGTTCAGCTCGCTGCTTGAATTGCCCTGGCAGGTCAGGTTGATGAGGCCGCCCGCGACCGCCGCCAGGCCGGGATTGGCCAGCAGCGGGCCAAGCGCCGCCTGTTGCGCCGGGCATGCGGTATTGTCGCTGCCGAAGGTCGCGTCGAACTTCTTGCGTTCGTTGGTGTAGCGCAGGCCGACGGTCAGGTTCAGCCCGCTGGTGATCTCGAAGATATTGTGCGTGAAGAACGCATAGTTCGAGCTGTTCTGGCGATAGGTCGACAGCGTGTCGCCGACATTGCGCACCCCGTCGAGGCGATCGAACCCGGCCAGGATCAGCGGCCCGGCGGCGCCGAACGCACCCGATACGGTGGGCCGCAGTGCCGGATTGATACAGCCCGTGGCATTGGGCGCATAGGCGAAGCCAAGCGCACCGCTCGTGATGATGCGGCATGCCGCAAACCGGCCATATTGGCTTCCGAAGCGCAGATTGTCGGTGACCGTCAGGTCTTCATTCGCGTAATAGGCGCCGACCATCCAGTCGAGCTTCCCGCCGAACGCCTCGCCCTGCAGGCGAAGCTCCTGCGAGAAGGTGCCGAATTCGCGCGCCGAATTGCCGTCCGCGGCGCGGAACAGGATGTCGACATAGCTGTAATCGGTGTCCGACCCCTGATCGCTATGATAGCCGCGATAGGCGGTGATCGAGGTCAGCTTCGCGCCGCCCAGATCATAGTCGATCTGTCCCGACACGCCCCAGTCGCGGGTCTCGCCGGCATAGCTGCGGCCCGGCGAGGTATAGATGTCGCGGTCATAAGGCGTGGTGAACGCCGCCAGTGGCTGGCCCAGGTCGCGCAGCACGCGCACGATCGGGTTGGTCGCCGGATTGAGCAGGCCCAGATTGGCCGGCGCAACCGTCTCGTCGATGAAGGTCGCCGCGCAGCAGCTTTCGTTGCGCTTGGTATAGTCGCCGATGATCCTGACCGACAGCGCGCTCGACGGTTCGAACAGCAGCTGGCCGCGCACGAAGTAACGGTCACGGTCGTTGACGTCGGTGTTGTTGGTGACATCGCGATAATAGCCGTCGCGCTTGACATAGACGCCGTCGACGCGGCTCGACAGCGTGTCGCCCAGCGGCACGTTGATGTAGCCGCCGACGCGCCACAGATTGTAATTGCCATAGGTCGCCTCGGCCCCGGCGCCGAAGGTGGAGGCCGGTGCCTTGCTCACGATGTTGATCAGGCCGGCCGATGCGTTGCGGCCGAACAAGGTGCCCTGCGGTCCGCGCAGCACCTCGACCCGCTCGATATCGCCCAGTTCGTTGAGGCCGATGCCCGAGCGGGAGCGGTAGACGCCGTCGATGAAGGTCGCGACCGAGCTTTCGAGGCCGGGATTGTCGCCGACCGTGCCGATGCCGCGGATGCGGGCCGATCCGTTCGCTTCCGATCCGGTCGACGAGACCAGCAGCGACGGGGCGATCTGATTCAACTGGCGGATGTCGGTCGCGCCGGTCAGCTCCAGCGTCTCGGCGGCGATCGCGGTCACCGCAATCGGCACGTCGGACAGCACCTGCGCGCGTCCCTGCGCCGTCACGACGATCTCGTTGGAAGGGTCGTCCTGCGCCGGGGCATCGGCATCCTGCGCCCAGGCAGGCGCCGAGAGCGCCATCACGAACGCAGGAACCGCACACGCCGACAAAAGGCGAATCCGCATCATCATCTCTCTCCCACCATGGCCGGAGCACTTTACGGCTCCATACCCTAAACTCGAATAAGCCGGTTTACGCGAAAGACGTCAAGCGCAACACGCGTTGCAAAGCAGGACGCTTCTCAGGTGTTGCAGGAATGTCATAGGAAGACGCGGCCGATCGATCCGAACTGAACCGATCTTCGAAACGAGTAATGCACGGCAGCAAAAAGGGGTGCCGCCGGCACCCCCTGTGGACGTCAGTAGCCACTCAGCCGCGCGAAGCGCTCTCTGTGCCAGGACCCGCTTCCCCACATCGCCTCCAGCACACGCGACCGCTTGAGGTAGAAGCCGGCATCATGCTCGTCGGTCATGCCGATCCCGCCGTGCAGCTGCACCATCTCTCGGCTGACCAGATTCAGCGTCTCGTTCATCACCGCCTTGGCCAGGCTTACCGCGACGCTGACGTCGGCGCGGTTCGCATCGATCGCCTCGAACGCCCCCTCGACCGCCGAGCGCGCGAGTTCCAGCTCGGTGAACATCTTCGCCATGCGGTGCTGCAACGCCTGGAAGCTGGCGAGCGCCTGTCCGAACTGGACTCGGGTCTTCAGATAATCGTTGGTCTGCGCGAACGCCGCTTCGGCCATGCCCAGCATCTCGGCACACAGCGCCGCGGCCGCGCGATCGGTCACCGCGGTCAGCAGGTCCCCGCCCCCCTCCAGCTTCTCTGCCGGCGCGCCATCGAACCGCACCTCTGCATGGCTGCGAAAATCGACCAGATGCCGCGGCGATCGCGTCACGCCGGCATCGCCCGATACCAGATAGAGTCCATCCGTGGCCGCGACCACGAACAGCCCGGCGCTGTCGCCTTCCGCGACGAATGCCTTGGTCCCGGTCAGCGCGCCGCCCTCGACGCGTGCCTCGATCCGATCTGGCGCAAAGCGCGGCCCCTCGTCGATCGCAAGGGTCGCGACCGTTTCGCCGCTGGCGATCTTGGGCAGCCATTCCGCCTTCTGCGCATCCGACCCGCCCAGCAGGATCGCGCTCGATGCGGCGGCGGTGCTCGACAGCGGGGTCGCGACCAGGTTGCGGCCCAGCTGCTCCAGCACCTGCGCGAGCGACAGGAATCCCATGCCGACGCCGCCATGCGCCTCCGGGATCAGCACCCCGGCCCAGCCCATCTCGGCCTGTTCCCTCCACGAATCCGTATCATATCCCGCGGCGGGCGCGGCATTGCGCACTTTGCGGAAGGCGCCCACCGGCGCCTCGTTGTCGACCCATTCGCGCGCCATGTCGCGCAGCATCGTCTGTTCTTCGGTCAGTACGGCCATGTTCTTCTTCCTGACGTCCCGGCGCGCCTCGGCGCGGCCCTGGGAGAGCGATTACTGGTGGTCGAGCATCCCCAGGATGCGCTTGGCGATCACATTGTTCTGGATCTCGGTCGATCCGCCATAGATCGACACCGCCTTGCCGAAGAGCCACATGCGCACCTGCGCCAGCTCGTCCTCGCTGAACCCCTCGCCCTCCCAGCCCAGTCCTGCCAGCCCGCGGATCTCGATCAGCAGTTCGGATCGCTCCTGCATGATCCGCGCGCCGACATTCTTCATGATCGATGTGGCTGCGGACGGCCCTTGGTTGGACTTGGCTTCCATCTGCGCGCGGCGCAGCGTCAGCATGAAGGCACGGGCATCCATGTCGTGACGGATGATCCGGGTGCGCAACTCGGAATCTGCAATCCTGCCCTCGCCATCGACGCCGACCGTCTTCTTGGCGATCTCGGACAGGGGCGGGCCGGAGAACATCCGGCCCGCGGTCGATCCGCCGCCCGACAGGCTGTTGCGTTCATGCTGGAGCAGCCGCTTGCCGATCGTCCAGCCCTGCCCCTCCTCGCCGACGCGGTTCGTCTTCGGCACCCGAACATCGGTGAAAAAGGTTTCACAGAAGGGCGATGCGCCCGAGATCAGCCGGATCGGCCGCGTCTCCACGCCCGGCGCGTCCATGTCGCACAGCAGGAAGGTGATGCCTTCATGCTTCTTCGACTTGTCCGTGCGGACGATCATGAAGCACTTGTCCGCCCATTGCCCGCCCGAGGTCCAGGTCTTCTGGCCGTTGACGACATAATGGTCGCCGGCATCCTCGGCGAAGGTCTGCAAGCTGGCGAGATCGGATCCCGCACCCGGCTCCGAATAGCCCTGGCACCAGCGCACGGTGCCCATCGCGATCGCCGGGATATGCTCGCGCTTCTGTGCTTCCGATCCATATTCCAGCAGCGTGGGGCCGAACATCATCACGCCCATGGTGCCGGCAACCGGGTTGGTCGCGCCCGCGCGCGCCAGTTCCTCCTGGACCACCCGAGCCTCGGCACGACCCAGCCCGCCGCCGCCATAGTCCTTCGGCCAGGTCGGCACCGTCCAGCCCTTGCCGCCCAGCGCCTCGCGCCATCGGGTTTCCTCGGGTGTCTCCTCGACCGGACCTTCGACCGCGGAAAGCCCGCGATCCTTGCCCTTCAGCGTTTGGGGGAAATTGCCCGCGATCCAGTCGCGGACCTCGGTGCGGAACGCGTCGAGCGGAGTCGCCGGCGCATCGATGGTTGCTGCGGAGGCCAAGACATCTCTCCCGGTTGGCCGTTTATCTCTATTTCGAATTTGCGGTATGGTTCCGTCCACGTCAAGCGATGTTGCGCTTGATCGTCAACTTGCGTCCTTGTTCCTTTCATGTTCCATTGGCGTGCCGGCTGGACGGCAGGCTGCGGTTCGGGGCGAGTCGGAGGGGGAAAGCTCGCATGACGTTCCATCATCGTGCCGTGCCGATCGTGCTGATGGCCGTACTGATCGATTCGATCGGCTTCGGCATCGTGATGCCGGTCCTGCCCCGCCTGATCGTCGAACTGAGCGGCGCGACGCTGGCCGGGGCGACCGAAACGGGCGTCTGGATGCTCGCCGCCTATGCCGCGGCGCAATTCCTCGCCGGACCGGTGATGGGCAGCCTGGGCGATACGATCGGACGCCGCCCTGTGATCCTGTTCTCGATGCTCGCCTTCTCGGTCGACTATGCGCTGATGTCGGTGGCGCCGACGATCGCCTGGCTGTTCCTGGGCCGGGTCGTCGCGGGACTTGCCGGCGCGGTCTATGGGCCCGCCAACGCGGTGCTGGCCGACGTCACCCCGCCGGAAAAGCGCGGCCAGGTGTTCAGCCTGATGGGGGCCGCCTTCGGGATCGGCTTCATCCTCGGCCCGGCCCTGGGGGGATTGCTTGCCGAATTCGGCCACCGCGCGCCGTTCATCGCCGCTGCCGCGCTCGCCGGGGTCAACGCCATCTGGATCCTGGTCGCGCTGCCCGAGACGATGACCGCAGAGCGGCGCCGCCCGTTCGTGTGGCGCCAGGCGCATATCGTCGGCGCGTTCCGCCCGCTGATGGACTCGGGCGCCGCCAAATGGCTGTTGCTCGCCGCCTTCTGCTGGCAGTTCGCTCATATGGTCTATCCCGCGACCTGGGCCTTCTGGGCCGAGATCGCGCTGGACTGGGGCCCGCGCGAGATCGGCTGGTCGCTGGCGGCATCGGGCCTGTCGATGGCGCTGGTGCAGGGCTTCGTCACCGGCAAGGCGATCACCCGCTTCGGCGAGGAAAGGACGGTCGTGATCGGCATGACCATCGCCGGGCTGGTCTTCCTCAGCTATGTCTTCATCCGCCAGGGCTGGCTCGTCTATCTCGTGATCCTGCCGGGCGCGCTCCAGGGGTTCGTCTTCCCGTCGATCAATGCGTTGCTGTCGCGGTCGACCGACGCATCGCACCAAGGCGCGGTCCAGGGCGGGATGCAGAGCCTGTCGGCGATCGCCGCGATCCTGTCCCCGCTGGCGCTCGGCTATGCCCTGTCGATCGGAGCGCGAAACGGCTTTCCATCGGGCAATTTCGTCGCGGCATCGCTGCTCGCGTTCGTCGCACTGGGGATCGTGCTTTCGAAGGTGCTAGGGAAACTATCGCCCCGGCCGGTTGCGTAGCGGGGCCGGCTTCCCATCTGGCTGGCTTCACCTCTCAGGGAGCCCGCGCGATGATCGACCTCTTCTACTGGCCCACGCCGAACGGCCACAAGATCACCCTCTTTCTCGAGGAAGCGGGCGTCGATTACACGCTGCACGGCGTCAACATCGGTGCCGGCGACCAGTTCAAGCCTGATTTCCTGAAGATCGCGCCGAACAACCGCATGCCGGCGATCATCGACACCGCCCCGGTCGACGGCGGCGATCCGGTCAGCGTGTTCGAAAGCGGCGCGATCCTGATCTACCTCGCGCTCAAGCACGATCGTTTCTACGGCGAGACGCAGCGCGAGCGGACCGACATCCTGCAATGGCTGATGTGGCAGATGGGCGGCCTCGGCCCGATGGCCGGGCAGAACGGCCATTTCAACATCTACGCGCCGGAACAGGTGCCCTATGCCATTGCGCGCTACACCAACGAGACCAACCGGCTCTACGGCGTGCTGGACCGCCGCCTCGAAGGCCGCGAGTTCGTCGCCGGCAACGGCTATTCGATCGCCGACATGGCGATCTATCCGTGGATCGTCCCGCACGAGGCGCACAAGCAGGACCTGAACGACTTTCCCAATGTGAAGCGCTGGTTCGACGCCATCGCCGCCCGCCCGGCGACGCTGCGCGCCTATGAGGAGGGCAAGACGATCCAGGCCGAAGCGAAGCCGATGACCGACGAACAAAAGGCGGTCCTGTTCGGCCAGACCGCAGCGAACACGACGAAGGCCTGACGGGGTTCGCGGACCCCGACCGTCAGCGGCGGCCGGGGACCGCGCTCAGATGGCGCGGCCGGCCAACACCGCCTGCGCGCGCGGCGTCATCGGAACGCCGGGCGGGAACAGCGCCAGCGCTTCCCTCGCCCGTTCCAGGGTACCGACATTGGCCGCAAGCGTCAGCAGGTCGCCGCGAAACGCGATGTCGAGGTTCACCGTCTTCCAGAAGGTGCGGACATCGACCCGCTCGATCTCCGCAAAGCTGCGCTCGCGCTTGCGGATCACCCGATAGCGCAGGCCTGAGCGCAGGATTTCCAGCAACGGCCGCGCATTGTTGGTCGCAACGGCAAACCACCAGGGCATGCCGCGCACGCCGGCAAAGCTCGCCATGAGGGGGATCGACCTGCCGCCGTCGACGCCGACCTCGATCTCGCCGCGCGCGACGGCTGACGATCGCTTCTTCCAGCCCCGATAGAGCAGCATCACGACCGTCGATACGATCAGCAGCTGTACCGCGAGCACCGCAACGCCAAATATCGTCGCCGTCATGTCCATTCCGCTTCCCCCTGTCCGGGATGCGAAACTCCCCGAGTGGCCGGACGATCCGGAGGGGACGCCGGATTCCGGGCTTGGGCCTATCCCTCCCGGCCCGGCCGCCGTGACTGGCCGATGTCAAGATGTGCCCCTGCATCGACTCGCACGATCTCTCCCGCCAGCGCCCGGCTGACGGGATCGAGCAGGTGGACGACATGCACCGCGATATCGTCGGCCATCGCCGCCAGCGCCATCGGCACCCCGGATGCGATCCGGTCGTTGAGCGCCGCGAAACCCTCGGCACTCAACCGCTTCTCGAACCAGCCGGTGCCGACATAGCCCGGCGCGACCGCATTGATCCGGATGGCCGGCGCCAGCACCCGCGCCAGGCTCTGCGTCATCGTCGCCAGCGCGCCCTTCGACGCGGCATAGGCGACCGACGACCCGTGGCCGGAAATGCCCGCGACCGAGGCGATGTTGACCACCGCGCTCGCCGGCCCCTTGCGCATTGCCGGGGCACAGGCGCGGATCATCTGGAACGGGCCGATCGTGTTGAGCCGGTACAGGTCGAGGAAGTCGTCCGCGCTCAGCGCGTCGAGATCCTCATGTGCGGCAAATTTCGTCTTGCCGGCATTGTTCACCAGCAGGTCGATCCGGCCGTAATTGTCCATCGCCGTGGCGACGAGCGCGCGACACTCGGCATCGTCGCCCACATCGGCGCGAACCGCGATACCGCTCACGTCCGCGGCCAGCGCCTCGGCATCGTCGCGGCTGCTGGCATAGTTGACGACGCAGCGCACGCCGCGCCCAGCCAGCCGACGCACCGTCGCTGCGCCGATGCCCGTTCCGCCGCCGGTCACGATCGCCACCATGCCCTGCATCCGATCCGACATCCTCGCGCTCCTCCCGAAATTTTTCGAAGATCGCGTATGGCATTCCGGGCGCCCCTCGCCTAGCGCTTGCGCGAAAAGGCGAGGGTGAATGAACGCAGAAACGATGCTGGCCAGCGAGTTCGCGACGCTGTCCGACCTGATCCGGGCGAACGCGAACGAGCGTGGGGCCAAGCCGGCATTGATCGCCGACCAGCGCGTGCTCGATTATGCCGGGCTCGGCGCGGTCATGGACCGGGTCGCGGCAGGGCTGCAGCGCGACGGCCTGGTCAAGGGCGATGCGGTCGCGCTGCTGGGCACGGCCTCGATCGACTATGCCTGCGCCTTTCTCGGCGCGCTGCGTGCGGGCTGCGTCCCCGCCCCGATCGCGCCATCGTCCACCGGGGACCAGATTGCCGCGATGGTGGCCGATTGCGGCGCGAAGATCCTCTTCCTCGATCGCGCAGGGGCGACCCGGATCGACGGCATCCACATCGCCGCGAACCGGATCGGGCTCGACGGTGCTACTGCGGACATCGCGTGGCAGGACTTCCTTGCCCCTGCCGGCGTATCCCCGGTGCCGGTCAGCATCGCGCCTTCCGATCCGTTCAACATCATCTATTCCTCAGGGACCACCGGCACGCCCAAGGGAATCGTCCAGCCGCACAGCATGCGCTGGCAGCATATCGGCCGCTCGCCGACCACATTCCGCGATGCGGTGACGATGATCGCGACGCCGCTCTATTCGAACACGACGCTGGTCAGTTTCCTGCCGACGCTCGCCAGGGGCGGTGCCGCGGTACTGATGCCCAAGTTCGATGCGCGCACCTATGTCGAGATGGCGGCACGGCACCGTGCCACCCATTCGATGCTGGTACCCGTCCAGTATCAGCGGATCATGGCGCTCCCGGATTTCGACAGCTTCGACCTGTCGAGCTACCAGTTCAAGAGCTGCACGAGCGCGCCGTTCAGCGCCGAGCTGAAGGCGGACGTGCTGGCGCGCTGGCCCGGGCTGCTGATCGAATATTACGGCCTGACCGAGGGCGGCGGCACCTGCATCCTGATCTGCAACGCATTTCCCGACAAGCTGCACACCGTTGGCCGGCCGCTTGAGGGGCACGACATTCGCCTGATCGACGAGGACGGCGCTGAAGTGTCCCAGGGCGAAACAGGCGAAGTCGTCGGCCGCTCGGCCGCGATGATGAGCGGCTATCACGGTCGCGACGACGTGACCGCCGCCAGCACCTGGCATGATGCGGACGGCAATGCCTATCTGCGTCACGGCGATGTCGGCCGGTTCGACGAGGACGGCTTCCTGATCCTGATGGACCGCAAGAAGGACCTGATCATCTCGGGCGGGTTCAACATCTATCCATCCGACCTCGAGGCCGTCCTCGCGCAGCATCCGCAGGTGAAGGATTGCGCAGTGATCGGCGTTCCGTCGGACGAATGGGGAGAGACCCCGGTCGGCTATTATGTCGGCGACGACGACACCCGGGCGATCCTCGACTGGTTCAACGGCCAGGTCGGCAAGACCCAACGCCTCGCCGCGCTGGAGGCGATCGACGAACTGCCGCGCAGTGCGATCGGCAAGGTGCTGAAGCGCGAACTGCGCGACCGGTATCTCGCGAAATGACCCCGCTCGCCGACATCCTCGCCACCGCGACGCCCATCGACGGCGGCTTCCGCACCGCGATTCCCGCCGACTGGCTTCAGGGCCGCACCGCTTATGGCGGGTTGTCGTCCGCGCTGGCGCTGCATGCCGCCATGCAGGTCGAGCCCGATCTGCCGCCGCTGCGTTCGGCACAGGTCGCCTTTATCGGACCGCTGTCCGGCGACATCGCGGTGACCGCGATCAAGCTGCGCCGGGGCCGCAACGCAGCGTTCATCCAGTCGGACATCGTGTCCGACGCGGGTCTCGGCTACCGGGCGACCTTCATCTTCATGGCACCGCTCGCATCGCGGATCGACCATGACGAGGCGCCGCGCGCGCCGATCGCGCCGCCCCCGGACGGCGCCGATCTCTACACCGGGCCGGACAATTTCTTCACCGGCAACTTCAACTTCTTCGATCCCAAGGCGGCCCGTGGAAAGGCGGAGTGGTTGCGCTGGGTCCGGCTGCGCGCGCGTGACGGCCTGCATCCGATGACCGAGGTGATGGCGATCGGCGACGGCCTGCCGCCGGCCGCATTCAAGCTGATCGAAGGCCAGCAGGCGCCGGTCAGCTCGCTCAACTGGCAGATCAACCTGCTCTCGCCCGAACCAAGAACCGACGACGGCTGGTGGTTGCTCCACGCCATTTCCGACCAGGCCCGCGACGGGGGCGCCAGTCAGCGCATGGCGATCTGGAACGCGGCCGGTGAGCCGATCGCAGAGGCGATGCAGGCGGTGGCAATCTTCGCCTGAGGGCCAAGGCTCCCCGGTACCGGAACCTCCAGGGGCTCCCCCGCCCTTGCGACATCTTGCGACAGATTCCTGAACGCCTGACAAATGCCTGCGACAGCTTGGCTTCAGAAAGCGGATCAGGGCCGGGACCGTTCGGCCGTTCGTGTCACAGGAGTCCAGGAATGAAGACGCCCCTGCTCGCCGCCGCCCTCGCCTCGCTCGTCGCGGGCGGAAGTGCCTATGCCCTTGTCCAGCCCGCCGCCCCCGCAAGTGGCCCGACCGCTGCCACACCGCAGGATACGTCTCCGCCCGGCCGCGGGCGGGGCGGCATGCTGATGCGAGCCGACAGCAATGGCGACGGCGTGATCACCCGTGAGGAATTCATCGCCGCATCCGATGCACGGTTCGCGCGCATGGATGTCGACAAGGACGGCAAGCTGACCGCAGCAGAACGTCAGGGCCGGCGCGGCGGCGGCCGGATGGGCGCCGCGCTGGACCATAATGGCGACGGTGTCGTGACGCTCGACGAGCAGCGCGCTCAAGCCGCCCGCAGCTTCGACCGTCTGGACCGCAACAAGGACGGCAAGATCGATTCGTCCGAGATCGCCGCGATGCGCGATGCCGCGGGTGCGGCGGGCGGCCGCCGTGGCTCGGACGCCATCCCTCCGGCCGGGGATGCGGACGCCACGCCTGGCGCCTGAACCGGGCCGGTTTGCCGGGGCGGGGTGACTTGCCTCCTCCCCCGCCCCGGCACTTTCCTCAATTCGACGAGTTGCTATCACCCTGTCATGTCCGAGATCCCCCACCTCCTTCTCGTCGACGACGAGCGCTCGATCCGCGAACCGCTTGCTCAGTATCTGACCAAGCAGGGCTTTCGCGTCACCCAGGCCGGCGATGCGGAAAGCGCGCGCACGCGCATGTCCGCCTATGCCATCGACCTCGTCATCCTCGACATCATGATGCCGGGCGAGGACGGGCTCAGCCTGTGTCGCCACATTCGCGAGACCAGCGAGACGCCGGTGATCCTGCTCACCGCGCGCAGCGAGGAGACCGACCGCATCGTCGGACTCGAGATGGGTGCGGACGATTATGTCGTGAAACCCTTCTCGCCGCGCGAGCTTGCCGCGCGGATCAAGGTGGTGCTTCGCCGTCTCCAGGCAGGCGGCACCCGCCAGAATGCGCCCGAGGCGGGCAGCTATGCCTTTGCCGGCTGGGTGCTGAAGACCGGCGAGCGTGCCCTGGTCGATCGCGACGGCGTGTCGCTGCCGCTGTCGACCGGCGAATATAACCTGCTGCTCGCACTGGTGACGCGGCCGCGCGCGGTACTGACCCGCGACCAGTTGCTCGACCTGACCCAGGGGCGCGAGGCAGCCGCCTTCGACCGGGCGATCGACAACCAGGTCAGCCGCCTGCGCAAGAAGATCGAGGCCGATCCCAAAAACCCCACGTTGATCAAGACCGTCTGGGGCGGCGGCTATACGCTGGCGGCCGAGGTTACCCGGCTTTGACGCGGTTCCTGCCGAAGAGCCTGACCGGCCAGATCGGCCTGATCGTCGCCGTCGCGCTGTTCCTGGCTCAGGCGATCAATTTCGGACTGTTGCTGAACGAGCGTCGCAACGTGCGCTTCAGCCAGATCATCGTTCCCGCCGCCACACGGCTGGCCGGCGCGGCGGATCGGGTGGTCAACCCGCCGACCGATGCCGGCCCGCGTCAGGCGCAGGAGGGCAGACGCCGGGGCCCGCCGGGCTATGACCCGCGCACCCGGGTTCAGCTTCTCCCCTCGCCTCCGGAGATTCCGACCGAAGATCGCCGACCCGATATCGAGCAGGTGATCCTTCGCGAGCTGAAGGAGGTCGGCGTCGACGCCGATCAGGTCGTCGCCGTGGTGCGACCGGTCGACGAGACCCGGCCGCTGATCCGGCGGCTGAACCCCGAACGCCTCGAACGCATGCGCCGGTTCGGCGCCGAGCTCCATGTCCTGGCCCATCTCAAGGGCGGGCAGTGGCTGGCACTGTCGAGCGCCTGGCCGCGCAGCGATTCGGTGCTGGTGTGGCAATTGGCCGCCCAGACGGTGATCCTGTACATCTTCGTCCTGATCCCGGTGCTGCTGGCGGCGCGACGAATCGCCCGGCCGCTGCGCACGCTTGCCGCGGCGGCGCGCGGCTTCCGTCCCGGAGGCAATGCCGAGCCGGTGGAGGAACGCGGGCCGCGCGACGTGCGATCGGTGATCGCCGCCTATAACGGCATGGGAAGCCGGGTGACGGCCATGCTGGAGGAGAAGGACCGGATGCTCGGCGCGATCGGTCATGATCTGCGCACGCCGCTGGCGGCGCTCAGGGTACGGATCGAATCGGTCGAGGACGACGAGGACCGGCTGCGCATGGCCGACACGATCGACGAGATGAACCGAACGCTCGACGATATCCTGTCGCTGGCGCGGCTGGGCCGGCCGAGCGAGCCGCCGACCGACGTCGACCTGTCGTCGCTGATCGATGCGGTCGTGGAGGATTTCCGCGACCTCGACATGAACGTCACCTTCGAGGAAGCGCCGAAGCTGCGCATGCACCTGCGCCCCGCGCTGATGCGGCGCGCGGTGCGCAACCTGATCGAGAATGCGGTCAAATATGGCGGCGGTGCCGAGGTGCTGCTGGAATCCTCGACGGACCGGGTCGCGATCCGCGTGTGCGACCGCGGACCCGGCATTCCCGAGGCCAAGCTCGGCCATGTCTTCACGCCGTTCATCCGCCTGGAGGAATCGCGCAACCGCGAGACGGGCGGGATCGGGCTGGGGCTTGCGCTGGCGCAGGCGATCGTGCGCGAGGCGGGCGGCGAGATCACGCTGGCAAACCGCGAAGGCGGCGGGCTGGTCGCGACGATCGCCCTGCCCCGCCGCTGAGCTGGATCAGCGCGCCGCGGCGATGCTCGCGGCGACTGCCTCGGCTGCCTTGATCCCGTCGATCGCGGCCGACAGAATGCCGCCGGCATAGCCCGCGCCTTCGCCGGCGGGGAACAGCCGGTCGACGTTCAGGCTGTGCATGTCCTTGCCGCGCGTGATCCGAACCGGTGACGAGGTGCGCGTCTCGACCCCGGTCATGACCGCATCGGGATGATCGTAACGCGGGATCTGGCGCCCGAACACCGGCAGCGCCTCGCGAAACGCCTCGATCACGAAGGGCGGCAGGCACTGCGCCAGGTCGGTCATCGTCACGCCGGGCTTGTACGATGGGGCGACATCGCCCAGCACGGTGGACGCGCGGCCGGCGAGCAGGTCGCCCACCGTCTGTCCAGGTGCATGATAGTTGGATCCGCCGGCGATGAACGCCTGGTCTTCCCAGTGGCGCTGGAAGTCGATCCCGGCCAGCGGGCCGCCCGGATAGTCCCGCGCGGGGTCGATCGCCACGACCAGTCCCGAATTGGCATTGAACTCGGCACGCGAATATTGGCTCATGCCGTTGGTGACGACGCGCCCTTCCTCCGACGTCGCCGCGACCACCCGGCCGCCGGGGCACATGCAGAAGCTGTAGACCGTCCGCTCGTTCGCGCAGTGATGCGCCAGGCTGTAGGCGGCCGCGCCCAGGTCGGGATGCTTGGCGCAATTGCCGAATCGCGCCTGGTCGATCCAGGCCTGGGGATGCTCGATCCGCACCCCGATCGAAAAGGGCTTCGCTTCCAGATGAACGCCGCGGCGGTGGAGCATTTCGAAGGTCGGGCGCGCACTGTGGCCGACCGCCATGACGACGTGATCGGTCTCCAGGAAGCTGCCGTCGTCCAGGTGCAGCCCGCGTACCCCCTGGCGGCCGTCGGGCAGGCGGTCCAGCTCGATGTCGTCGACCCGGGTCTGCCAGCGATATTCGCCGCCCAGTTCCTCGATGCTGCTACGCATGTTCTCGACCATCGAGACGAGGCGGAACGTGCCGATATGCGGATGCGCCTCCCACAATATGTCGTCGGGCGCCCCGGCGCGGACGAACTCCTCCAGCACCTTTCGGCCCAGGAAGCGCGGATCCTTGACGCGGCAATAGAGCTTGCCGTCGGAGAACGTCCCCGCCCCGCCCTCGCCGAACTGGACGTTCGAATCCGGGTCCAACTCACCGCGGCGCCACAGCCCCCAGGTATCCTTGGTCCGCTGCCGCACCACCTTGCCGCGATCGAGGATGATCGGGCGAAATCCCATCTGCGCCAGGATCAGCCCGGCGAACAGACCGCACGGCCCCGCCCCGATGACGACCGGCCGCAGCCCGCCCCAGCCCTCGGGCGCCCGGACCGGGGGTCGGTAGCTCATATCGGGGGTCGGCCGGACGTCCTTGTCCCCGGCGAAACGCTCCAGCACCTCGCCCTCGTCGGTCAGGTCGACGTCGACGGTGTAGACCAGCTGGATCGCACTGCGCCGGCGCGCGTCATTGCCGCGGCGGTAGATCGAGAACCCGCGCAGCGCTTCCGCGTCGATGCCCAGCCGCCGGCAAATCGCCTGTGGCAAAGCCTCGGGCGGATGGTCGAGCGGGACGGACAGGCCGGACAGGCGCAGCATAGGAAATTTCCTAGACCGGGGCGCCCCCGCGCCCCAAATGAAAAAGGCCGAGGCGCCGCCCCGGCCTTTTCCCGAAAACGTTCGAAAACCGTCGGGTTCAGCCGACGATTTCTTCCGGCTTGAAGAAATAGGCGATCTCGATCGCGGCATTCTCTTCCGAGTCCGAACCATGGACCGAATTGGCCTCGATCGACTCGGCCAGTTCCTTGCGGATCGTGCCGGCGTCGGCATTGGCCGGGTTGGTCGCGCCCATGATGTCGCGGTTGCGCTGCACGGCGTTCTCGCCTTCCAGCACCTGCACCACGACCGGACCCGAGGTCATGAAGCTGACCAGGTCGTTGAAGAAGGGGCGCTCCTTGTGGACCGCGTAGAAGCCCTCGGCCTGCTCCTTGCTCAGCAGGACGCGCTTGGACGCGACGACGCGCAGGCCGGCTTCCTCGAGCATCTTGGTGACCGCACCGGTCAGGTTGCGGCGGGTGGCATCGGGCTTGATGATCGAAAAGGTCCGGGTCGCGGCCATGGCCGTGCGGCTCCATATGCTAGATTGTGGAAAAGTCGCGGTTCTCTAGTCGCGGGCGCGCATCGATGCAACCCGCTGCACGTACCGTTATGGCGCAGTCCCGTCAGGCAGCCTGTTCCCAGCGGCCGGCATCGTTCTGCTTCCAGTATCGCCGCTCGATCCCCTCGCGCTCGGCAAGTCCCTTCCACGCCGCGCGTGCCTCGCGGATCCGCTCCTCGTCGAAAAAGTGGAAGGCACGGTCGAAATCGAGCGCCTCGTCGCGCCACACTCCGTCGACCAGTGCGATATGCCGCGCGCCGTTGGCGGCGTCCGGCGACCCGGCAATCAGCACCGGCTGGCGCGAATCATCCTCGCCTCCGGCCTGGCCATGCGGCAGGAAGCTGTCCGCGGAATAGGTCCAGAGCAGCTGGTCGATCTGGCCGCGGCGCGTTTCGTCGTTCGCCACGATCAGCAATCTTCCACCGCTTTCCAGTATCTTCTGGGCGATCTGTGGCAAAGCGCGCTCGAGCGGGACCTGTGTCAGATGGTAGAAATCGACCTGCATGGCTCCTGTTTGCCCGCTCGTGCGTTGGAGAGCAACGCGACGTTGCGACGCACGAACCGGTGCGATAGGGCAGCAGATCAGGCGTCGCGCGGGAGTGAGTGAAAAGGTGGGATTGGACGTGACGCGCACTGCGCTGTTGCTTTCGGGTGCGTTGCCGCTGGCATTGTGCCTGACGTCGCAGGCGCATGCCCAGAATTCGGCGCCGACCGCCAGCCCCGCCCCGGCACCGACATCGCCGTCTTCGCCGCCGGATGCGCAGCAGGCTGCGCCCCAGGACCAAGACGTTCCCGCCGCCAATCTTCAGGATCGGCCGGTCGAGCCTGCGCCGCCCTCGCCCACCGGCACCCCGGACGATCCCAACCAGGTCCAGTTCTCCGCCGACCTGCTGGAATATGACGAGGGAAGCGACACCGTTACCGCCAGCGGCGACGTGCGCATGTACCGGCGCAGCGACCGGCTGCGCGCCGACAAGGTGGTGTGGAACCGCAAGAGCGGCCAAGTGGTGGCCGAGGGCAATATCGTCATCGTCAATCCCGAAGGGGACGAGGCCTATGGCGACCGGATCGAGCTGACCGACTCGCTGAAGGACGGCGTGGTCGACAATATGCTGGTGGTGCTCGAGGCCGGCGGGCGGATCGCGGCCGAGCGCGGCGAACGCAACGGCGACATCATCACCGTCCGCAACGCCGCCTACACCCCCTGCTCGGTCACCAATTCCGAGGGCTGCCCCAAGGAGCCGAGCTGGAAGATCACCGCAGAGAAGGTGGTGTACGACCCCAACAAGGGGCGGCTGCGCTATACCGGCGCGCGGGTGTCGATCTTCAACCTGCTGACGATCCCGCTGCCGGTCTTCTCGCATCCCGCGGGCGGACGCAGCGATTCCGGCTTCCTGATGCCCGATGTGCGCGTCACCCGAGTCAACGGGCTCCAGATCGCCGCACCCTATTTCTTTGCGCTCGCGCCCAACCGCGACCTGACGGTCACGCCGCACATCTTCACCGGCGTGCTGCCGATGATGCAGGCCGAATATCGCGAGCTCAACTCGCTCGGTGCGTTCCGCATCGCCGGCTATGCGACGTACAGCCGCAGGTCGGACGACCTGACCGTGCCGATCACAGACGCCACGTCGAAGAACGCGTTCCGCGGCTATATCGACGGCAATGGCCGCTATCAGCTCGATCCCTATTGGAGCGTCAGCGGGTCGATCCGCGTCGCCAGCGACCGCACCTTCATGCGGCGCTACGACATCAGCCGCGACGACCGGCTGCGCAACAACCTTCGGGTCGAGCGGATCAGCGACGACAGCTATTTCGCGATCAACGGCTGGGCAGTTCAGACGCTGCGCGTCGGCGAACGCCAGGCGCTGCAGCCCTTCGTCCTGCCCGAGATCGATTATCGCAAGCGCTTCGACGAGGGACTGGTCGGCGGCCGGGTCGAGATGCAGCTCAACACGCTGGCGATCGCCCGCGACGAGGGGCAGGATTCGCAGCGTGCCTTCGCCTCGCTGCGCTGGGACCTGCGCCGGCTGACCGCCTGGGGCCAGGAAATCACCCTGACCGCCTATGGCCGCGGCGACGCCTATAACACGAAGGATTCGCTGCTCACGACGGTCGAACGCTATCGCGGCGACGAGGGCTTCCAGTTCCGCGCAGTCGGCGCCGTCGCGCTCGACATGAAATGGCCGCTGGTGGGCGAGTTCCTGGGCGGGACCCAGCGCATCACGCCGCGCGTGCAGATCGTCGGCGCGCCAAAGGTGTCGAACTTCAACGTTCCCAACGAGGATGCGCGCGCGGTCGACCTGGAGGATTCCAACCTCTTCGCGCTCAATCGCTTCCCCGGCTACGACCGGTTCGAGGGATCGAGCCGGGTGACGTGGGGCGTCGACTATGCGCTGTACCTGCCGGGCTTCAGCATCGACGCCAATATCGGCCAGAGCTACCGTTTCTCGTCCGACCAGCTGTCGATCTTCCCGCAGGGAACCGGCCTGAGCGACCAGGTGTCCGATTTCGTCGGCCGCACCGTCGTGCGCTTCCGCGACTTCGTGACCTTCACGCACCGCTACCGGCTGGACAAGGACAATTTCGCCGTCCGCCGCAACGAAATCGACCTGACGCTCGGCTCGCGCGCCAGCTATCTCCAGCTCGGCTATCTGCGGCTCAACCGCAATATCGGCCCCGAGCTCGAGGATCTGCAGGATCGCGAAGAGGCCCGTGTCGGCGCCCGCGTGCAGGTGGCGCGCTTCTGGTCGCTGTCGGGGTCGATGCTGATCGACTTGACCGATCGCAACGAGGACATATTGTCGGAATCCGATGGCTTCCAGCCGGTACGCCACCGACTGGGCGTCACCTATGAGGACGATTGTCTCAGGCTGGGCCTGACCTGGCGGCGCGACTACCAGACGACCGGCGACGCGCGACGCGGCAACGGCTATCTCCTGTCGCTGTCGTTCAAGAATCTGGGCCGATAGCCGTTCGCTAAGCCTTGGTTCAGGCACAATTGGCGATTAATCGCCGCATTCTCCGGATGGGATGAGGGTAAATATCCACGTGAAGACTGGTGCTGCAAACGCAATCCGCATGGCCCGCAAGACCGTGCTGATGCTTGGCCTGGCGGCGATCGCGCTGCCCGCCGCCGCTCAGACGGTGAACGATGACCAGGCTGCGCCGCCCCCGGCCGGTCTGGACCTGCCCTCGAACCTGCAGCTGTTCGGCAAGGCCGATCCCAATGTGCGCAAGCCGACTGCGCTGGTGAACGGCTATGTCATCACCGGCACCGATGTCGAGCAGCGCCTGGCCTGGCTGGTCGCGCTGAACGACTGGAAGCTCACCCCCCAGGACCGGGATCAGTTGCGCCTCCAGGTGCTGCGGCTGCTGATCGACGAAACCCTTCAGATCCAGGCGGCGACCGCCGACAAGATCACGATCGACAAGGCCGATGTCGACCGCAGCTTCAACGGCCTGGGCCGCCGGATGAACCGCAGCCCGGACCAGATGCGCACCTGGCTGCGCCAGGTCGGATCGTCGGAGCGGTCGGTCCGCCGCCAGATCGAGGGCGAAGTCGCCTGGAGCCGCGTGCTGCGCCGCCGCGTCGACGTGTCGGTCGGCGATGCAGAGATCAACGCGATGCTCAAGCGTCTGCGCGATGCGCGCGGCACCGAGGAATATCACTTCTTCGAAATCTACAAGAGCGCCACGCCGGATCGCGCGAACGAGAAGTTCGCCGAATTGCAGAGCGTCATCGAGCAGCTCCGCAAGGGCGACCGGTTCGACTATCTGGCGCGCGTCCACTCGGAATCGTCGACCGCAGCGGTCGGCGGCGACCTGGGCTGGATCCGCCTCGCCACCCTGCCCGACCAGCTGGCTAATGCCGGACGCGAGATGCAGCCCGGCCAGGTCGCCGGCCCGGTCGAGGTTCCGGGCGGCTATTCGATCCTGTATCTTGCCGAGAAGCGGAAGATCGCGGTCGCCGACCCGCTCGACGCGAAGCTGAGCCTGAAGCAGCTGACCGTCGCCTTCCCCGCCGGCATCAGCGAGGCGCAGGCGCAGAGCCGCGCCGCGGCGTTTGCCGAGGGCACGCGCGGGATCAAGGGCTGCGGCGACGTCGATCGGGTCGCCAAGGACATCGGTGCCGAAGTGGTCAACAATGATTCGATGAAGATCCGCGACCTCCCGCCTGCGCTTCAGCAGATCATCCTGAACCTGCAGGTCGGCCAGACCACCCAGCCCTTCGGCTCGCTCGAACAGGGCGTGCGCGTGCTGGTGCTGTGCGGCCGCGACGATCCGACCGAGTTCGTCGAGCCGTCGGTCGACCAGGTCCGCGAGCAGCTGGAAGAACAGCGCACCAACCTGCGCGCCTCGCGCATGATGCGCGACCTGCGGCGTGACGCGCTGATCGACTATCGGTGATGCGAGGGCGGCGGGGATGAAGAACCTTGCCCCGCTGGCCATCGCGATGGGAGATCCGGCCGGGATCGGTCCGGAGATCACCGCCAAGGCATGGGCGGCACGGGAGCAGCAGGCACTCGCGCCGTTCTTCGCCGTCGGCGACGTGCGCGCCGTAGAAGCGGTTTGGCATGGGCCGGTGACGCGGATCAACGATCCGCGCGAGACCGCGACGGTGTTTCCCGATGCGCTGCCGGTCCTCTCGGTCGCCGACAGCGGCGAGATCCTTCCCGGCCGGCCCGACACCGAAGGTGCGCGCTGCGCGCTTCAGGCCCTGGAACTGGCGGTCGGACTGACGCGATCCGAAGCCGCCAGCGCATTGGTCACCGGTCCGGTGTCGAAGGCCCAGCTGTACGGCATCGGCTTCACCCATCCCGGCCAGACCGAATTCGTCGCCGAACGCTGCGGCGTGTCGGCCGAGAATGCGGTGATGATGCTGGCCGGCCCGACGCTGCGGGTGGTCCCGATCACCGTTCACGTCCCGCTGGCACAGGTGCCGTCGCTGATCTCGATCGACCTGATCGTGGCGAAGGCCCGGGTCACGGCGCGCGGTCTCCATCGCAATTTCGGGATCGAGAAGCCGCGGCTCGCCTTTGCCGGGCTGAACCCGCATGCCGGCGAAGGCGGCGCGCTGGGCCGCGAGGAGATCGACTATCTCGAACCCGCGATCGACCTGCTGCGCGCCGAAGGGATCGACGCGGTTGGCCCGTTCGCCGCGGACACGATGTTCCATGCCCGCGCGCGCGCCGGCTATGACGTGGCGCTGTGCCTGTATCACGACCAGGGGCTCGTGCCGCTCAAGACGCTGCATTTCGACGATGGCGTCAACATGACGCTGGGCCTGCCGATCGTCCGCACCTCGCCCGACCATGGCACCGCCTTCGGGATCGCGGGCAAGGACGAGGCAAATCCCGGCGCGATGATCGCCGCGTTGCGAATGGCGCATTCGGCGGCCTTGCGCCGCGCCGAACTCGCTGCCAGCGCAGGCCTGTGACCGACTCGCTTCCCGACCTGCCTCCGCTTCGCGACGTCATCCAGCGCCACGGCCTGTCGGCCAGCAAGGCGCTGGGTCAGAATTTCCTGTTCGACGGCCAGTTGCTGGGCCGGATCGCCCGCGTGCCCGGCGATCTGGCCGGTCAGGACGTGTTCGAGGTGGGCCCCGGCCCCGGCGGCCTGACCCGCGCGCTGCTCCAGGCGGGCGGCAATGTCGTCGCGGTCGAGCGGGACCGGCGCTGCATCCCGGCATTGTCCGAACTGGCCGACGCCTTTCCCGCCAAGCTGCGCGTGATCGAAGGCGACGCGCTGGAAATCGACGCCCCGTCCCTGTTCGCGGGCAAGCCGCATATCGTCGCCAACCTGCCCTATAATGTCGGCACCGCGCTGCTCGTTGGCTGGCTCTCGGCCGAATGGAAACCCTGGTGGGCGAGCCTGACGCTGATGTTCCAGAAGGAAGTCGCCGACCGCATCGCGGCGACACCCGACAGCGACGCATATGGCCGGCTGGCGGTCCTGTCGCAGTGGCGCTCGACCGCGCGGATCGCGATGACCGTCCACCGCTCGGCCTTCACCCCGCCGCCCAAGGTGATGTCCGCCGTCGTCCATATCGTCCCGACCGACGCGCCCGAGGGCGTCCGCTTCCGGACGCTGGAGGCCCTGACCGCCGCCGCCTTCGGCCAGCGCCGCAAGATGCTGCGCCAGAGTCTGAAGGGCGTGCCCGGCGCGCTGGCGGCGATGGAGCAATTGGGGATCGAGTCGAGCCGTCGCGCGGAGACCGTCTCGGTCGACGAGTTCGTCGCGCTGGCGCGGATCTTGTCGGCCTGACGCCGACCGGGTCCTAGAACGGGAAGAAGATCGTGATCGCCGCGATCGCCACCGCGAAGGTGATGATGTTGAGCGGCAGGCCGACGCGGACGAAGTCCATGTAGCGATAGCCGGCCATCTGATAGACGATGACGTTGGTCTGATAGCCGAACGGCGTGGCGAAGGCCGCACTGCCCGCCATCATCACCGCCACCAGAAAGGGCCGCGAGCTGACGCCGAGGCTCTCGGCCAGCGCAACCGCGATCGGCGTCACCAGCACCGCGACGGTCGCGTTGGACAGCAGCTCGGTCAGGACCATCGTCGCGAGGTACAGGACGATCAATGCGGTCAACGGTCCGAAGTCGTGCAGCGATGTGACGAGGGCGCGGGTCGCCACCTCGGCCAGGCCGCTTTCGTCCATGGCGATGCCGATCACCACCATGCCCGCGATCAGGATCAGGATATCGGGCTTCAATCCGCCATAGGCCTGGTCCGCCGAGATCACCTTGAGCAGGATCAGCAGGACGGCCCCGGCAAAGGCTGCCGCCGCGATCGGGGCGAAGCCCAGCGCGGCAATGGCGATCGCGCCGACGAAGACCGCGCCGGCGATCGCCGCCTTTGCCGGCTGAAAGGGCCGCGGCTCGGCAAACAGCTCGGCATGGCCGACCTGCGCACCGCCGATGGTCAGGTCCGGATTATAGTCGCTCGTCACTCGCGTCTCGTCGTCGGGGCCCAGGCTCCTGCGCATCAATCGCCCGCTGAACAGGAACAGATAAAGTCCCCCGGCGATCGCCATCGGCACCCCGACCGGCGTGATCTCGAAAATCCCGAAGCGCGGCTGGCCCGCATTGCTCGCCATGTCGTCGACCAGCAGGTTCGTCGAGGTTCCGATCAGCGTGCAGCAGCCGGTCAGGACGGTGATGTAGGACAGCGGCATGAGATACAGCTTGGGCGACTTGTTCATCGCCACTGCCACGTCGCGGATGACCGGCGCCCCCAGCACGACGATCGGGGTGCTGTTGAGGAAGCAGGACACGCATCCGATCGCCGTCAGCAACAGCCAGATGCCCGCCGAACCCGCACGCTTGCACAGGGTGACGCCCGCGGCGATGGCGCGATCGAGCAGGCCGGACAGTTCAAGCGCGTAGGCGATCACGAAGAGCGACGCGAGCGCGATGATCGCCGGGCTCGCGAAGGCGCCCTGCACCTCGACCGGACGCACCACCCCGGTCATCAGCAGCACCGCAGCCCCGCTCAACGCGACCACGTCGGAGCGGACCTTGTCCCAGATGAGCGCTCCGACCACCGCAGCAAGGACGAGGAGCGTGAGGATCTGATCGATGGTCATTGCCGCCTCGAAGGCGGCGCGACACGCTCGTGATACGGGATCGTACCTCTCCCAGACCGCCGCCGGATGGCCCGACCGATTAGGGTCTGGAGACTGCGGGGGGTTTTGCTATCAAGACTTCATGCAGGAGCCAAGCTTACGCACCAGCCGGCTGGCCATCGCGAGCGGCCTCGCCGCGGCGATCGTGCTGGGCGGCGGCGGGTTCCTGCTCGGTCGCGCGGCGAGCGATCCCCCCAAAAACGCGCATGTGCCGATGCCGGCGCCCGGGCCGACAATGTCGCCTTCCCCTGCTCCGGCCGCTCCCGCCGTACTGGGCCGCGCCGACCTTATCGACCTCGCGCGACTTGCCTCCGACCCCGGCGAACAGGCAACCGCGCAACTGGCCCGTGCGACAGGCAGGCGGTTCGAGATCCGGTTGCCGTTCGGATGCGACGGCCCGGACGCCGAAGCGAGCGCAGCCCCGATGCGGTGGCAGTTCGATGCGGAGCGCAGCACCCTTCGCATACAGGCCGCGCCGGTAACCTGGACGATGGCCGACTGGCGGGACGAGGCCGGCCCACAGGACGACGCGGTGGTCGAAGGCTTCTGGATCTCCCGCGCCTGGACCGCAAGCGATGCCTGCCCTGTTGCTGCGGCTCGGGCAACGGACGGCCGGACGGGGGCGGCATCCGGCGAAACGCTTGCCCTCGGCCAGGTGTTCGTCGGCGACGGCCCGAGGCGGGCACGCCGCGATGGCCAGCCCTACCGGATTACCCAGCGCATTTCGGAAGGGCAGATGGACGGATCCCAGGGATTTCATCTGCGACTGACCGGGCGGATTGCCGCCCTGCCCGGCGCCCCAGCGCCGGTCCATTGCCATCAGCCGGGCGGCCCCGATCAGCGACCGATCTGCCTGGTCGGCACCGTCTTCGATCAGGTCGCGATCGAGAATGCGGCAACCGGCCAGGTGATTGCCACCTGGGACGGCGTGCCGGGCGACGCGTCCATCCGGGATGGCCCAACCGCCGGCACACGGCCCGCGCCTCCGGATCCGGGCCGCTAGACGACGACACAGCTTCACTCGGGTCATGATTGACGCCCGCAGATCGTCACAGGCCCGGTATCGACCGCAAGCATGATTCCCCATCGCAAAGAAGGATCTTACCATGCGCTTCATCCTGCTCGTCAGCGCCCTCGCCCTTGCCGGCTGCGGGTCTTCGGAAGAAACGACCACGATTGCCGGAACGACCTATTCCAGCAACGACAAGGAAGGCACCGCCTCGATCAAAAGCAGCGACGGGGAAGTGAGCGTCGTCGATGGCGCCGCTGCGAACAAGGTCGAGATGCCGGCCTTTGCGCCCCGCTATCCGGGATCGACCATCACGGGCGTTATCGAGACGAAGAAGGCCGGCCATGTCTCGACCATGGTGAACTTGCGGAGCGCCGACGCGCCGGCGGCGGTGGCGACCTTCTACCGCGATAGTTTCACCAAAAACGGAATGAAGATGACGTCCGACCTCCCTGCCGAAGAGGGCGCGATGCTCACCGCGGAGGGTAAGGGCAACAAGGTCACGGTGGTGGTATCGCAGGAAGATGGGTCGACGCTCGCCACGATATCCCATTCCGCCCTCTAGCAACGGAAGGCGACGAGCCCGTTTCGGCTGGCGCTGGCAGACCATTTGGAAATGCGCCTGTCGGAGTGACTAAGGCGATCAGCGTCGAGGCGAGCGCAAGCGCGAAATTGACCCGATCGGAACCATCGAGGAAAACCCACAATCGATAGGCTGGCCTATCGATTGTGGGCGAGTTCTTTTCCTTGTCATAGACGGAGCGCGCAACGCTGCGCCGCTGGTTAACGATTTGGTGAGCGGGCGCGACTTATAGCGGTACAATGTCCGACGTTGACGAGGATGCGCGCCTGGACGCGCTGCACAGGCTGAACCTGCTCGATACCCCGCCGAGCGAAAGCTTCGACCGTATCACCCGGATGGCGAGTCAGATTTTCGACCTGCCGATTTCCGCCATCTCGCTGACGGATCGCGACCGGCAATGGTTCAAGTCCCGCGTCGGCGTGGCGCATATGTCGATCCCGCGCGAGAATGCGCCGTGCGCGCTGGTGGCGGAAAGCGCCGACATCGTCCTCATCCCGGATCTGCTCGCAGATGCGTGTTTCCAGGACAGCATCCTGGCCGGCCAGGGTGTGCGCTTCTATGCGGGGGCACCCCTCGTCACGCGAGAAGGCTTCGGTCTGGGCGCACTGTGCGTCTTGGGAACCGAGCCGAGGACCGCGTCGGACCAGGAGATGGCGGCGCTGAGCGACCTTGCGCAGATGGTCATGGCGCAGATCGAGCTTCAGCACGCCTTCGGCCGGATCGACCCGATCAGCGGATTGCCGAACCGAACGCAGTTCCTCGACGACCTGGATGATCTCGCGCGGGACGATCCTGGCACGCAGAGGATGGCGATCCTGGTCGATCTCGCACGGGCCGAACAACTCAATGCCGGCGTCCGCGTGATGGGCTCGAGCTATGTCGACGACATGGTGCGGGAGGCGACCCGCACCCTGAAAGGACTCCTGGGTGCCGACCGAACCGCCTATCATGTCGGGGCGACGCAATTCGCGTTCCTTGCCCCGCCGGGCGAGCCGCAGGACGGCTATGTCGTGCGGGTCGGGTCGATGCTGGCGCAGCTTCGCGCGACGTCGGGCACGCGCATGATCATGACGGCCGCGGTCGGCGTGGCCCCCTTCGTGACCGGGGACGTGTCGCCGCAGGACGTTCTGCGCACCGCGCACAATGCGGCGTTTGATGCCCGAACGACGGACACTTCGGTCAGCCTATACTCCGCGTCCGAGGACGATGCGCATCGTCGCAGATTCCGGCTGCTCAGCGATTTCGGCGCCGCGCTGGACACGCCCGGGCAGCTGCGGCTGGCGTTCCAGCCCCGGATCGATCTCGCCACGCGCCGCTGCGTCGGTGCCGAAGCCCTGCTCCGCTGGTCGCATCCGCTGCTGGGCGACGTGTCCCCCGGCGAGTTCGTCCCGATCGTCGAACAGACATCAATGGCGCGCCGTGCCACGACCTGGGTACTCGACGCGGTGCTGACGCAGATCGGCCGCTGGCGCGATGCCGGCCTGGACATCCCGCTGTCGATCAACGTGTCTGCGGCAAATCTCGACGAGCGGGACTTCGCGCAACGGGTTCAGCTCTATCTGCTCAAGCACCGCATCGCGCCCGAAATGCTGGAACTCGAGGTGACCGAGACCACGGTCATGGAGAAGTCGAGGCACGCGCTGCTCCAACTCGGCACGCTGGAGGAAGCGGGCGTGTGCATCGCGATCGACGATTTCGGCACGGGTTACAGCAGCCTTGCCTATCTGCAACGGCTTCCGGCCAAGGTCCTGAAGATCGACCGGTCCTTCATCCTGGACATGGTTAACGGGGAGCGCGAACAGACGCTGGTGCGCTCGATGATCTCGCTTTCGCACGATCTGCGCTATCGCGTCGTGGCCGAGGGCATCGAGACGGAGGAGGCTGCCGCGATGTTGGCCGAGATGGGCTGCGATGAGGCCCAGGGTTTCCTGTTCGCGCAGCCGATGTCCGCGCAGGATTTCACCCGGTGGTTCGAAGGGCAGACCGTGCTTCAGGTGCAGGCCGCCGCCTGAGGACCCCGCGTCGAGGTCGATCCATCGCAGCCGGACGGAACCCGTGCGCCGACGCCTTCGTATGGCACGCGCCCGCATGATCCTCGTGATCAGGCGCGCGTCAAACCCGGAGGACAGACCCATGCAGAACCGTTCGACTTTCAGCTGGATCCGCGACGTTGCCGGCCACCGCGGCACGGTCGCCGGCCTGACGATGTGCGCGACGCTGGCGCTCGCCGGGTGTGGCGGCTCGGGCCAGCCTGCCGCGACTGGCCCGCAACAGGACATCCCGGCCGCGTTCGACACCGCGGCACGCACGATTTCCGCGGAGGGCTATCCGCTCGCGAGCTGCGTCGCGATCGCCGACGACAAGGCGAAGCTCGATTGCTATGCCGCGCTCGGCTTCAAGGACAAGGGCGATGTCGCCCGGGTCGAGGCGATGGCCGGGTCGGCCGATATCCTTGCAGGCAAGCGCTGGCTGGTCACGGCGCCCAGCCCCGGCGGTGCGGACAGCTTCCAGGGACTCGCGATCCTGACCTTCGCCGGGATACCGAACTCCGGCCCGATGGCCTTCCGCAACACCCGCATCACGCTGCGGTGCCCGGCGAACTGGGGTGGACCGAGCAACCAGAAATGGAGTGCGGCGATCGACCTGCCCGACGACGTCGCCTATGACTCGAACAGCAAGGATCGCGGGACGATGGCGGTGACCGTGGACGGCAAGCCATTCAAGGCAACCCAGTTTTCGCGGACCAGTTTCGACATCGCCGACGATCAGGCCACCGCGTTCCGCGATGCCGTCGTGGCCGGCAGGAATTTCGGCTTCACGGTCACTACGATCGACGGCAAGACCGGGCAGATGGCGGCGCCGCTTCCCGAGGCGCGTGAGGGCCTGACAGGCTATTTCGCCAAATTCTGTCCCTGATCCTGGCTCGGCCCGGCGCATCGCACGATGCGGCCGGGCCGGATCCGAAGACGCCCGGCCCCGCTGAACCCGGCGCCGCAGCAATCGGGACGGCAAGTCAGCCGAGCGCCCAGCGATAGCGTCCGGTCAGCGGATGCGTGAACAGTGCCGGCTCCTCGCGCGCGCCGCCGCCGATATTGTGGATCACGACACCGGGACCGCGATCGGAGACGATGCCGGTGTGCGGCAGGCGCCCGTCGATCAGGCTGGTGAAGATGTCTCCCGGCCGCCAGCCGCCTGGATCGGACGGCACCGGCAGGCGCGCCTGCTTTCGCGCGAAGAAGGTGGCGAGGTTGGGCACGCGACGATGATCGATGTTACGGTCCGGCGCCTTCAATCCCCAGCGCCTGGGGTAGGCGGAAAAGGCGGCCCGCATGTCGGCATTGACCAGCGCCTGCAAATCCAGTCCGAACGCGTCGCGATAGGCGCGGATCAGTACGTCGGTGCAGACCCCCTTGGCCCGGGGTACGTCGCCGCCGGGAAAGGCCAGGCGGGTATAGGCAGGATCATAGGCGAGCGTGACGCCAACCTGACGCCGCGCTGCCGCGATCAGCGCCGTCGCGGTACGCGCGGGCGCGGCGAAGGCTGGCAAGGACCACGGAGCGGCGATGAGGCCGGCAATCACGGCGCGACGCGAAACGCCGGCGGGCTCGGTCGTCACGCTCATCATCGCCTCCGTCATGGCTCAGTCCTTCATTTCAGGCCGAACCAGATGCCGACCGTCGATCCTCGCCAGCGTAGAAGACCGCGACGGGTTCGAGAAGCGCGACACGGTTCGCCATGTCCCGCCCGCCCAACGATCGAACCGGCTGGACAACGACTACAATTGTAGTCATCGATACATGATGCTCCATTCGGTATCGAGGTGAAGATGATCCTGGCAGCATTGCTCCTGGCCGGCACCCCGGCCGGACAGACGTCAGATCCCGCGAGATGCGAGGCGATCCGCGAGGCGATCCCGCCGACGCAGCGCTGCATGCCGACGCCTGGCGGCATCGTCATCGCCGGTTCTGCCGAGCGCGCCGCTCAGCTCTCGCGCATCGCCACATCGGGTGAAGGTCGATTCGAGCAGCGCTTCGGTCGCAAGGTTCCCGCCTATGCAGTGGTCGAGACGGGGGACGGCACGCAAAACGCCGCGCTGGATGCCATATTGGAGAGGCGCGGCTATGTGTCCCGCCTGCCCTGGCTCTCGCCCGAGGCGATGGCGAACGCCTATCGTGCGTCGATCACCCGTGCGGTGACGGCGCAAGCCGCGTCGCGCAACCTGACTGCGGCGCAAACCAGCGCGCTGATCGAGTCCGCGCTCGCCCAGCAATCGGCGAAATGGGATCCTGCGACGCTGGCCGAGCTGGAGACGGGGACGCTGCCGCACGAGCTGGGGCATGGTTGGTTCATCAAGGCGTTCTGGCCGACTTCGGCTCCGAAGGCGGGCGACCATTATGGTGGCCCGGCGCCCGACTGGATGGACGAAACTGCGGCGGTGCTGATGGAGAGCGATGCGCTGGCCGAAAAGCGCCGGCGCCAGTTCGCGACGATCTATTCCGGTTCGGACGCGGCGGCCAGGGCAAGCCTGCTCGATCTCGGCACCTTTCTGTCGGGCGGGCACCCTGCCCTGCCGAAACTCGACCCGTCGACCTCCGGCGGCAGCGTCAACGTCCTTACCGGCGACGAAGCCGCGCGGATCGCGAAGGCAGCGGGCAGCTTCTACCTTCAGGCACGCCTGTTCGCCGACTACGTCCTCGACCGCAGCGGCGATCCGGCTGCCTTCCGCAGCGCCGCGGACGCATTCGCCGCCGGCAAGGACAGCGCCGGCTGGCTGGCGGCGAGCGGACCGCGCCTTCGCCTGCCCTCTGACATCCCGGCGCTGCAAAAGGATTGGGAGCAGTGGCTGGCGCTGCATCTCGCCCCCCGCAAGGACTGAGTGTGGCCGACGGTTGACGGGTTGTCGGCGTGATTTAGTCGTGTAGTACACCCGTGTAATTCGAGGGGGCATGACCGTGGCATTTCTTGTGTATCGATTCGTGATGGGCGCCGCCGCCTTGCTGGCGTCGCCCGTCGCGATGGCGGCTGCGGATCCGGCGCCCCGGTTCGAGAAGGCGGCCTGCGCCATCCCGGTTGCCGCCGACGAGAAGATCGAGTGCGGCGTGCTGATCGTTCCGGAACATCGTGGCAAGAAAGGCAGCCGCACGATCCGCCTGCCGGTGATGATCCTGCGGAGCACGGCATCGTCCCCGGCACCCGATCCGGTCGTCTACCTGCCCGGCGGCCCCGGTCTCAGCAGCATCGACGGCCGCACGACCGGCAAGGGCAACCCGTTCCTTGCCGAGCGTGACCAGATCCTGCTCGAGGGCCGCGGCAACAAGTTCGCGCAGCCCTCACTCGCCTGCCCCGAACTGAACGCCCTGCGCGCCGCCGGTGCCGGCGACGGCGAACAGCTCGCGGCCGCGGCGCGCTGCCGAAAAACGCTGGTCGCGGCGGGGGTCGATCTCGACGGCTATAGCTCGGCGGAAGCCGCCGACGACCTCGACGATCTGCGCCGTCTGCTCGGCATCCGGCACTGGAATCTCATCGGCTTTTCCTATGGCACGCGTCTGGCGCAAACGGTGCTGGCGCGGCACCCGGACGGCGTGCGCAGCGTGGTGCTCGATTCGGTGCTGCCGATCGACATCAATTATGACGAGGTCGCCGCGGCCCCGCTTCGACGCGCGCTGAACCTGGTGTTCGACGGTTGCGAGAGCGACCCCGCATGCACGGCACGACATCCCGATCTGCGCGGCCGGTTCGCGGCGGCAGTCGCACGGGCCGACCGGGAAGGAACGGCCGGTCCAGGCGGGCGACTCCTGCGCGGACGCGACATCGTCGATGCCCTGGCGATTGGGCTGCAACAGCCGCAGAACATCCCGGCATTGCCGAAGATCATCGACGAGCTGGCGGCCGGGCGAGCCGGTGGACTGGCACCGTGGCTCCAGCCCCAGCGTTCCGAATTCAACTGGGGCCTGCGGCTGTCGATCTGGTGCGGCGAGGAGATGCCGTTCGAGGATCCGGCACGCATGGCTGCCCAGGCATCTCCCGCGCTTGGCCTGGGCGGGGCGAACGGACGTACCGCGACACCGGAACTCTGTGCGGCATGGAAGGTCAAGGCCGCCGACCCCATCGCCAATGTCGCGACCCGAACCGATGTGCCGGTGCTGATACTTGCCGGCGAGTTCGACCCGGTGACACCGCCAGCCTGGGGTCGCCGCCTGCTCCGCACCATGCCGAACGCACGCTTCGTACTGATCCCCGGCCAGGTGCATGGCGCGATGTTCAATCGCTGCGGCGGACAATTGACGATCGCCTTCCTGCGCGATCCGAACGCGCCGCTGAATGCAGATTGCGTTGCGAAGCTGACGGGACCGATTTTCCCGGAATGACGGGGCGATGCCCCCATAGCCGCTCTCGCGCGTTGCCTGACTCCTGAACCGCGCCCCGTCTTCAAATGGGGTGTGGCACTTCGACAGTTGGGAGCATGGACATGGCCGGAACAGCATTGGTTGTGGGCGCGAGCGGGATCGTTGGCGGCGCGACGGCAGAGTGCCTGCTGCGGGAAGGCTGGACGGTTCACGGCTTGTCGCGCCGGCCCACGGCACAGCCCGGCGTGGGTGCGGTGGCCGTGGACCTTCAGGACGCGGCGGCAACCGGGACGGCACTGGCGGATCTGCGCCCCGACGCGGTGTTCATCACCACCTGGCTGCGTCAGGACAGCGAGGCGGAGAATATCCGGGTCAATTCGGCGATGGTGCGCAACCTCCTGGACGGGCTCCGCCCCGGCGGCAGCGCCCGCCACGTCGCACTGGTGACCGGCCTGAAACATTATCTCGGGCCGTTCGAGGCCTATGGAAAGGGCGCGCTGCCCCAGACGCCCTTTCGCGAGGACCAGGCTCGTCTGGACATCGAGAATTTCTATTATGCGCAGGAGGATGAGGTCTTCGCCGCCGCCGAGCGCGACGGCTTTTCCTGGAGCGTGCACCGTCCCCACACGGTGATCGGTCTTGCGGTCGGCAATGCGATGAACATGGGCACCACGCTTGCGGTCTACGCGACCCTGTGCCGCGAAACCGGGCGGCCGTTCCGCTTTCCGGGATCGGCGGCGCAGTGGAATGGCCTGACCGACATGACCGATGCCGGTTTGCTGGCGCAACACCTGCTATGGGCAGCAACCACCCCGGAAGCGCGGAACGAGGCGTTCAACGTCGTGAATGGCGACATATTCCGCTGGAGCTGGATGTGGGGACGCATCGCCCGATGGTTCGGCGTCGAGCCGGCGGCATTCGATGGATCGGTGCAGCCGCTGGAAGTCCAGATGGCCGATGATCGCGCGCTGTGGCGATCGATCGCCGAGCGCGAGGGGCTGGCCGAGCCTGACCTGACCCGGCTCGCCTCGCCCTGGCATACCGATGCCGATCTGGGACGTCCGATCGAGGTCGTCACCGACATGGGCAAGAGCCGCAAGCTGGGCTTCACCGGCTATCGCGCGACCGACGACGCCTTTTTCAATCTGTTCGAGCGATTGAGGGAAGCGCGGCTGATCCCGTAATCGATCAGCCACCCCTCACTTATTGCTTCGATGCTTCCGGCTTGTCCGGGGTTGCGGGCGTCGGCTCAGCCGCCGCGGTGGTCGTCACCGGCGGGCCCTTGGCGATCGCCGCCGCAAGGATCGTTCCGTCGGCGCATGCCTTGGTGCCGCAGATCGTCTTGATCTTCGCCAGGTTCTGGTTGGCGCGTTCGACCGCGCCTTTCTGGACCATCGCCACGCCCTGCCCGCGCAGCGCCTGGACGTCGTTCGGTTCGAGACGCAGCGCCTCGCCATACATGCGGATCGCCTTGCCCGGCAGGCCGCGGGCATTCGCGACCTCGGCCAGTGCGGTGAAGGCCTCGCGATTGCGCGGATCGATCGCCAGCGCGCTTTCATAGGCATCGGTGGCGCGATCGAAATTGCCCGCGGTCTGGGCGGCGCGCCCCTCGCTGACCAGCGCGATCGAGCGCGGATCGATCTGATCGTCGGGCCGCTGCGCGACCAGGGCCGAGGAAACCGACAGCAGCATCAACGCAAGCGCCGCCGAAATCGCAGTGAAACGCATCACCATCTCCGAAACTCTAGTCGTTCTCGCTACCATTGCCGCACCAGTTTCGCGACAAAAAAGCCATCGGTCGAGTGGGACAGCGGGGTGAGGCGCACGCCTGCGCCGCGCGCTGCGCCGCGATCGAATTCCGGCGCCGCCGCCTGCCAGTCGGGATGCGACGCGAGAAAGGCATCGACCTGCCCCGCGCCCTCCGCATCGAGCAGCGAACAGACGATATAGACCAGCGCACCGCCGGGCCGCACGAGATCGGCGGCGATCCCCAGGACATGGCGCTGGGTCGCGACATAGCGATCGAGCCGGTCGGGGGTCAGCCGCCAGCGCGCTTCGGGATTGCGGCGCCACGTGCCGGTACCCGAACACGGCGCGTCGACCAGAACGATGTCGGCGCGGCCGGTCTGGTCGACGAGCTGCTGCGCCTCCTTGCCCGGATCGAGCAGTCGCGTCTCGATGATCGACACACCGGCCCGCTCCGCGCGGGGCGGCAGGCGTTGCAGGCGCGCTCGATCGATGTCGCAGGCCAGGATGCTGCCATGGCCCGCCATCGCCGCCGCGAGCGCGAGCGTCTTGCCGCCGCCGCCGGCGCACAGATCGATGACATGCTGGCCGCGCTCGGGCCGGGCAGCGATCGCGACGAGCTGGCTGCCGGCGTCCTGCACCTCGATCTCGCCGCGATTGAACGCAGGCAGGTTCTCGACGCGGGTGTCGGACGGCAGGCGCAGCGCGTCGGGTGCGAAGCCGACCGGCTCGGCCCCGGGGATCTGGGCGGCGACCGCCGCGGGGTCCGCCTTGAGCCGGTTGACGCGGATATCCAGCGGCGCGCGGGTGAGCAGCGCCGCCTGTTCGCCGTCATCGAGGCCTGACGTCTCCAGCGCGGCAATCAGCCAGCGCGGCGCCACGCCGGGCTCGGCGACCGGTTCGGCCGGATCGATCGTCGCGGGACCATAGGGTGATCCGTCAAACGCGGGCTTCAGCTCGGGCGAGGACTCGGCCAGCGCCAGCAACGCGGCGCGCCCGCTGACCGGCGGCTCGCCGACCAGCCGGATCGCCTCATAGACCAGCTCGCGGATCGCACGGCGGTCCTTCGACCCGGCATAGCGCCGCGTCGCGAACCAGCGCGCGATGATCGTGTCCGCCGCCGCCCCCTGTCCCCGCGCTGCGGCGGCGATCAGGTCGAGGAGGTCGATAGCAGCCTGGGCACGTGCGGATGGTGTCATGAAGCAGAAGTGGTCACGTTGATGAAGGTCGCCGTGACCCAAGCAGACCCGCACTGCTTTGGAAAGACGCGAACGGAAGTGACAGCGCCCCTGATGTCGGAAGGTGTGTCAGTTCAGTCGAAATATGGAGCAAACGCGCCTCGCACCTGCTGATCGCGCGTCGCGTCGTACACCGCCATGACCACCCGGCTGAAGCAGCCAGCAAACTCGCCAGACAAAAGATCGTGGAACATTTGCGCGATGGCGCCCGCATCATTGCGAAATACGCCACAGCCCCATGCGCCGAGCACGAGCACCGAATGCCCGTGGCGATTGGCCACCCAAATCAGCTTGCGCGCGCGTTCGCGGTTCGTAGCATCGATCAGGTTGGCGCGGTCAGGCTCATTCTGCCACACCGCTCCTGCGTTGACCGCCGGTGCTGTCAGGAAGCTCACCATATATGGTGTCGCCAACAGATGGCCATCGTCACGACGAAACACGGGAACGCCGGGCGAATACAGCATCCAGTCGGAGTAGAGGCATGTCGAGCGAGCGCGATTATGCTCGTAGAGTTCGAACTGCGCCATCTGGGTCGGGTAGAGTGCAGAGGCCCGAGCGAGTGACTCTTCCTGCGCCTGCGATCCGTTCAGAAAGCCCCCGCCCGGATTCTTCGCCGAGGCGAAATTCAGCGCAAAAAGATCTTTAGCACCTTCCCCAACAAGCCGCTCCGCAGCTTGCAGCGTCGTCTCTCCGGTCAGCTCGAACGCGGTAGCCGCAAAGCGACGCTCAACTTCCATCTGCGTCGGGAAGTCAGCGTCGCGATACAGGCGGGCGCTCGCGACCGCCTCAGTCACCGCGTCACGGATCGACACTGTCGCGCCAAACTCGTCGGCATAGGTCCCGCGATCGATAATCGCGAGCGTCTCCTCGGCCAGCGCGACGCGGGCGGCGCGGTTCATCGATCAGCGCGTCGGATAGTTCGGCGCCTCGCGCGTGATCGTCACGTCATGGACATGGCTCTCGCGCAGACCGGCATTGGTGATGCGGACGAAGCGCGCGCGCTCCTGCAGCTCGGGGATCGTGTGCGAGCCGGTATAGCCCATCGCTGCCTTGATGCCGCCGACCAGCTGGTGGATCACGTCCTTGGCCGGGCCCTTGAACGCGACCTGGCCCTCGATGCCTTCGGGCACCAGCTTGAGCTGGTCCTTGATGTCCTGCTGGAAATAGCGATCCGCCGATCCGCGCGCCATCGCGCCGACCGAACCCATGCCGCGATACGCCTTGTAGGCGCGGCCCTGGTACAGGAAGGTTTCCCCCGGGGCCTCGGCGGTGCCGGCCAGCAGCGAGCCGATCATCGCGCTGGATGCGCCCGCGGCAAGCGCCTTGGCGATGTCGCCCGAGGTGCGGATGCCGCCATCGGCGATCACCGGCACGCCGGCCTTCTGCGCGACCTTTGCCGCTTCCATCACTGCGGTCAGCTGCGGCACGCCCACGCCGGCGACGATGCGCGTGGTGCAGATCGAGCCCGGGCCGATGCCGACCTTCAGCCCGTCCGCGCCGGCATCGATCAGCGCCTGTGCGGCATCGCCCGTCGCGATGTTGCCGGCGATCACCTGGACGCTGTTCGACAGCTTCTTCAGGCGCTCGACGGCGCGCGCGACATCCCGGTTATGGCCGTGCGCGGTGTCGATCACGACCAGATCGACCTCGGCATCGACCAGCGCCTCGGTCCGCTCGAAACCCTTGTCGCCCACGGTCGTCGCAGCCGCGACGCACAGGCGCCCGGCAGCGTCCTTGGTCGCGTGCGGGTAGGTGACCGCCTTCTCGATGTCCTTCACGGTGATCAGGCCGACGCAGCGATAGGCGTCGTCGACGACCAGCAGCTTTTCGATCCGGCGCTGGTGCAGCAGCTTGCGCGCCTCCTCCTGGCCGACGCCGACCGAGACGGTGGCCAGATTCTCGTGCGTCATCAGCTCCGAGACCGGCTGGTCCGGATTGCCGGCGAAGCGGACGTCGCGATTGGTGAGGATGCCGACCAGCTTGCCGCTTTCCTCGACGATCGGGATGCCGCTGATCCGGTGGCGCTCCATCAGCGCGCGCGCTTCGGCCAGCGTGCCGTCGGGCGTCATCGTGATCGGGTTGACGACCATGCCGCTTTCGAAGCGCTTCACCTGGCGAACCGCCTCGACCTGCTGGTCGACATCGAGATTGCGGTGGAGCACGCCGATGCCGCCGAGCTGAGCCATGACGATCGCCATGTCCATCTCGGTGACGGTATCCATCGCCGAGGACAGGATCGGGATGTTCAGCGCCAGGTTGCGCGTGACGAAGGTGCGGGTGTCGGCCTGGCTGGGCAGCACTTCGGATTCCGCCGGAAGCAGCAGAACGTCGTCGAAGGTAAGGCCGAGAGGGATTTCCATGTGGGTGCCAAGATCCTGAGTCGGAGGTTGGCGAGCCATGTAAACGCGCCCTCCCGGAAACGCTAGGGGGTCAGGCCAGCTTGTGCGGGGTCGGATCGCCGCGTTCGGCGATCAACCGGCGCCTGGCCTCGTCCCGCGCCCGGGCGAAGTCGGCGCGGATGTCGGGATTGGCTGGATCGAGATCCGCCAGGATCGCCTCGTCCTCCTGAAGCGCAATCCGCCCGACCATTGCCTCCGGGTCGTGCCCGATCGCAGCCGCCAGCATCCTCATCGTGCGGGCGCGCAGGCGGAATTCGAAGTCCATCAGCCGCGCGGACTCGATTTCCTCCTTCTTCAGCAAGGCGCCGCGAAGATCGAACACCATGACGCCATCCTAGGGTCGATCGGCGCGGGCGATCAAGGCGCGCGCCTGATCGACATGCATCGCCTCGATCATGCGATCGCGGAACCGCTCCGCCCCGCCGGTCGCGGCTTCGATCAGGGCACGGGCATCGGCGAGTTCGGCGTCGGTCGGTCCAAAGGCCAGCGCGGTGGTCGCGATCTGGTTCGGGTGGATCAGCGACTTGCCGTCGAAGCCGAGCGCGCGACCATGGCGCGCCTCGTCGGCCAGACCGTCGGCATCGTCCAGCCCGTTGAACACGCCGTCGAACGCACAGATGCCGGCGGCCCGCGCGGCAAGCACGATCGACTGAAGCGCCAGCGACAGGCTGTCCCGGCTGGCGACCGGGGGGATGCGCAGCTCCGCACGCAGGTCGTTGGTCCCGGCGAGCAGGCCGATCACACCCGGGACCGCGGCGATCGCCGCGGCGTTCAGGACCCCGCGCGGCGTCTCGATCATCGCGATCAGCCGGGCGCCGCCGAGCGCGGCGATCACGGCCGCGACCTGATCGGGCGACTCCGCCTTGGGCAGGACCGCCAGCCGGCACGCGCTGTCGCGCACCGCGGCGAGGTCGGCGTCATGTTCGGCCGTGCCGCGGCCATTGACGCGGATGGCCAGGATTCGGGCACCCCAATCCTCCCCGGCCGCTGCCACCGCCATGGCCCGCGCTTCGTCCTTCAACGCCGGCTTCACCGCGTCTTCGAGGTCGAGGATCACCATCTCGGCATCCAGGCCGTGCGCCTTCTCGATCGCGCGGGCATTGGAAGCGGGGAGGAACAGGGCGGTGCGGGGCGCAAGGGCTGTGGTCATGGCCGTTGCCTATGCTAGCAAGGGACAGGTTTTGCGAGAGGTGAGAATCGAAGATGGACCCGCTGTTTATCCTGGCCATGCTCGCGCTGGCAGTCGTGATCCTCTACCTCTTTTCCAGCCTCAAGATCGTCACCCAGGGCTATCAATACACGATCGAGCATTTCGGCCGCTTCACCGCGGTCGCCTCGCCGGGTCTGAATTTCTATCCCGCCTTCTTCTACCGTGTCGGCCGCAAGGTGAACATGATGGAACAGGTGATCGACATTCCGGGCCAGGAGATCATCACCAAGGACAATGCGATGATCTCCACCGACGGCGTGGTGTTCTTCCAGGTCCTCGACGCCGCCAAGGCCGCCTATGAGGTGTCGGACCTCTATGTCGCGCTGCTCCAGCTGACGACGACGAACCTGCGCACCGTGATGGGCTCGATGGACCTCGACGAGACGCTGTCGAAGCGCGACGAGATCAACGCGCGGCTGTTGTCGGTGGTCGATCATGCAACCACGCCTTGGGGCGTGAAGATCACCCGGGTCGAGATCAAGGACATCCGTCCGCCCGCCGACATCGTCAACGCGATGGGCCGCCAGATGAAGGCAGAGCGCGAGAAGCGCGCGAACATCCTCGAGGCGGAAGGCACGCGCGCCTCCGAGATCCTGCGCGCCGAGGGCCAGAAACAGTCGAAGATCCTCGAGGCCGAGGGTCGCAAGGAAGCCGCCTTCCGCGACGCCGAGGCGCGCGAGCGCGCCGCCGAGGCCGAGGCCAAGGCGACCGAGCTGGTGTCCGACGCGATCGCCAAGGGATCGGCCAGCGCGATCAACTATTTCGTCGCGCAGAAATATGTCGATGCGGTCGCCAAGTTCGCTACCTCGCCCAATGCCAAGACGATCCTGTTCCCGGTCGAGGCGACCCAGCTGATCGGCACGCTGGGCGGCATCGGCGAGCTGGCGCGCGAGGCACTGGGCAATGGTCCCACGCCCCCCGCCCCGCCCACCCCGCCGCGGCGTGAGCGGCCGCAGCCGTTCCTGACGCCGGAGCCCAACCAATGAACGAGCTGCAGGCCATATTGGCGCAGCCTGGCATCGCCTGGCTGGCGCTGGCCGCGGTGCTGGCGATCGTCGAGCTGATCGTGCCGGGCATCTTCCTGGTCTTCATCGCCGCCGGCGCCGCCGCGACCGGCCTGATCGCGCTGGTCCTGCCGCTGCCGGTCTTCGTCGAGATCGGCATCTTCGCGGTCGCGTCCTCGGTCGCCGTCGCGGTCGGGCGCCGCTGGTATGTCGATCGCCCAGTGCCCAGCAGCGACCCGTTGTTGAACGATCGTATAGCAAGGCTGATCGGCCAGACGGTCACCGTGTCGCATCCGATCATTGCCGGCGAAGGCCGGGTGCGGGTTGGCGATGGCGAATGGCCGGCGCGCGGGCTGGACGCGCCCACCGGCGCGCGGGTCCGCATCGTCGGGCAGCGCGACGGGTCGCTCGATGTCGAGCCCGTGATTTCCTGAAGATTCGGAGAAGTTGATGCGTACCGACCGCCGTACCCTTCTGATCGGGGCGGGCGCCACCGCCGCCCTGTCCACCCTGCCCGCGCGCGCGCTGGCAGCTGGCGCAGCCGATGCGCGCGCCGAGACGATGCTGACGGCCATTGCCGAGCAGTTGCTGGTCGATTCGCCCGAGGCCGCGACGCAGCTGGGCATCGACACCGGCAAGCGGGCGAAGCTGAAACAGCGGCTCGAGGATCGAACGACCAAGGGCAAGCAGGCGGTCGCCGACCATCTCCGCAAGGGGATCGCCGACCTGTCGACGCTGGACCCCGACAGCCTCGACCATACGATGCGCGTCAATGTCGACGTGGTGAAGACCGCCTTCCAGTCCGGGCTGGACGGGATGAAGTTCGGCTATGGCGATGTCGCGGTCGGCGGATGGCGCAACTCGCCCTATGTCGTCGTCCAGAATGTCGGCGCGTTCCTCGACACGCCGCGCATGCTGGAGAATGAGCACCGCATCGAGACCCCCGCGGACGGCGAGGCCTATCTCGACCGGCTCGCCGCCTATGCCGGTCAGCTGGATGGCGAAACCGAGCGGCTGAAGATCGCCGAGGGCAAGGGCGTGGTCGCGCCCGATTTCCTCCTCGACAAATGCCTGAAGCAGATCACGCTGGCGCGCAGCGGTCATGTCGCCGCTTGGGGCGTCGTCACCTCGCTCGCCAACCGCACCGCGGGGATGAAGGGCGATTTCGGTCAGCGCGCATTCGATATCTGCACCTCTGCCGTCATTCCGGCGCTCGACCGCCAGATCGCCGAGCTCCAGCGCCACCGGGCCAAGGCGACCGGCGACGCGGGCGTGTGGAAATTCCCCGATGGCGACGCCTATTATGCCTGGGCCCTGCGCGCCGGGACCACGACCGATCGCAGCCCCGACGAGGTGCACAAACAGGGCCTGGCGGAGCTTGCCGAACTTCAGGCGAAGATGGACGTCATCCTCAAGCAGCAGGGCTATGCGCAGGGCAGCGTCGGCGCGCGGATGACCGCGCTCGGCAAGGATCCGCGCTTCACCTATCCGAACACGGACGAGGGCCGCGCGGCGATCGTCAAGCTGCTGACCGAGCGGATCACCGACATGCGCGGGCGGATGCCGCAGGCGTTCAACACGCTGGTCCCGGGCAATGTTGAGGTGAAGCGCCTGCCGCTCGCCGAGGAGCCCGGCGCGCCCGGCGCCTATGGCGGCCCCGGATCGATCGACGGCAAGACGCCCGGCCGGCTGTGGATCAACCTGCGCACCACCGACATCTGGACGAGCTACAGCCTGCCCGACCTCGCCTATCACGAATCGATCCCCGGCCATGCCTGGCAGGGCGAATATACGTTCAAGCTGCCGCTGGTCCGCTCGCTGCTGCAGTTCAACGCCTATAGCGAAGGCTGGGCGCTCTATGCCGAGCAGATCGCCGACGAACTGGGGGTATATGACGCAAACCCGGTCGAGCGGCTGGGCTATCTGCAGAGTCTGGCGTTCCGCGCCTGCCGGCTGGTGGTCGACACCGGCCTCCATGCCAAGCGCTGGACGCGGCAGCAGGCGATCGAATGGTTCGCCTCCACCAACGGATCGTCGGTCGACGAGGTACAGGGCGAGGTCGATCGCTATTGCTCGTGGCCGGGCCAAGCCTGCGGCTACAAGGTCGGGCATAGCGAGATCAACCGCCTGCGCGACCGGGTGAAGAGCGAACTCGGCCCGCGCTACGACTTCAAGGCGTTCAACGACGCGATGGTGCTGGGCGGCAACGTGCCGATGACGGTGCTCGGTCGCGTGATCGACCGCCACATCGCGGAACGCAAGGCGTGATCCTGCGCCGCTGGTCCAGTCGCATCCGCACCGCCGAGCGCGACGCCTATGCCGCCTATATCGAGGAAACGGGCGGCGCCGATTACGGATCGACGCCGGGCAATCTGGGCTTCCAGATGCTGTTCCGTGACCTGGGCGACGGCACCAGCGAGGTGACGACGCTCAGCTGGTGGCGCAGCCTGGACGACATTCGCGGCTTCGCCGGCGAGGATATCACGGTCGCCCGCTATTATCCCGAGGATGACCGCTATCTGCTCGACCGCCCCGAGACGGTCGAGCATCACGAGGTCGTGCGAAACAGCCTGCCGTTCTGACCCGTGACGGCCGGGCCTGGATGGCCCGGCCGCCGGTCGCCTCAGGCCACTTCGGTCGAGCGCGGTGCCGCCTGACGCACGCCTTCGTCGACATGATCCGCAAACTGCGCGAAGTTGGCGACGAACTCGTCGACCAGCCGCGCGGCGGTCAGGTCATAGTCGCCCTTGTCGGCCCAGGCCGCCCGCGGATCGAGCATGTTTGGATCGACGCCCTCGACCGCGACCGGCACCATGAAGCCGAAATTCGGGTCCTTGCGGAACTCGGCCGAGGCCAGGCTGCCGTCCAGCGCGGCATTGAGCAGCGCACGGGTCACGCGGATCGGCATCCGCTTGATCCCCGGCATCGTCGCCTTGCCGCCCGACCAACCGGTATTGACCAGCCAGCACTTCACCCCGCCCTTCGCGATCCGCTCCTTGAGCAGATTGCCATAGACCGAGGGGTGGCGCGGCATGAACGGCGCACCGAAGCAGGTCGAGAAGGTGGCGGTCGGCTCGGTCACGCCGATCTCGGTCCCGGCGACGCGCGCGGTATAGCCCGACAGGAAGTGGTACATCGCCTGTTCCGGGGTCAACTGCGCGATCGGAGGCAGCACGCCATAGGCATCGGCGGTCAGGAAGATGATGTTCTTCGGCACCGGCCCCAGGTTGCGCGCGCTGGTGTTCGGGATGAAGTCGAGCGGATAGGACCCGCGGCTGTTCTCGGCCAGGCTGTTGTCGAACAGGTCGAGCTCGCGCGTGTCGGGCTCCATCACGACATTTTCGAGCACCGTGCCGAAGCGCCGGGTCGTGGCGAAGATCTCGGGCTCGGCCTCGGCCGACAGGTTGATCATCTTGGCATAGCAGCCGCCCTCGAAATTGAAGACCGCCTCGTCCGACCAGCCATGCTCGTCGTCGCCGATCAGCGTGCGGCTGGCATCGGCGGACAGCGTCGTCTTGCCGGTGCCCGACAGGCCGAAGAAGACCGCGGTATCGCCGTCGGGGCCGATATTGGCCGAACAGTGCATCGGCATGATGCCGTCGACCGGCAGCAGATAGTTGAGCAGGCCGAAGACCGACTTCTTCATCTCGCCCGCATAGGCGGTGCCGCCGATCAGGATCAGCTTCTCGGTAAAGTTGACCGCGATCACCGTCTCGCTGCGGGAGCCGTGGCGATCCGGGTCGGCGCGGAAGCTCGGCAGGTCGATGATCGTATATTCGGGGACGAAGCCCGATAGCTCGTCCTCCGACGGCCGCACCAGCAAGGTGCGGATGAACAGATTGTGCCAGGCGAGTTCGTTGATCACCCGCACGCGGACGCGGTGCTCGGGCTGGGAACCGCCATACAGGTCCTGGACGAAAAGGGTGTCGCGCGCGGCCACTTCGGCCAGGAAGTCGGCCTTCAGCGCGGCGAAATGCTCGGGCGTCATGCCGCGATTGGTATCGCCCCACCAGACGGTGCCTTCGGTCTCGGCATCGCGGACGATGAACTTGTCCTTGGCGGAGCGCCCGGTGTGCTTGCCGGTCGTGACGACCAGCGGACCGTCCTTGGCCAGTCGCCCCTCGCCGCGGCGGACGGCGTGTTCGATCAGGGGGGCGGTGATCAGGTTCCAGTGAGTCGTGGCATCGGTCGCGATGCCCTGTGCGTCGAGCGCGTGGCTCGGCGTGCGCGTGTTCATGGTCGTCTCCCGGTTGCGCCGCATTCTCTGACGCTTGACTGACGTTGGCCGGCGGTAAGCACCCACCGAAACCGGGGTCAATCCGTGTAAACGTTGTCAGATTCAGGGTAACCGATGTCATCGGATTGAGCGGTGAGAAACTTTGGTCTAACGGTGGGCCAATGGCTCGCAGCAACGCCCCGTACGTCGGATGACGGCGACGATCGCGCTGGTCGATGACGACCGCAATATCCTCACCTCTGTCTCGATCGCGCTTCAGACCGAAGGCTTTCTCACACGGGTCTATTCGGACGGCGAAAGCGCGCTGAAGGCGCTGATCGAGAATCCGCCCGACCTGGCCGTGCTCGACATCAAGATGCCGAAGATGGACGGGCTAGAGCTGCTGCGCCGCCTGCGCGAGAAACGGCCGATCCCCGTCATCTTCCTCACCAGCAAGGATGACGAACTGGACGAGGCGCTCGGCCTCGCCATGGGCGCCGACGACTATATCTCGAAGCCGTTCAGCCAGCGGCTGCTGATCGCCCGAATCCGCGCGATCCTGCGCCGCACCGAGGCCAGCCTGCCCTCGATCGAGGGGCAGCCGCAGGAGGCGGCCCAGCCGCTGGTCCGCGGCCGGTTGGCGATGGACCCGGCACGCCACCGCGTCACCTGGGACGGCACCAACGTCACGCTGACCGTCACCGAATTCCTGATCCTCGAGACCCTGGCGCAGCGCCCGGGGATCGTGAAGACCCGCAACCAGCTGATGGATGCGGCCTATCAGGACGATATCTATGTCGATGACCGGACCATCGACAGCCATATCAAGCGCGTCCGGCGGAAGTTCCGCCAGGTCGATTCCGACTTCGATGCCATCGAGACGCTCTATGGGGCCGGATATCGCTTCTCGGACGAGTGACGAGCGCGGCCTCGCGCTCAAATTGTCCAACAGGATTTCGCTGACTCCGCGAATCCTGGCGGTCAACATCTTCGCCCTAGCGCTGCTGGCCGGCGGCTTCTTCTATCTCGATTCCTATCGCAGCCGGATCGTCGAGAGCCGGATGGCGCAGGCCAGCCGCGAGGCGCGACTGATCGCCCAGTCGCTCGCCTCGGCAACCAAGGAGCGTCGCGACCTGCTGGTGCTCAGCCTGGCGCGCGACATGGGCGTGCGCGTGCGGCTGTACGACCAGAAGGGCGTGATGCTGTCCGACAGCCGCGACCTGGGCCTGCGCAACGTCGTGCTGCGCGACCCCGACAAGGATCCGTGGAACCAGTCGATCGCGCGATTCCTGGATGCGGTGATCGACACCGTCGCCGGCGCCGATCGCGCCCCGCAATATCGCGAACGCGACCCGCATCAGGGATTCGACTGGCCCGATGTCCAGACCGCGGCGGAAACCCACGGCGCACCGGCGACCGTATGGCGCGCGCCCGATCGCACCCCGATCATCACCGCCGCCGCGCCGATCACCGGGCTAGGCGTCGTCATGACCACGGTGAACGCACGCGACATCACCCAGACGGTCCGGATCGAGCGCTATCGCCTGGGCGTGGTGCTGCTGATCGTCTCGCTCGCCTCGATCTTCCTGTCGCTGTTCCTGGCGCGCACGATCGTCCGCCCGCTGCGTCACCTGGCGCGCGCCGCAATCCGCGTCCGGCTGGGGCGCGCGCGCGAGGTGGTGGTTCCCCGCCTGCCCTCGCGCTCGGACGAAATCGGGCTGCTGGCGCGCGCCCTGTCCGACATGACCCAGGCCTTGCGCGCTCGGATCGATGCGACGGAGGCCTTCGCCGCCGACGTGACCCACGAGCTGAAGAACCCGCTGGCGTCGCTGCGATCGGCGGTCGACAGCCTGGCGACGGTCAGGAAGCAGGAACATCGCGACCAGCTGCTGGAAATCGTCCGCGACGATGTCCTGCGGCTCGACCGGCTGATCACCGACATTTCCGAGGCATCGCGCCTGGATGCACAGCTGAGCCGCGCGACGTTCGAGCCGATCGATATCGGGCAGATGGTCCAGGCGCTGATCGACCAGCGCGAGGCGCGCGGGCTGCCGCTGGGCATCCGATTGGTGTTCGATCGGACGAGCGACGCGCCGCTGGTCGTGCTGGGCGAAGGCGCCCGGCTCGAGCGGGTGTTCGACAATCTGATCGAGAATGCGATCTCGTTCTCGCCCGAGGGCGGGCTGATCGCGATCTCCGCCACCAGCGACGATCGCATGCTGACCGTTCGCGTCGAGGATGACGGCCCCGGCGTGCCCGAGGAAGCGCGCGACGCGGTTTTCCGCCGTTTTCACACCGTTCGTCCCGCCAGCGAGGCTTTTGGCCAGCATTCCGGCTTGGGGCTTGCCATCGCGCGTACGATTGTCGAGGGGCATCAGGGAAGCATCGTGGTGGAAAGCCGCGAGGATCGGGTGAGCGGGGCGCGATTCGTGGTCCGTCTGCCCCTGGCCGAGGGCGAATGATGGTCGAACTGAGGGTGCCTCAACTGTCGTCCGAAACGATCCACGCAAGCTGCGTGGCGATCGACGGCCGCGCCGTGCTGATCGAGGGGGGATCGGGCGAGGGCAAGTCGGACCTGGCGCTGCGGCTGATCGATCGCGGCGCGTCCTTGGTCTCCGACGACCAGACGATCTGTCATCGCCCGGATCGCGGCGGAAGTGCCCTGATCGCATCGTCGCCTGCCACCATCGCCGGCAAGATCGAGGTGCGCGGCATCGGCATCGTCGAGATGCCGCATGTCGACAAGGTGCCGGTGGCGCTGGTCATCGAGATCCTCGATTCGCCGCCACGCTTTCCCGAGGATCGCCGGACGCGACGGATCGCCGGCGTCGAGGTGCCCGTCCTCCCCCTTCCCGCGCTCGAGCCGTCTGCGCCGATCAAGGTCGAACTGGCGCTCAAACGGATCGGCGCGTGAGCAAGCCGCGCCCGAAACAGATCCTGTTGGTGACCGGCATGTCCGGCGCCGGCAAGTCGACCGTGCTGCGTACGCTGGAGGATCTGGGTTGGGAGACGGTCGACAATCTGCCGCTGCTGCTGCTCAACCGCCTGCTCGACACCGCCCCGCGCGAGGACGGCGACGATGATCGCCCGCTGGCGGTCGGCATCGGCGTCGCCACGCGCGGTTTCGACGCCGAGAGCATCGTGCGCCGCATCAAGAAGCTGCGCGAGGATCACGGCCACGACATCGGCACGCTGTTCCTCGATTGCGCCGGCGCCGAGCTGGAACGCCGGTACAGCGAGACGCGCCGCCGCCACCCGCTGGCGCAGGACCGGCCGGCGAGCGACGGCATCGCGCATGAGCGCAACCTGCTGATGCCGCTGCGGCGCTGGTCGAACCGGCTGATCGACACGACCAGCCTGGCGTCGAACGAGCTGGCGCACCAGATCCGGGCGACCTTTGCCGGCGACCGCGAACCCACGCTGTCGGTAATGTCGTTCGGCTTTGCCCGGGGCCTGCCCAGCAATGCCGATCTGGTCCTGGACATGCGCTTCCTGCGCAATCCGCACTGGGTCGACGCGCTGCGTCCCGGAACGGGCAAGGACGAGGACGTCTCGGCCTATATCGCCAGCGACCCGGCCTATGATCAGGCAATGGTCGAGATCGAGTCGCTGCTCCTCCTGCTGCTGCCGCGCTACGAGGCCGAAGGAAAATCCTATGTTACGATAGCGTTCGGATGCACCGGTGGCCGCCATCGTTCCGTGCATGTCGCGGAACGGGTTGCCGCGCGGTTGCGCGAGGAAGGTTTTTCGCCCACGGTGACCCATCGCGATCTGCAGACTGCGCCGCAGGATTCGCTTGAAGGGGCGCCGGCGGCGGCATCAGGGGGCGGAGTTCAGGTGAAATGATTGGTCTCGTACTCGTGACGCACGGGCGGCTCGCCGAAGAGTTCGTGGTCGCGATGGAGCATGTGGTGGGTCAGCAGGAGCGCATCGCGCCCATCTGCATCGGCCCCGAAGACGATATGGAAGAACGCCGTGCCGACATCGCCAAGGCGATTGCCGAGGTGGATGGCGGGCGCGGCGTGATCGTGCTGACCGACCTGTTCGGCGGCACCCCGTCCAACCTGGCCATCTCGCTGATGCAGGCGGGCAAGGTCGAGGTGATCGCCGGCATCAACCTGCCGATGCTGATCCGGCTTGGCGGTGCCCGCAAGACGATGAAGGTGACCGAAGCGGTCGCCGCCGCGCGCGACGCAGGCAAGAAATACATCACCGTCGCGTCCGAAGTGCTGGGAGAGGCTGCTGCATGAGCGGAACGAGCCGCACCGTTCTCATCGCCAACCGCCGTGGCCTGCACGCGCGCGCCAGCGCGAAGCTGGTGACGCTGGCGTCCAGCCAGACGGTACCGGTCACGGTCGAAAAGAACGGATCGGCCGTCACGGCGACCTCCATCATGGGCCTGATGATGCTCGGCGCGGCGATGGGCGATACCATCACCATCAGCGCCGAGGGCGACGGCGCCGCCGATGCGGTCGCCGCGCTGGCCAAGCTGGTCGAGGACCGGTTCGGCGAGGATTGAGTTTCCCGCAGCCCTCACCATGTGTATGATTCACATCGGGAATACACATCATGCGCACGAACATCGTTATCGATGACAGATTGATCGCGGATGCGATGGAAGCGACGGGCCTTCGCACCAAGCGGGAAGCGGTTGAGCTCGGGCTCAGGACGTTGCTTCGTCTGCATCGCCAGGGACATATCCGCGCCCTTCGCGGCAGGCTGGCCTGGACCGGCGATCTCGAGGCGATGCGAACCGACGGATGATCCTGGTCGATTCGAGCGTCTGGATCGATTTCTTTCGTGGTGTTTCCGCTCCGCAGACCGACAGGCTGGATGCGGCCTTGGGAATCGAACTCGTCGCGATCGGCGATCTGAATGTGACCGAGGTGCTTCAAGGGTTTTCATCCGACCGCGACTATGTCCAAGCCGAAGCGCTGCTCGCGACGCTTGTCCTTGTCGAAATCGGTGGGTGGGACGTTGCCGAGCGCGCTGCCCGACACTTCCGGACGTTGCGGGCGAAGGGCGTGACTGTGCGAAAGACGATCGATACGCTGATAGCGACCCGCTGTATCCTTGATGGCATACCGCTGCTCTATTCTGATCGTGACTTCGACCCGTTTGTGGAGCATCTGGGGCTGCAACCATGCCTCGTGAAATCACCGCCTTTTCCAACCCGCTGATCAAGCGCGTCCGCAACCTCCGCGACAAGAAGCATCGCCGCGAGGAAGGCCTGTTCCTGGCCGAGGGGCTGCGCATCCTGACCGAGGCGCTGGAGGCGGGGCGAATCCCCGATTATCTCTTCTATGCCCGCGACATGGCGACCCATTCGCTGGTCCATGACCTGATCGACGCGACCGAAGCCGCAGGCGGCGAAGCGATCGAGACCAATGCCGATATTCTCTCCAAGCTGTCGGGCAAGGACAATCCGGGCGCGGTGGTCGGCGTCTATCCCGAATTTACCGTCGCACTATCGGACCTCGACCGCAGCGCAGCGCCGATCTGGCTGGTGGCGGAGCGGCTGCGCGATCCCGGCAATCTGGGCACGATCCTGCGTACCGCCGACGCGATCGGCGCGGGCGGACTGATCCTGGTCGACGACTGTGTCGATCCCTTCTCGGTCGAAGCGGTGCGCGCATCGATGGGCGCGCTGTTCACCGTGCCCGTCGCCAGGGCCAATTGGGCAGAATTCGCGACCTGGCTGCGCGCCGGGCCCGGCCAGCTGGTCGGGCTCAGCCTCGATACCGAGGTCGATTATCAGGCCGCGCGCTACGAGGCGCCCACCTTCCTTCTGACCGGCAACGAGGCGCAGGGCATGCCCGACTTCATGGCCGCGGCGTGCGACATCACCGTCAAGATCCCGATGCTCGGCAAGGCGGACAGCCTGAATGCCGCGATCGCGACTGCGGTGATGGCCTATGAAGTGCTGAATCAGCGGCGACGCGGCTGAACGGCTGCGAAACAAAACGGCCATCGCGCGTTCAGTCATCGGGATCCAGAGATGGGTCGGAGGAGACGAACATGAGACTGCTGATGACCGCCGCCATAGCGCTGTCCGCGCTTGCCGCGCCCGCACTTGCCCAGCCTGCCGCGCCATACAAGGCGCTGGGGACCGAGCCGTTCTGGTCGCTGTCGATCGACAAGCGGACGATGCGGTTCGAGGCGCCGGGACGGCCGACGGTGACGGTTCCGACGCCGCGCCCGATCAACGGATTTGCCGGCGAGATCTATCGCACGCGCCGGGTCGACGTGAACATCGTCCACAAGGGTTGCGGCGACGGGATGAGCGATCGCAGCTTCCCCGACACGGTGACGGTCCGCGTCGACGGTCGCAGCTTCAGCGGCTGCGGCGGCACGCCGATCGGCGGCGAGCAGCGATCGGTTCTGGACGGCGACTGGGCGGTCGAGAGCATCAGCGGCGGCGTCGTGCCCCGCAATGCCGATGTCCGCGTCAGCTTCCGCGAGGGCCGGCTGAGCGGCAACAGCGGCTGTAACAGCATGAACGGGTCGTTCCGGCTGGAGCGCGGCTTCCTGACCACCGGCCCCATCGCCACGACACGCCGCGCCTGTATCGGGCGCGCAGCCCAGGTTCAGGAGCGCAACCTGCTCGCGCTGCTCGGCGAGCGGCTGAGCGTCAGCCGCAATCGCGGCGGCAAGCTGGTGCTGACCGGCCGGGGTGGCAAGCGGCTAGTGCTTGCACCTGCGCGCGGCGGACCGCGACCGCGATAATCTGACACGGTCGGGGTCGTCCGTCTCCCCTGCGGACGCCCGACCACCTCGCTATTCGTCGAGCATATCCCCAACGATTCCAAGGGGATCGAGCGTGAACTGTCGAATCACTCGGAAGTGATCGGTCGCCTCAAGATCGACCGGCTCGAGTCCATATTTGGCCATCCGCGCTATTCGGCGCCCGCGATCAGCTTGGTGAGCGGCCGCGTGGCGGTTTCGATGACGGGCAGCGCCTCGATCTCCTTGGCGCCGCCCGATACCTCCAGCGCCTCGAAGCGCTTGGCCTGGGTCATCACCTGGCTCTCCAGGCTGCCGACCATCGCGTTATAGGCGCTGGTGGCGGAATCGAGATTGCGGCCCATCCGGGCGACATGGCCGCCCATGGTCGCAAGCCGCGCGTGCAGCTCCTTGCCGAGCCGGGCGATCTCGGCGGCCTCCTCGGCCAGTCGCTCCTGACGCCAGACGCTGGCGACGGTCCGGGCGATCGCGACGAGATTGGTCGGCGTCGCGAGCAGGACCCGCCGCTCGAATGCCCATTCCCACAGGTGATCGTCCTGCTCCAGCGCGGCGGTCAGGAAATGCTCGCCGGGGATATAGAGGATTACATAGTCGGCGGCGTCGCCGAACTGCTGCCAATAGGCCTTGGACCCCAGCTGCTCGGCATGGCGGCGGATCGCGGCGGCATGCGCCTTGAGGTGCGCGACGCGGCGCGCCTCGTCGACTTCCTCGCTGGCATCGAGAAAGGCGTTGAGCGAACATTTCGCATCGATGATCAGCTTGCGACCGCCGGGCATCCGCACGATCACGTCGGGGCGCAGCCGCCCATCCTCGGTCGTGACCGAGACTTCGGTGGCGAAGTCCGCGAACTGCGAAAGCCCCGCCTGCTCCAGGACGTTCTTCAGGCTCTGCTCGCCCCAGCGACCGCGTGCCTTGGGGCTGGCGCGAAGCGCGTTGACCAGCTTGGCAGTCTCGTCGCGCACCTGGGTATGCCCGGCATGGAGCAGGCCGACCGCCTCGCGCAGCGCCTGATAGCTGCCGACGCGTTCCTTCTCGACCTGGCTGAGGCCCTCCTCATAGCGCTTCAGCGTCGCCTCGACTGGCTGCAGCAGCGACTTGAGATTCTGCCCCGCCGCTTCCTCGGACTGGCGGAACCGCTCATCGGCGCGCTTGAGGAACGCGTCCTGCGCCTGGCCAAGCACCCGGCCGGCGAGTTCGGCGAAGCGCGTCTCGAGCCCGCTGGTCTCGGCCCGCAGCGTGGCGAGTTCGACCTGCGCGCGGCCCAGATCGGAGAGCGCCGCGCGCAATTCGGCATCGCGGGCATCGCGCTCGATGCGCATCTGCGCACCGCTGCGCCCACCAAGCAGCCAGCCGACGGCCAGCCCCGCGAGCAGGGCGATGATCACTATAACTATGCTTGCAGTATCCATTATGTTTCCAAACACGAAGAGCGGATCCGCAAACGCGAACCCGCCCCCCTTTTAGAGTGCTTGAGCGATCGGCTGCAGCCCCCGAAGGTCCTGCAGCATAGCCGACAGAGTCGGATAATACTTCACCGACATAGCAACGATATCGTTGCTATGATCAGAAATGGTGAAGCGCCATCCGCACTCATCATCGACATCAAGCTCGAAAACGAACTTGGTCATGATAAACTCCCTGGATCTCGTATCTCGGCGATTTCCTGGGAACGGCTGATGCGGAGTATAGGAGGTACCAAGGGCCCTCAAATTACTCAGGATCTAATCCGCGCCCCCGCTCGACCGAAACGATTGAGGTGCTTTGCTTGCCCTAACCTATAGGCGCCTCCGTTATGAGTACGAATCCATTATACCCCCGGAACGACCGCGCAGCAACGAAAACCTCCACCCCTAGTCAGTTTCGACCACCAGCGGAGGAGTTTGCACAAGCAACCGGGCTAACTATGGCTGCGGCGCAATGCTGTCCGATATCGAAATCTCCCGCGCGGCGACGCTTCGTCCGATCCACGACATAGCCGCCCGCCTCGACATTCCCGACGACGCGCTGGAGCCCTATGGCCGCTTATGCGGTGACCGAGGCGGGGTTCGGCGCCGATCTGGGCGCAGAGAAATTCTTCGGCATCAAGTGCCGTCAGGCCGGTCTTAAGCCGGATGCCACGGTGATCGTCGCGACCGTGCGCGCGCTGAAGATGAATGGGCGCGTTGCCAAGACCGATCTGGCCGCGCCCAACCTGGACGCCGTACGGCTGGGCAGCGTGAACCTGATCCGGCATCTGGAGAATATCCGCCAGTTCGGCGTCCCCGCGATCGTGGCGATCAACCGCTTCCATACCGATAGCGACGAGGAACTGGCCGAGCTGATCGCCATCACCGCCGCGCATGGCGCCGAGGCGGTGATCTGCACCCATTGGGCGGATGGCGGCGCGGGTGCGGAGGCACTGGCGGAGCAGGTCGTTGCGCTGACCGATCGCGGCAACGCGCAGTTCGCGCCGCTCTATGGCGACGGCCTGCCGCGGTTCGAGAAGATCAACAGCGTTGCGACGCGCATCTACCGCGCCGAGGCGGTGCTGGCCGATCCCGCGGTGCACGCGAAGCTGGCGGCATGGGAAGAGGCGGGGTTCGGCAATCTGCCGGTGTGCATGGCGAAGACGCAATATAGCTTCTCGACCGACCCCTCCGGGCTGGGCGCGCCGACGGGGCATATCGTGCCGGTGCGTGACGTCCGACTGGCCGCCGGGGCCGGCTTCGTCGTAGCGATCTGCGGAGAGATCATGACGATGCCAGGCCTGCCGAGGCAGCCCGCGGCGGAGGCGATCCGGTTCGATGCGCAGGGATTGGTCGTCGGGCTGTTCTAACCGACGACCGGGGAGCATCAAGCTCCCCGGTGATCAATGGCTTAGGCGGCGGCCTTGCGAGCCTTGTTGAGCTTCTTCATGATCATGTCGCGTTTCAGGCGCGACAGATGGTCGATGAACACCACGCCTTCGAGATGGTCCATCTCGTGCTGGATGCAGGTCGCCCACAGCCCCTCGAACACCTCGTCGTGCGCCTCACCCTTCTCGTCGAGCCAGGTGACGCGGCAACGCGCCGGGCGTTCGACATCGGCGAACTGGTCCGGCACCGACAGGCAGCCCTCGGTATAGAGCGACTGATCCTCGGACGGATCGTGGATCACCGGATTGATGAAGACGCGCGGATCGCGGATCGGCTTGCCGTCCTCGCCTTCCTGCTCCTGCAGGTCCATGACCAGGACACGCTTCGGCACGCCGACCTGGATCGCCGCCAGGCCGATGCCCGGGGCGTCGTACATGGTGTCGAACATGTCGGCGATCAGGTCGCGCAGCGCGTCGTCCACCTGGTCCACCGGGGACGAAACAATACGCAGCCGGGGGTCCGGCACTTCGATGATCGGAAGCAAAGCCATGCGATGAATTTAGGCCCTGCGGCCGATTCCCGCAAGATCAGGGTGAGCGCCTAAGCCACCGGGCGCCGCGCGCGCAGCGCCTGGGCAAGCGTGCCCTCGTCGAGATAGTCGAGTTCGCCGCCCACCGGCAGGCCGTGCGCCAACTGGGTGACGCGTACCGGATAGGTCTCGATCCGCTCGGCGACATAATGGGCGGTGGTCTGACCCTCCAGCGTTGCATTCATCGCCAGCACGACCTCGTCGATGCCGCCGTCGGCGACGCGGCGAACCAGGCTGTCGATCGCCAGATCCTCCGGCCGGACCCCCTCGAGCGCCGACAGCCGCCCGCCCAGCACATGGAAGCGGCCGGGAAACAGCCGCGACCGGTCGAGCGCCCACAGGTCGGCCACCTCCTCGACGACGCACAGCGAGCGCGCATCGCGGCGCGGATCGGCGCAGATCGAGCAGGGATCGGTCGTATCGACATTGCCGCAGATCGAGCAGGTGTTCAGCCGCTCGCTCACGCGCGCCAGCGCCAGCAGCAGCGGATCGAGCGCCGTCTCGCGCTTCTTCAACAGATGCAGCACCGCGCGCCGCGCCGATCGCGGCCCCAGGCCGGGGAGCCGCGACAGGGCCTGGGTCAGCGCTTCGATTTCGGGGGATGCCATGGTTCAGCAGACATAGGGGCTTGCGCCCGCCTCTGCCAAGCGGTTGAGGGGAGCGATGCGGATCATCTTCATGGGAACCCCCGAATTCGCCGTGCCGGTGCTCGATGCGCTGGTCGAGGCCGGCCACGACGTCGTCGCTGCCTACAGCCAGCCGCCGCGCGCCGGCGGCCGTCGCGGCAAGGCGCTGACCCCCTCCCCGGTCCATGCCCGTGCAGAGGCCCTGGGGATCGAGGTGCGCACCCCGCTGTCGTTCCGCAAGGAACCCGGCGAGGTCGAGGCGTTCGCGGCGCTGGACGCCGATGTCGCGGTGGTCGCGGCCTATGGCCTCATCCTGCCGGTGCCGGTGCTGGAGGCGCCGCGTCATGGCTGCCTGAACGTCCATGGCTCGCTGCTGCCGCGCTGGCGCGGCGCCGCACCGATCCAGCGCTCGATCCTGGTCGGCGATGCCGAGACCGGGGTCGGGATCATGCAGATGGAAGCCGGGCTCGACACCGGCCCGGTGCGGCTGGAGGATCGGACTCCGATCGATCGCAAGACGGCTGGAGAACTCACGGACGAGCTGAGCGCGATGGGCGCGCGGCTGATGGTGACGGTGCTGGGCGATCTCGACCGCCATCCCGCGGTGGCGCAGCCCGATGACGGGGTGACCTATGCGCCGAAGATCGACAAGGCGGAGGCACGGCTGGACTTCGGCCAGCCGGCCGAGGTGGTCGAGCGACAGGTCCGCGCCTTCAACCCTGCCCCCGGCGCGTTCTTCGAATATGACGGCGAGCGTTTCCGCGTCCATGCTGCGGAAATCGTTGACGCCAGCGCCCCCCCCGGGACGGTGATCGACGAGATGCTGACCATCGCCTGTGCCCAGGGCGCGATCCGCCCGTCGCGCATCCAGCGGGCCGGGCGCGGCGTCATGACGTCACGGGAACTGCTGCGCGGATTCGCCATCCCCGCAGGCGCCCGGCTGTGACACGCTTCGCGCTCACCGTCGAATATGACGGGCGGCCGTTCATGGGGTGGCAGCATCAGGATCATGGGCCGAGCGTCCAGCAGGCGATCGAGGATGCGCTTCACGCGATCACCGGCGAGGATGCGCTGGTCCACGCCGCCGGTCGGACCGATGCCGGCGTCCATGCGCTGGAGATGCGCGCGCATTGCGACGTGGCCAAGGACATCGCGCCGTTCCGGCTGATGGAGGCGCTCAACGCACGGCTGCGGCCCAACCCCGTCGCGATCCTGGGGTGCGAGGTGGTGCCCGACGACTGGCATGCCCGCTTCTCGTGCCTGGCGCGCCATTACGAATATCGCATCGTCCAGCGCCGCGCGCCGCTGACGTTCGAGAAGGGGCTGGCGTGGCGGGTCGCCAATCCGCTCGACGCGGACGCGATGCAGGAGGGCGCGCAGCACCTGGTCGGCCGGCACGATTTCACCACCTTCCGCTCCGCCCATTGCCAGGCCGACAGCCCGCTCCGCACGCTCGACCGGCTCGACGTGGTGCGCCAGGGCGACCGGATCAGCGTCTTCGCCTCGGCCCGGTCCTTCCTCCACCATCAGGTGCGCTCGATGGTCGGGTGCCTCTCGCTGGTCGGCCAGGGCAAGTGGCGTCCCGACGACATGCGCACGGCGCTGAAGGCGCGCGACCGCGCCGCGCTGGGCTTCAACGCGCCGTCCGACGGCCTCTATTTCCTGCGCGCCGACTATCCCTGACGGGTGAACTGCGCGGCCAGTTCGACATGGGTCGACCAGCGGAACTGGCCAACCGGCTGGATCCAGTCGAGCCGATAGCCGCCCTTGCACAGGATCTCCGCATCACGGGCGAAGGTACTGGGATTGCACGAGACAAAGGCGACACGCGGTACGATCGAGGCAGCGATCTCGGCGCTCTGTTCCTTCGCCCCGGCGCGCGGCGGGTCGATCACCATCGCCTGGAAATTGTTCAGCTCCTTCGTCGTCAGCGGACGGCGGAACAGGTCGCGGTGATCGGCAAAGATCTGTCGACCCGCGCGCGCCGCCGCAGCCTTCAGCGACAGGACCGGATCGCGCGCGGCTTCGCCCGCATAGACTTTCGACCCGGCGAAGGCGAACGCGAAGGTCCCCAGCCCCGCGAACAGGTCGGCGATCGCGGCCGCGCCGCCGGCGATCTCGCGGACCGCCGCGACCAGTGCCGCCTCGCCCTCGGGCGTCGCCTGGAGGAAACTGCCGTGCGGAAAGGGGACCGGCACCCCGCCCTGCGTGATCGTGACCGGATCGGGCTCCCACCGCGTCGTTGGCCCCAACCCCTCGTCCATCGCCAGTCTCGCCAGCCCGTGGCGCTGCGAGAAGGCGGTGAGCGCCTCCGCAGCGGCCAATCCCTCGGCCTCGATCCCGTCGATCAGCACGTCGGGCCCCTGGTCGGTCAGGGCAAGCTGGACGTTGATCCGCCGGCTGACGGGCGCAACCGTCGCGAGCAAGCCACGCAGCGGCGCCAGCAGCGCGAACAGCCGCGGATCGAGGACATGGCACTCGTCCAGGTCGATCAGCCGGTGGCTGCCCTGTTCGGTGAAACCGAGATGGACCTGCCGCCCGCGCCGCTCGGCGTGAAGCGTCGCCCGGCGCCGGGTACGCGGCGCCGACAGCAACGGCGTCCGGATTTCGGTCTCCAGCCCATGCTGGCCCAGCGCGGCGCGGATCCGCTCGACGATGAATCCGCTCCAGCTCGCATCGTCGAGATGCTGGAGCTGGCAACCGCCACATTGGGGGAAGTGCCGGCACGGCGGGTTTTGATGGTGCGGCCCCGGGGCGATCGTCCCGTCGGCGGCAACGCGGTCGCCCGGTGCAGCCAGCGGCACGTGGCGGCCATCCGCGGTCACGCCGTCGCCGCGCGCCGCGACGCGAATGACTTCTTCCTCGATCACAGACACTCCGAAACCGCCTGGGGTATTTGGCCAATCAGCGCATCGGCGACGAAGGCAGGGCCGGCACGACGCGCGGCGGCCGCATGGAGCCACACTGCGGTCTCCGCCGCCACGAGCGCATCGTCACCGCACGCGACCCGCGCCGCCAGCAGCCCGGCCAGCAGGTCGCCCGTCCCCGCCGTGGACAGCCAAGGCGAGGCATGCGCCGCAACCCGAACCGCGCCGCGCGGATCGGCGATCACCGTATCGGCACCCTTGTGCACGATCGTCGCCTGCGCCTCGGCCGCCGCCGCCAGCGTGCGGTCGATCTTGCTGCCGCCCGCCTCGCCGAACAGGCGGTCGAACTCGCCGCCATGCGGCGTCAGCCAGGATGGCGCGGTGCGCGCCTGCAGCCAGCGCGCGGCATTGCGGCCGAGCAGGCTCAGCGCATCGCCGTCGAGCACCAGCGGATGGCTGGTGGCAAGCACCGCCTTCAGCAAGCCCTCCGCCCGCCGGTCGCGGCCCAGGCCGGGTCCGACCACCACCACCCCGATCCGCGGATCGGCGAGCGCGTCGGCCAGATCCTCAGCCGCCGCGACCGATTTGCGCACGATGGCGTCCACGCGGCTCGCCGGGTCCGTCCCGATCAGCATGACATAGCCCGCGCCGGCCGAAGCGGCCGCGCCAGCCGCCAGCCGGGCCGCGCCCGGCATCGCATTCTCGATCACCGCCACCATGCCGCGGCTATATTTATGGTCGAACGCGCCGGGCGCCTCGATCCGCGGCCGCGCCAGGCTGTGCCAGGCGGACTCGACCGGGATGCCGATGTCGGCCAGCAACACATGGCCGCATTTCTCCAGCCCCGCACCCAGCAGATGCGCCGGCTTCAGCGCGGCGAGCGCGATCGTCGCCGACACCCGCGGCGCACCGTAATCGGCACCGCTGTCGGTCTCGAGGCCCGAGGGCAGGTCGATGGCCAGGCTGAACTCCGCCCCTTTGGCCAGATCGGCGAGCAGCGCGCGCGGGCCGCGATCGAGCGCACGGCTCATGCCGGTGCCGAACAGGCCGTCGATCAGGATCGGGCGCGGCCGCGCCTCGTAGAGCGAGCTGGTCGCCCCCTCCCATCGTTCGAACATGGTCCGCGCGGCCGGCGTCTGCGGCTCTCCCATCGCCGCAACGGTCACGTCATGTCCGGCAGCCTTCAAAAGCCGTGCCGCCACAAAGGCATCGCCGCCATTGTTTCCGGGCCCTGCAAGCACCAGCATGTCGCGCCCGGTCGCGAACCGCGCCGCCTCGCGGGCGATGGCAGCGCCCGCCCGCTCCATGACGTCGAGCTGGGGCACGCCGCGGAAATGCGCATCCTCGGCCGCGCGCATCGCTTCGGCGGTGAGGATCGGCGCGCCGGGCGGAATCATGACCGTGCGCTTCTGGCCGACGGCGCCTTGGGCGTTGCCCGCACCGTTGCCGGCAAATGATAGCGCGCCCCGCCCAGCCGGACCTCGATCAGGTCGGACGCCACCGGCGTGACCACCGCTCGCTCTGCGCCGTCGGCTGCGACCACGCCGCGGCCATCGGTCGTCACCAACAGCCGTCGGAAGCCGCCATCGGCATGGCGAAGCGTCAGGAAGAGGCCATCCTGCGTCTGGGTCCGGGTGATGGTGCAGGTCAGCGCCATCGCCTGTTCCCCCGGCCCCGCGCATTCGATCCGGCTTTCGGCCTTCGCCATCGCCTCGCCATGCGACCTGGCCTTCACCTCCGCCATCTTGTCGGGAACGGCGACGCCATCGCATCCACCAAACCCGAGACACATGGCGGCCAGTGTTGCACCGACTGCGGCGCGGCAAACTGTTCTCATGGACAGTTCGAGATGGCCAGCAAGAACCTGATTGGTATGATATTTTCTCATCGACCGAGCTCCCCACGGAGAATCTCTGCCATGGCCGCGAGAATGCCCGCCCAGCGGGCGACGCCGGCGGCGTCGCGGATCAGGTCGTTGCGGATCTCGATCGCGAACGACGGGATATCATTGGCCTCGGCATGACGGTTGAGCGTCGCGTTCAGCGCCTTGCCCGAATAGGGCTCGTTATCGCCGACGATCAGCCCCTGACGCCCCAGCCACTCGATCGCCGGGCGAGCCAGCCGCGCATCCTGATTGTAGAGGATGCCGATCTCCCACGGCCGTTCACTTCCGCCCTGTTCCAGCTTCGGCGTGAAACTGTGGACCGACAGGATGTAATCGGGTCGGCGCGCCGCGATCCATTGCTCGATCGTCGCATGATAGGGGATGTGGAAGCGCACCAGTCGCTCCTCAGAATCGATCTGAGCATTGCCCGGTATCTCATGACCATCGCTGACTTGCGGGATCAGTCCGGGATGATCAGGCTCCCGGTGAAGATCGATCACCAGCCGCGACACGGTCCCGAGGATCGCGGGCGCATCGAGCTGCGCGGCAAGCGCGCGAGTCACGTCGGCCGCGCCGATATCGATCGCGATATGCAGGTCGAGCAGCGCCGGATCGATATTCAGGTCGATATCGTCCGGCACGCGGTTGGACGCATGGTCGCACAACAGCAACAGCCGATGCGCTGCGCCATCGATGATCTCTGCCGGCGCGACGCTCACTGGAACACCGGCCGTCGGCGCTCGCGAAACGCCGCCCTGCCCTCGGCGAACTCGGCGCTGTCGAAACAGGCGTCGAACGCATCGTCCAGGCCGGCATCGTCAGGATCCGCCAGCGCGCGTTTCAGCAGCCGCATCGCGCCGGGGGCATTGGCGGCGATACGATCTGCGAACGTGCGCGCGAGCGGTCCCGCATCCTCCCAGTGCAGTTCGACCAGCCCCATTGCGTGGGCGTCGATGGCCTCGACGATCTCTCCGCTGAACAGCATCCGTGACGCATTGCCGCGGCCGATCTGCGCGGACAGCCGGGCGACGTCCTCGCGCGGATAGCCGATGCCCAGCTTGGCCGGCGTCGCGGCGAATTGCGCGCCCTGCCCGGCGACCCGCAGGTCGCAGGCGAGGATCAGCGCAACCGCGGCACCATAGCATCCGCCGTCGATCGCGGCGATCACCGGCATCGGCAGCGCGGCAACCGCATCGATCCCGCGGCGCATGGCCAGCCTGAAACGCGTCGCATCGCCCGCCTCGAAGCGCGAGAACTCTGCGATATCGGCGCCCGCCGAGAAGATCAGCGGCACATGCGACTGGAGGATCACCACCCGCGCGTCGCTGTCCGCCAACGCCGCGGCGGCCTCGCTCAGCGCCTGCCAGCCGGCGATCGGCAGCGCGTTGCGCGCCTCGGGCCGGTTGAGGGTCACGGTGGCGATGGCGCCGTCGCGCTCGATCTGGATCATCGCGTCGCTCTGCCCGATCACGGCGCGCCTGTCATCCCGCGGCTCAGACCAGTGCCGTCTCGGCGACCCACCAGCCGGGCCGGGCTACCGCCAATGCCGCGCCATGCCGTGCCTCGATACTGTCGAACAGGGCGAAGCAGGTCGCGCCCGATCCGGACATCCGGGCCAGGATCACCCCCGGCAGTGCGTCCAGTGCCGCCAGCACCGCATCGATTTCCGGCGCGATCGCCCGCGCCGGCGGTTCCAGGTCGTTGCGTCCGGCCCGTGCACGGTCCAGCAATCCGCCGCCCCCGATCGGCCCACGATCGACGCCGTCCCAGCGGCGAAACACCTCGGCGGTCGAAACGCCGACGCCCGGATTGACCATCAGCACCGGCTGTCCCGCCAGCCCCTCGATCGGGTCGAGCCGCTCGCCGCGCCCGGTGCCCAGCGCGGTGACGCCGAACAGGCAGGCGGGCACGTCCGATCCCAGTGCATCGGCGATCGGATACAGCGCGTCGATAGTTACCCCCTGCAGCCGTGCCAGCGCCCGTAACGTCGCGGCGGCATCCGCCGATCCGCCGCCGATTCCCGACGCAACCGGCAGGTGCTTTTCCAGCTCGATTGCCCAGGGGCCGCCGCCGAACCGCTCGGCAAAGCGCGCCGCGGCGCGCATGACCAGATTGTCCCCCTCACCCTGGAGCGCGCCGGCGAAGGGGCCGGTGACGGTGAAACCGTTGCCGGGCCTGATCCGGACGATGTCGCCCAGATCGACGAACGCGAACAGCGTCTCCAGCTCATGATAGCCGTCGGGTCGTCGCGCCCGGACGTGCAGCGCCAGGTTCAGCTTGGCGCGGGCAGGCTCGGCAATCGGGTCGAAGCTCGGGTCAGTTGAGGGCACGCGGTCCATTCTCGATCTTGGCGGCAATGCGGCCGACCGTCGCGCTGTCGGCATAGATCGACGCCGCATTCCACGCATAGCGCGCGTCGACGCGTCGCCCAAGCTGCCAATAGACGTCGCCCAGATGCTCGTTGACCAGGCTGCCGCCAGGATCGCCGCGCGCCGCCTTTTCCAGAAGCGGCAGCGCCCGCACCGTGTCGCCGGCCATGAAATAGGCCCAGCCGAGCGAATCGATGATCGCGGCGTCGTCGGGCTTCAGCCGGTTGGCGCGTTCGAGCAAGGTCTGCGCCTCGGCCAGTTGCTGGCCGCGACGCACCATCGCCGATCCCAGCGTGCTGAGCGGCTTTGCCTCGCGCGGACCAAGCTCGATCGCCTTGCGCAGCGCAGCCTCGGCGCCGGGCCAGTCGCCGGCCGTGTCCAGCGCCACGCCCCGGCGATAATGGAGGCTCCAGCTGTCGGCGCCCCCACGATCGATCGCGGCGCGATAGGCGGTCGCCGCGGCGGCGTGCTGCCCCTCGTCGGACAACAGGTCGCCATAGGTGGCTGCGTCCTGCCATCCGGCGTCGCGCCGCTCCGCCTGAACCTTGGCGAGGACCAGCGCCTCGTCCTCTCGCCCGGCACGGTCGAGGACCGAGATGCGGCTGACGATCGCGCCCTGGGCAAAGGGGCTGTCGCGCCGCACCTCGGCAAGGACGGTGAGCGCCAGATCGGTCATCCCCAGCTTCGACAGCGCCTCGGCCAGATAGAGCCGTAACCGGTCGTCGCCGGGTTCGAGCAGCAATGCGGACCGGGTCAGCAGCACCGACACTTCGGGCGGTGCCTGCTCGCCCGCCAGATCGGCCGCGATACTGAGGAACAGCCAGGCGGACCCGAGCGCGGCACCCGGCCTGGTCGTGCCGCGGCCAAGGCGGTCGCGCAGTGCCTTGGCCTGGGCGCCGTCTCCCAACAGAAGGTCGCGCGCGCGATCGCGCCTGCCCGACAGGCCGAGCAGGAATGCGGCATCGATGCGCAAGTCATTGCTGCGGGGCGCCTCGATCAGCGGCTGGAGCACCGCCAGCCCCTCATCCACCTGCCCCCGATGGATCAGCAACAGGCCACGATGCTCGGCGGCATAGCGGCCGCCCAGCGGCCCCGATGCGGCAGCGAGGGGAGCGAACGGATCGCCACCGCGATCCTGGGCGACCCAGGCGCGCAGAACCGGCGCCATGAAGTTCAGCGGACCGCCCGCCAGCCGGTCGAGCGCGGCATCGACCCCGGCGCGGTCGCCGGCCTTCAGTGCGATCGCATAGCGCAGGATCGCCGAATCGAGCGGGGCGGCATTGGACCGGGCCATCGCCGCCTGTGCCCGTTCGGCCAGCGGATAATCGCCGATCGCCAGGGCCTGGCGATAGGCGAGCAGCGCGATATCCGCATCGTCGGGCGATGCGGTCAGCGCCGCCGCGAACCCGCGCGCCGCGGTGGCGGCATCGCCGCGTTCGGCGGCGGCGCGCGCACGGACATAGACGGCGGGATCGACATTTTGCGCGAGCGCCGGCGCGGCAACCAGAAGCGCCGCGATCCCGATGCCCAGTCGCTTACATATTGGGGTAATTGGGGCCTCCGCCGCCTTCGGGAACCACCCAGTTGATGTTCTGGCTGGGATCCTTGATGTCGCACGTCTTGCAGTGCACGCAATTCTGGGCGTTGATCTGGAAGCGAGCGTCCTCGCCCTCGCCGATCACCTCGTACACGCCGGCCGGACAGTAACGCTGCGCGGGCTCGGCATACAATGGCAGATTGACCCGGATCGGAACGTCGGGGTCCTTGAGCGTGAGGTGGACCGGCTGGTTCTCCTCGTGATTGGTGCCCGAGAGGAACACCGACGACAGCCGGTCAAAGGTCAGCACGCCATCGGGCTTGGGATAGTCGATCGGCTTCGAGTTCGCGGCCAGATGCATGTATTTGTAATCGGGCTTGTGCTTCATCGTGAACGGCCAGCGCAGGCCGAGCAACTCGCTCCACATGGCGACGCCCGCGAACACCGTGCCCCAGGTGGCGCCGAACTTCTTCACCAGCGGCACGACGTTGCGAACGCCGCGCAGCTCCGAATACATCCAGCTGCTCTCGTAACCGCTCGTATAGGCGTCGAGCTCGTCCGCGCTGCGCCCTTCCTGAACCGCGGCAAAGGCAGCCTCGGCGGCGAGCATGCCGCTCTTGATCGCCATATGCGTGCCCTTGATCCGCGGGACGTTGAGGAAGCCCGCCGAGTCGCCCAGCAGCGCGCCGCCGGGGAACACCAGCTTCGGCACCGCCTGCCAGCCGCCGTCGCTGATCGCGCGGGCGCCGTAGGAAACGCGCTTGGCACCCTTCAGCACCGCGGCGATTTCGGGATGCGTCTTCCAGCGCTGCATTTCCTGGAACGGCGAGAGATAGGGGTTGGCGTAATCGAGCCACACGACGAAGCCGAGCGCGACCTGGCCGTCCGCCTGGTGATAGAGGAATCCGCCTCCCTGGGTGTCGTCGTCGAGCGGCCAGCCCTGCGTATGGATGACCTTGCCCGGCACATGGTTGGCGGGATCGATGTCCCACAATTCCTTGATGCCGATGCCATAGACCTGCGGCTGGGACTCGCGCGCCAGCTCGAACTGGCGGATCAGCTGCTTGCTCAGATGGCCGCGAACGCCTTCGCAGAAGAAGGTGTATTTGGCGTGGAGCTCGAGCCCGGGCTGATAGTCGGGCGTGTGCGTGCCGTCCTTGGCGACGCCCATGTCGCCGGTGGCGACGCCCTTCACCGACCCGTCCTCGTTGAACAGGATCTCGGCGGCGGCGAAGCCGGGGAAGATCTCGACGCCCAGTTCCTCGGCCTTGCCCGCCAGCCAGCGACACAGGCTGCCCAGGCTGCCGGTATAGGTGCCCTTGTTGTGGAGATAGGGCGGCGTCAGGAATTCGGGCATCGCCGACTTGCCGGTCGCGCTGAGCGTCCAGTGGTGATTCTCGGTCACCGGCGTGCTCGCCAGCGGGCAGCCGTCCTCGCGCCAGTCGGGCAGCAGCTCGTCGAGCGCACGCGGATCGATGACCGCGCCCGACAGGATATGCGCGCCGACTTCCGATCCCTTTTCGAGGATGCAAACCGATATTTCGCTGCCCGCTTCGGTTGCCATTTGCTTCAGCCGGATCGCCGCCGAAAGCCCGGCGGGCCCGGCACCGACGATCACCACGTCGTAGGGCATCGACTCGCGTTCGGTCATCACAATCTCCTCAACCCATCAGCGCGCCGTGCGCCCAACCGCCTGTCGTCGCGCGGGCGCCACGTCTTGTCCTCTTGCCGATGAAGCCTAATTGACCGTGCCGTCAAGGCAGGAGCCTATGCGGATTCTATGGGGGTGGAACTGACTCACGATTGGCGCGGCAGCATCGCAAGCGCACTGGACTGGTGGTCCGACGCCGGCGTCGACATGCTGGCGGACGAGGAGGCGCGCGACTGGCTGGCGCTGCCGCCCGCGCCGGCGACTGCGGAATCTCGCGCCGCCGTAGCGGAACCGATCGTCGAGGCGCTGCCCGAAACTTTGGTGGATTTCGTCGCCTGGCGGATGGGCGATGCCGCCCCCGAGGCAGGATGGATGACCCCGCGGATCGCCCCGGTCGCTCCGGATACAATCTCATTGATGATTCTCACCGACCTGCCGGGACCCGAGGATCATGACGGCCTGCTGGGCGGCCTGCCCGGCCGGCTGCTCGACCGGATGCTCGCCGCGATCGGCGAATCGCGCGACTCGGTCTATCTCGCCTCGCTCGCCTGGGCCCGGCCGCTGACGGGGCGGATCAGACCCGATGATGAAGCCCGACTGATCGAACTGGCACGTCATCACATCATGCTTGCACAACCTAAGCGGCTGTTATTGCTGGGACAATCGGCAGGGCGTGTACTGGATGGGACGAACGGTGACGAAAGTTCGGAACGTAAAGCGGACGTTCAACGTCTTCCGGCGAGTATCGAGGCGGTGGCAAGCTATCATCCTCGTTTCCTGCTGGAGCGGCCCGCGGCCAAGGCGGAAGCGTGGAGGCACTTATTGCTGTTAAGTCGGGGGACTGGCCAGTGAACCTGCGTATCATCATGGCGGCTACGCTGGCCGCCGCACCCATGCCCGCCCTTGCCGAGGACCTGGACGTGGCGCCGCCAGCGGTACCTGCCGCGTCCAGCAGCGCGATCGCGCTCGCCGCTCCCGCCCTGAGCGCGGAGGCCGCACCGCCAACCTCGCACGGCGCCGAGATCGATGCGCGCGACGGCATTCCCGACCAGCTGGATGCAGAGCAGCGCCGTCAATATCGGTCGGTATTCATGGCGATCCGCACCGGACGCTGGAGCGAGGCGACGGCGCAGCTCGACGCGATGCCGGCGGGTCCGCTTCACGCGATCGCCCGCGCCGAGATCTTCACCGCAAAGAATTCGCCCAAAGCCGAGTTGTCGCCGCTGATGGCGCTGCTCGCCTCGGCCCCCGACCTGCCGCAGGCGGCACAGATCAGCCGCATGGCCAGCACCCGCGGGGCGACCGCCCTGCCCCAGTTGCCCGCGGTCCAGCGCCTGATCTGGTTCGACGCGGCGCCGGTGCGCAAGCGTACCCGCTCGGTCCGCTCGGACAGCGCGGCGACCGAAGTCGCGTTGGCGATGCAGCCCTTCATCAAGGCCGATGACGGAGTCTCCGCAGAGGCGCTGATCGACCGGTTCAGCCCCGACCTGACCGACGAGTCGCGCACCGAATGGCTGCAGAAGACTGCCTGGATCTATTATGTCGCGGGCGACGACGGCAACGCCCGCCGCGTCGCCGAAAAGGCCGAGCGCGGATCGGGCGCCTGGGCCGCGCCCGCCAGCTGGATCACCGGCCTGGCGGCATGGCGTCAAAAGGATTGCGAGGGCGCCGGCCGTGCGTTCGAGACGGTGGCCCAGCGTGCCGACGATGTCGAACTGCGTTCGGCCGGCCTTTATTGGGCATCGCGCGCCGACATGGCGTGTGGTCGGCCCGATCGGGTCGCCGGGCACCTGAACGGTGCCGCGCAATATGGCGAGACCTTCTACGGGCTGCTCGCGCGCCAGTCGCTGGGGATCGACGAAAAGCCCTTCCCCGGCAACCGCGCGATCGCGGCGGACTGGCGCCGGCTTGAAAGCCGGCCGAACGTCCGGGTCGCGGCTGCGCTGATCGAGATCGGCGAGACCGACTTGGCCGACGAGGTGCTGCGTCACCAGGCGAAGCTGGGCGATGCCCAGGATCACGCCGCGCTCACGCGCCTGGCGGGCCGGATGAACCTGCCACAAACACAGCTCTGGCTGTCGCATAACGGCCCTGCCGGCGCCCGGCCGCTGATCGAGGCGCGCTATCCCGCCCCCAATTGGGCGCCCGCGGGCGGATGGCGGGTCGATCGCAACTTGGTCTACGCGCACACGCTCCAGGAATCGCGGTTCAACGCCAGCGTGCGCAGCGCAGCGGGCGCGATGGGCCTGATGCAGGTCCGCACCGGCGCGGCGATCGATGTCGGCCGCCGCCGCGGCGTCACCTATGCCGCCTCCGACCTGACCAAGCCGTCGGTGAACATGGAGATCGGCCAGTCCTATCTCGAGCAGCTGCGCGATTCGTCGATGACCGGCGGCCTGCTGCCTAAGGTGATCGCCGCCTATAATGCCGGGCCGAACCCGGTTCAGGCCTGGAATGCGGGCATGCGCGACAATGGCGATCCGCTGCTCTATATCGAGAGCATCCCCTATTGGGAGACGCGCGGCTACGTCATGATCGTGCTGCGCAACTACTGGATGTACGAGCTGCAGGAAGGCCGTCGCTCGACGAGCCGCGGCGCGCTGGTCGAGGGCATGTGGCCGCGCTTCCCCGGCCTGCCCGGTGCGCCCGCGATCCGCATGCCGGGACGCCAGCAGGCATCGCGCATCTCCGCGGGGCCCAATGCCAATCGATGACACGCGGGTCCTTCAGCCCGTTCGCATTGCCGTCCTGACCGTTTCCGATACCCGCACCGCAGCCGATGACCGGTCGGGCGACACGCTGGTCGAGCGGCTGGAATCGGCCGGGCACGTGCTGGCCGATCGCGCGATCGTTGCGGACGATACCGATCACATCGTCGCGCGGCTGCACGGCTGGATCGACGATCCCGATATCGACTGCATCCTCACCACCGGCGGGACCGGGGTTACCGGGCGCGACGTCACGCCCGAAGCGCTGGCTCGGGTCTGGGACAAGGAAATTCCCGGTTTCGGCGAACTGTTCCGCTGGCTCAGCTATCAGACGATCGGCACTTCCACGATCCAGTCGCGCGCGACCGCTGGCGTTGCCCGCGGCACCTATATCTTCGCCCTGCCCGGCTCGACCGGCGCGGTGAAGGACGGCTGGGACGGAATCCTGCGCGATCAGCTTGACAGCCGCCACCGCCCTTGCAACTTCGTCGAACTGATGCCGCGCCTCACCGAACGTTGAAGCAAGAAGATCGGTTCAGCCCGGCTTCTTCAGCCGCTTTGTCTCCTCGTCATCGATGAAGGTGCCGACGTCATCACTCATGACGCTCCACCAGTCCAGGATATCGCCGAAATGCGCCGAACTCATCCTGCCGACAAGAGAAATGTCCATGTAGACTGATAGATCACCATCAGCATCGATCGCGACTTTTACGAACCGATATTTCGCGTTCCAGCGATTGGCGAAGTCAGTGTTGAACCAGTCACGTTTTTTGTACCAGGTATAGAACTGCATCGACTTGCACTCCGAGCCCTCGCACCAGAATTCAATGCTGAACCCTGAGCCACTCGCGGCACTTTCGATATAGGCTCCACCGTCGTCGCGCTTCTTGAGTAACGCCTTATAGCCGGCGCCTTGCAACGCTTGCGCCACCTTCTCCGGTGTCGAAAGATCCAGCGATGGATCCTGCGCAGTGGCAGAGTTCCTCGGCGATTGCGCATGGCCGTTCGCAGCCGTTGTCACCGTCAGGAGTGCAGCAGCGATCATCAGATATTTCATAGATGTCCGTCCCCCAAAGAATACTTCTGGCGGTCGCGCAACCGCCATACCACTGTCCCATAGACCACGCCTGGACGAAACCTTTGAGATCAGTCTTGGTCGCTCAGAAACACGCCCAGTTCGTGCCCGGCCGGATCGCGGAAATGGAAGCGACGGCCGCCGGGATAGGAAAAAATCGGCGCGGTGATGGTGCCGCCGGCCGCGACCACCTTGTCCAGCGCGCCCTCCAGGTCCGACGTCACCTCCACGATGGGCAGCATCGCCGCCGCGGGATGATCCTCGTCGCCGCTCAGCCCAAGGTCGGTGTCCCCGGTTGTGGTGGCCGAATAGCCCGGTCCGAAATCGGTGAAGCCCCAACCAAAGGCATCGGCGTAAAAGTCGCGGACGCCCGCAACATTCTTCACCGACAGTTCGAGATAGCTCAGGCGCGGCATGATGGTTCCCCTTGAATGTTCTTGATACGTTCTAATCGGGCACGTAGGGTCTGGCAATGGCCAAGACACGCCCTGTCCGCGGCGCGACGCTCAACGGCGAGAGCCGCCGCTTCAACCTGCCCGAGCGGCAGGCCGATGGCGACTGGCTGGACGATCGCGAGACGGTGGACGAGGGCGAGCCGGTGCTGCGCACCACGGTGACGGTGGAGCATCCGCGCACGATCATCACCCGCAACCAGTCCCCCGACATCGGCTTCGACCGTTCGATCAACCCCTATCGCGGCTGCGAACATGGCTGCATCTATTGCTTCGCCCGGCCCAGCCACGCCTATCACGACCTGTCGCCGGGCCTGGATTTCGAGACGCGGCTGTTCGCCAAGCCCGATGCACCCACGCTGCTACGGGCCGAGCTTGGCAAGCGCGGCTATGTCTGCGAGCCCATCGCCTTCGGCACCAACACCGATCCCTATCAGCCGATCGAGAAGGACTGGCGGATCACCCGCGGCTGTATCGAGGTGCTGGCCGAAACCTGTCACCCGCTGACGATCACGACCAAGTCGGACCGGGTGACGCGAGACCTTGACCTGCTCGCGCCGATGGCGGCGCGCGGGCTGGCGGCAGTGATGATCTCGGTCACCTCGCTCAATCCCAGGGTGTCGATGACGGTCGAGCCGCGCGCGCCGCATCCCGAGAAGCGGCTGGCGGCGGTCAGGCGGCTGACCGAGGCGGGCATCCCGACCTATGTCTCGCTGTCTCCGATCATCCCCGCCATCACCGACCATGAGATGGAGCATCTGATGGAACGCGCGGCCGAGGCGGGTGCGCGGGGCACCTTCTTCCTCCCCGTCCGGCTGCCGCACGAGGTCGCGCCGCTGTTCCGCGCCTGGCTCGACACGCATTTCCCCGATCGGGCGGGCAAGGTCATGTCGATCATCCAGTCGATCCGCGGCGGGCGCGACAACGACCCCAATTTCCACACCCGGTTTCGCGGCCAGGGCGCCTGGGCCGAGTTGCTTCGCACCCGATTCCACATCGCCGCCAAACGCTTCGGCCTGGACGGCGAGCGGATCCGGCTGCGCACCGACCTGTTCCGCCCGCCCGCGGGACCGCAGGGCGAACTGTTCTAGCGGCAGAAACCGTCCATCGCCGGCGGCTGATAGGCCGCGGGAACCGGCAGGCCCCGCGCGCGCATCGCGCCTTCCAGCCCCTGGGGCGGGGGCGGCAGCGCCGGGTCCACCTCGGCGGCATAATAGGGATCGCGCCCCGCCTCGGCCAGCGTACCGAAGCGGAAGCCGTGCTTGCGGAACAAGGTCATCAGCTGCGGCATCATATGCGCGTCGAATCCGCCCATGTGCATCAGCAGGACATAGGGAATGTCGCGCTCGTACAGCGCCTTCGACATCGCCCGGCTGCGCAGGATCGCGGAGTCGGCGCCGGCAACCCACGCCTTCTCCATCGTGGCGATCGCCGCCCGGTCGCCCTTGGCGACGCAGCGGGCATAGACCTCGTTATATTGCCAGTCGCCGAAATCCATCGTGACCGTCGCGACCTTGTAGCCGTGCCGCGCCAGCATCTGCCGTATGCGCGCGCGCCGGGCGGGATCGTCGACGGCCTCGGACAGGAACGGGTAGCGGAACCAGTGCCAGTCGCCCCGGCCCGACCAGGATTTCAGCACCGGCTCGTTCCTGGTCAGCTCATCCTCGAACCGGGCGTCGCTGATCTGGGCGAGGTTGGCATGGCTCCAGCCATGATTGCCGAGCGGATAGCCCGCCTTGCGCCACACCTCGTAAACCGACGAACTCTGCGCATCCTCGCGCCCGCCATTGACGAAGCCATAGGCCTCGCCGACGCCTGCCGAGCGCAGCGCCGAGGTGATGCTGATCGCGGCGTCCAGCTGGGTCTTGCCCGGCGGCATCGCCGAATGATGCGGCACATCGTCGAAGGTCAGCGCCACCATCGGCGCGGGTGCCCGCCTGCTCCGCGCAGCCGTCGGACGCGGCGCCTTCCAGCTCGCACGCGGCGTCAGCAGCTCGAGCGGCACCGCCTCGGCCATTGTCTTGTACCCGGCCATCGACGGATGCAGCCCGTCGCCCGAATCCAGATCGGCGCGCAGATGCGTCGGCCGCGCCGGATCGCGGGTTACCGCGTCGAAATCGATCACCGCATCGAAATTGCCGGGCGACCGGATCCAGGCATTGACCGCCTGGCGATCCGCCTCGTTCGCCGCATCGGGATGATAATAAGCCGAGCCGCCATAGGGCATGATCGTGCCCCCGATCGCGACGATCCCCCGCGCCCGCGCCCGTGCGACGATCTGGCGCAGCGCCCCGATCATGTCGCGCACCAGCGCCTTATGCTGGTCCGCGGTGGCAGGCGCCTCGCGGGTCAGCGTGCCGAGGTCGTTAACGCCCTCCAGCACGATCAGATGCGTCACCCCCGGCGGCGTCAGCACCTCGCGGTCGAACCGCGCCAGCGCATTGGGGCCCAGCCCGTCGTTGAGCAACCGGTTGCCGCCGATCCCGGCATTGAGCACCGCCATCTGGTCCAGCCCCTTGCGGCCGCGCAGCCGCAGCTGCAGCGCATCGGTCCAGCGCAAGTGCGTGTTCGCCTTCACCCCGTAACCGTCGGTGATCGAATCCCCCAGGACCACCACAGCCGACGCGCGGGCATTGTCGACCTCGATCCCGCCCAGCAGATACCAGCGCTCGACCGGCTTCGCCCCCGCCAGCTCGGCATCGCCGACATGCTCGCCCTTTGCGAGCCACGAGGTCGCCCGCGCGCCCGGATGCCCGGTCTGCCGCGCCGGTGCCTGGGGAAGATGGAAGCTGATCGCCAGGTCGGCACCCGGCTCGACCCGCAGCGCGACCGGGTCCGACCAGTAATCCGCCCCCGCCGGGATCACCACGTCGCGCGCGCCGCCGAAGCTGAGCGGCCTGAGGCTTGCCGGATCGATCCGCGAGGTCGCGATGTCGGCCGAACGGGCCACGCTGGCCGCATCGATCCGCAGCGGCGCGGTACCATAAGCGTTCGAAAAGCGGATCCGCACCCGCTCGCCGCCGATCTGCACCCGCACCAGCTGGCGCAGGGTCGCGTCGGTCATGTCCTCTGGCGAGGGCGCATTGTTCCCCTCGGGCACCATCTGGGACGAGGACCAGGCCGCGGCCCAGCGTTCCTGCGGCGCGGCCGCGGCGACCAGCATGGCCGCCATCAGCGCGAGCATTACCCGCATCCTGCCCATCGCACCTCTCCCCTCGCTCATGATCGCGCGTGATAGCGGTACCATAAGCGAGGGGTCGGGGATGACAAGCTCAGAAGCCGAGCCTGCCCGACGCGCCCGGCTTGGCCGCGACCTCGGCCCGCAGCCGATCGACGATCGCGGCGGCGCACGGGGGCTCGACGAAGCGCAGCTGCCGCCGCACCACGGCGAAATCGCCCGGGGTCAGCCCGGCAATCTCGCACAGCTCCACCGGCGCCGCGACGCCGAAGAACCGCTCGAACGCCATTGCCGAGCGCATCGGCCCCAGCGGCTGCAGGTCCAGCTTGAACACGAAGCGCCGCAGCGCCGCGGGGTCGAGCCGCCCGGCAAAGTTGCTCGCCGCGACGAACGGCAGCGGATGCCGGTCGAGCCAGGTCAGCATCTCGTTCACCTGGCTCACCTCCCAGCTGCGCGACGCCGTTGAACGATCGTACAACAGCGAATCCGCCTCGTCGAAGAAGAGCACGGCCTCGTCGCGCAACGCCTCCTCGAATGCGCCAGCGATGTTCGCCTCGGTCCCGCCGACCCATTTGGACAGCAGGTCCGAGGCGCGCTTGACGATCAGCGGCCGGTCGAGCGCCACCGCCAGATGCCCGGCAAGCGCGGTCTTGCCGGTGCCCGGCGGCCCGGTGAGCAGCAGCGACACGTCGCACGGCGCATCGGGCCCGGTGATGCGATCGAACAGCGGCGCCAGCGGCAGGTCGCCCTCGAACAGGTCGAGATCGACGGTCGACAGCCCCTCCAGCACCCTCGCACCACCGCGCAGCGCCCGCGACAGCGATCCCGCAAAGGCGGCGGTGTCGCCGCCCTCCCCGGCCAGCTTGCCCGCCCGCGCCGCGACGCGCAGCACGGTCGCCGCCTCGGGCGCCGCCGCGACCAGCCCGGCAACCGCGGCGTCGAGCACCACGCCTTCGTCCTGCTCGATGCGCGACAGCATCCGCTGGCCGGCCTTGCGGCCGGGCAGCCCCAGCTCGAAGACATAGCTCATCCGCCGCAGGATCGCCGGGTCGACATTGCCGATCGCGTTCGTCGTCCAGATTACCGGGACCGCATTGGTCTCGAGCATCCGGTTGATGAACAGCTTCGATCCTTCGCGCCGGCTGAACCAGTCGCCGCCCTGGGCGCGCTGCGTATCGCCGATCAGGTCCTCCATCTCGTCGAACAACAGCACGGTGTCGCCCCGGCCCGCCACGACGCGGTGGGCAAGCTGAAGCGCGGCGACCCGGTCGCAGCGGGTGGGTTCGTCGCCGTCCTCGTCCGCCTCGCCCACGCTGAACAGATCGGCGCCCGCCGCCTGGCCCAGCGTGCGGGCCAGTTCGGTCTTGCCGGTGCCAGGCGGCCCGTGGATCAGGATGTTGATCCCCGGCGCCCTCGACGCCAGTGCCCCGGCCAGCAGCCGGCGCAGCAGGCCGATGCGATCCTCATGGCCAACGAAATCGGACGGCTCGAGCTGCGCGCGCTGGCGCAGGCCGACGACGATCTCGATCAGCGCCTCTTCGCTGTCGTCCGGCCGGTCGAGCAACCGGTCGAGCGTCCAGGCGATATCGATCTCGACCTGGCCGGCGCGATTGACGACCAGCCGGATCAGGCCCAGTCGGAAGATCGGGCTGCGGCGCAGCGCGTGCAGTTCGGTCCCGGCCACCTCGGCCAGCAGCGACGGTACGTCGACGCCATTGTCGCGCAGCACCTGCACCAGCCGGGTCGCCCGCGGGCAGCGATCCGCCGCGACGCACAGCGCCAGCAGCAGCTCGGCATCCGGCGCGAGCCCCAGGACGCGGGCAAGCGTCGCCGCCTGCCGCAACGGCAGTTCCACCGGATCCGTCGCCCGGTCCTGCTGCTCGACCGAGCGGATCAGCGCGCGAAAGCCGGTCTTCTCCTTGCTTCCGGTCAGCCAGCCGAAATGCGGCTCCGCCCAGGCGAGGATCGCCTTGGCCAGCGCCGACTTGCCCGCGACATCGCGGGTTGCGCGGAGCAGCACGCTCCGCACGATCGTAAATTCGTTCATGATAACCCGATCCCTGCCCGGCCTCGCGACCGGGACGTCAGTTCTTCTGTCTGGGAAATGCGCGGGAGGCCCTCAGCCGCCCGCCGTGCCTGGGTAACGGCGCGTTACGGGAGGGTGCGGGCGCTTCCCGGGACAAGCCCGAAGATATAGCGGCAATCCGACACGTCATGTCTCCGATCGTCCCGCGACAATGGGTCCGGGATCGGCGGGCGAAGTAGCGAAATCATTTCAGGTGCGCAAGGGGCGTCGTTCAACCGCCTTGTCGGCTCTTCATCAGCGGTTGAATACGAGTCCCGAACGCTTCGACGCCCTCCAGGAAATCATCGAACGTCAGCAGCACGCCGCCGGTATTGGGAACCTCGGCCATCTCGTCGAGCATCGCCGCGACCTTGCCATAGCTGCCGACCAGGGTTCCCATATTGATGTTCACCGCCCCTTCGGGCGCCGCAAGCTGGCGGACATTGGTGGTGGCATTATGCTTGTCTGCCGCCCCCTGGTTGGCGAGCCAGGCGATCGCATCGAGATCGACCCCGTCATTATAGGATTTCCACTTCGCCTCGGCCTCTTCGTCGGTCTCGGCGGCGATGATCATGATCAGCACGAACACCGACACGTCGCGCCCGGTCTTCGCGGTCGCCTGTGCCAGCCGCTCATTGTTGGAGGCAAAGGCGGTGGGCGTGTTCACCCCCTTGCCCAGGCAGAAGGCATAGTCCGCCCATTTCGCGGAGAAAGCCAATCCCTCGTCCGACGATCCGGCGCAGATGATCTTCATGTCGCCCTGGGGCTGCGGCCGGACGAGGCAGTCGTCCATCTGGTAATAATCGCCCTTGAAATCGCTGCGCCCCGTCTCCCACAATTCGCGCAGGATGCGGGCATATTCGTCGAGCATCTGGTACCGGTTGCGGAAATGCTCGTCGCCCGGCCACAGCCCCATCTGGCTGTATTCGGGACGCTGCCAGCCGGTGATCAGGTTCAGCCCGAAACGGCCATGGCTGATCGAATCGATCGTGTTGCACATGCGCGCGGCAAAGGCGGGCGGGATGACCAGCGTCGGGCAGGTCGCATAGATCTTGATCCGCTCGGTCACCGCGGCCAGCCCGGCCATCAGGGTGAAGCTTTCCAGCCCATATTCCCAGAACTCGGTCTTGCCGCCGAACCCGCGCAGCTTGATCATCGACAGCAGGAAGTCGAGCCCGTGCTTCTCGGCGCTCAGCGCGATCGCCTTGTTCAGGTCGAAGCTCGGCTTGTACTGCGGCGCGTTCTCGCTGATCAGCCAGCCATTATTGTTGATGGGAACGAAGACACCGACCTGCATGCAATGATCCTTTATTCGGCGTCGAGCCAGTCGAGCAGCCACAGGTTGAAGTGATCGGGGCGGGTCACGTTCACCGCATGTCCCCCGCTGGTCATGCGCGCCAGCTTGGCACCGGGAATCTGCTCGACCATCTGCTCCGAACAGGACGCGGGGACCAGCATGTCGTCGCCGGTCGCGATCAGCAGCACCGGCACCGCGATCTCGTTCAGGCGCCGCGCGATATCGAACCGGCGCGCCGCGGCGATTCGCCGCTGGACCATCTCGACGCCCGGAAAATGCGCCAGATGCACCTCTTCCTCCGCCTGAAGCTGGTCATGATGCTCGGAGATCCACTGGGCGGGAAACAGGAAGATGGGCTGGCCGTGAACGAAGGCGCGCGGACTTTCGCGCAGCAGCACCAGCCGCGTGTCGAAACAGCGCGCGGTATGCGGATCGAGCTTCGCCCAGCCGTTGATCACGACGACCCGACTGAGCCGTCCTGGATGCTTCAGCGCGAGCGCAAGGCCGATCATCCCGCCGATGGCATGCCCGATCAGCGTCGCGCTGCGGATTGCCAGCGCGTCCATCAGCCCGATCAGGTCCTGCGCCATCGCCTCCAGCGTCAGGTCGCCGGCCACGATCCGCTCGGACCGTCCGGTCCCGCGATGATCATAGACGATGACCCGGTGATGCTCGGCCAGTGCCGCCAGATTGGGCGTCCAATAGCCCGCCGAGCCGCCCAGGCCCGACGACAGGATCAGCGGCTCCCCGCCCGCCGGCCCGTGTTCCTCGTAATAAAGTCCGCCGGCGACCGGCATCAGAGGTGCGCCACGCTTGCGATTTCCACCAGGCAGTCCGGTTTCACCAGGTCGCATCGGATGCAGTAGCGCGCCGGCTTGGCGCCGGGGAAATACTCGGCATAGACCGCATTGAACGCGGCATAATCGGCCAGGTCCTTCAGGAAGATGTGGTTCATCGCGACATCGGCCATCGTCGCGCCCGCCGCCTCCAGCGTCGTCTTGATGACTTCCAGCACATGCCGGGTCTGCGCCGCGGCGTCGCCGACATGCAGCACCACCCCGCCCTCGCCCAGCGCCAGCACGCCCGAAACATAGACGGTGTTGCCTGCCTTCGCCCCGGCCGAATAGGGCGCGATCGGCGTCGGGAATTGCGGCGGATTGATCGGTTCGAAGGGCATCGTTCTGGTCCTTTCCGTGTCCGCCGCGCCTGGGGTCAGTCGGGCAATTGTCCGAAGCTGCCGCAAAAATCGGCGCTGCTGCTCACCCAGCCAAAGAATTTCTCGATATTATAGACGCTTGCAGCCTGCATTTCGGGCGGACCTAGATGATGCGTCGCATCCTCCAGCATCACCCCGAAATATTCGAGGTGGAAGCCGTCGCGCAGCGTGCTTTCGACACAGACATTGGTCGCAATGCCGACGAAGACGATCGTCCGGATCCCGCGGGCGCGCAGCACGCTGTCGAGCTGCGAGTTGAAGAAGGCGGAATAGCGTGTCTTGTGGAGGGTGATGTCGCCCGGCTGCGGCGCCAGCGCGTCGACCAGCGCATAGTCCCAGCTGCCGCGCGCCAGCAATGTGCCCGCCAGCTCGGGGCGCGCGCGCATCGTCTTGAGCGCATTCGACTTGTGCCAGTTGGGCGATCCCGGTCCGCCCGCCTCGACATAGTCGGGATCCCAGCCATTCTGGAGATAGACGATCTGGATCCCCGCCTTGCGCGCCGTCTCCAGCACGGTGGCGATCCGCCCGATCGTCCCCGCGGCACCCGAAATGTCGAACCCCGCCTGATCGACATAGCCCCCGGGCGAGGCATAGGCATTCTGCATGTCGATCACGACGACCGCGGTCTCGGACGGCAGCACCCGCACCGCCTCCGGCCGAGCGCCGAGGATCACGCCCCCGTCGCCCGCCGATCCGATGGTCACTGTCTCCATTCAGTGGAGACTGACCCGCCCGAGGGGAACGGTCAAGCCGCGGCCAGCTGGAAGTCCTTGTACTTCTCGCGGATCGCGGTCTTCAGCAGCTTGCCCGTCGCGGTATGCGGCAGTTCATCGACGAAGTGGATCTCGTCGGGCAGCCACCATTTGGCGACATGATCGGCCAGATGCGCCTGGATCGCCTCGGCGGTCACCTCGCTGTCGGGCTTGCGCACCACCAGCAGGATCGGCCGCTCGTCCCAGCGGGGATGGAACACGCCGATCGCCGCCGCCTCGGCGACGCCGGCGCAGCCGACCGCTGCATTCTCGAGCTCCACCGAGCTGATCCATTCGCCGCCGGACTTGATCACGTCCTTGGCGCGATCGGTGATCTGCATCACCCCGTCGGGATGGATCACCGCGACGTCGCCGGTGTCGAACCAGTTGTCGGCATCGACACAGGGGCCGTTCTCGTCCCGGAAATATTGCTTGATGATCCAGGGACCGCGCACCTGAAGCCGGCCCGAACTGACGCCGTCGCGCGGCTGAAGCTCGCCCGCATCATTCACAACGCGCAGCTCGACGCCGAACGGCACCCGGCCCTGGCGGCTGACGACATCGACCTTCTCGTCGAAGCTCAATTCGTCCCAGTCATAGCTGGGTGCGCCCATCGTGCCGATCGGCGACGTCTCGGTCATGCCCCAGGCGTGGTTGACGCGGATGCCCATCTTCATCAGCCGCTCGATCATCGCGCGCGGCGCAGCCGAACCGCCAATGGTGACGATCTTGAGATGCTCGGGCGCGGCACCGGTCGCGTCCATATACTGGAACATTCCGAACCAGACGGTCGGCACACCCGCCGAGTGCGTCACTTTCTCGCGGTTCATCAGGTCGCACAGGACCTTGGGCTCGTTGACCGCGGAGAAGACGAACTTGGCACCGACCGCTGCCGCCGCGAACGGCAGTCCCCAGCCGACCGCGTGGAACATCGGCACGATCGGCAGGATCACCGCCTGGGTCGACAGGTCGAATTCGGCCGGTTGCAGCTCGGTGATCGCGTGGATCACGGTCGAACGGTGGGTATAGACCACGCCCTTGGGATTGCCCGTCGTCCCGCTGGTATAGCAGATCATGCAGGGATCGCGCTCGTCGCCCTCATGCCATGTATAGTCGCCGTCCTCGCGCGCCAGCAGCGCCTCGAAACTGTCGGGGCCGTCGCCGTCGAAGCAGACATAATGTCGGATCGTCGTCCATTGCGGCTTCATCTTCTCGACCAGCGGCGCAAAGGCGCGGTCATAGAGCAGGACCCGATCCTCGGCATGGTTGCCGATAAAGGCCAGCTGATCCTCGAACAGCCGCGGGTTGATCGTGTGGATCAGCCCGCCCATGCCGATCGTGCCGTACCAGGCAACCAGATGCCGGCCATGGTTCATCGCCAGCGTGGCGACCCGGTCGCCGGGCTTCAGGCCCAGCCGCTCCAGCGCCTGGGCGAGGCGGCGGGCATCATGCGCCACCCCCGCCCAGCTGCTGCGAGTCTCGCTGCCATCGGCCCAGCGGCTGACGATCTCGCGGCTGCCATGTTCGCGCGCCGCATGGTCCAGCAGGCGCATCACGCGCAGTTCGAAATCCTGCATTCCACCCAGCATCCTGTCTCTCCGCTCTTATGGCTTTCGCCACGAAGCTAACCCGTCGGTTGCGGGCCTGTCGAGAGAGCGGCCGGACATCCAGCCTGCCGTAGCGTCAGTCGGTCATGCGGCGACCGCAAGCATGGCGTCGGTGCTGCTGAACCCCGCCCCGACCACGCCCGGAATGGCGCGAATGCGACTGACAATCTCTTCGTCCAGCCGGAAATTGCGGCCCAGCACCATCTCCGCCTTGCCCTGTCCGTCGATCGGCGCCCACAGCCGGACGATGCAGCGGCCGCCCCGCGCGCCACCGATCGTCTGCGCCAGCTGCGGCAATGCGGTCGCGGTGGCGATGGTGACGTCCAGCATCATCCGCGCCGATCCGGCGATCGATTCGAACGACTGCACCCGCTTGATCGCGACGCGCGGCGCATCCTCGCCCGGACGCCGGTCGAGCTCGACCGTCAGGATTGCACAGCCGCCGGCGCGGGCGCATTCCTCCATGTCCTTGGACACCAGTTCGTCGAAGCAGCTGACCGGCACCTGCCCGCTGGTGTCGGAAATGGTCGCCATCATGTAGCGGTTGCCGCGCGCCGAGGTGCGCCAGCGCGCATCCTCGATCAGAGCGGCGACGGTGGCGCCGGCGCGCTGCCCCTCGGGGATTTGCACCTCGCCCAGCATCGTGATCGGCCGCGCGCCCTGGCTGCGCGCCAGATGCTGGTAGCGGTCGAGCGGATGGGCCGAGAAATAATAGCCGAAAGCGTCGCGCTCGGCGGCGATCCGGTCGGCCAGCGCCCAGTTGGCGCTGCGCGGCAGCGAGATGCCGCCGCCGCCCGGCTCGGACTCGCCGAACAGGCCGCCCTGGCCGCTGGTGCGGTTGGCATGGGTACGCTGGGCGACCGCCAGGATCGTCTCGGCCGCGGCGTGCACGCCGGCGCGATTGGGTTCGATGCTGTCGAACGCGCCGGCACCCGCCAGCGTCTCGACCTGGCGCTTGTTCAGCAGGCGCGGATCGACGCGCCGGGCGATGTCGTCGAGCGAGACGAAGCGGCCATGACGCTCGCGCTCCTCGACCAGCTGCTCCATCGCGCCTTCGCCGACGCCCTTCAGCGCGCCCAGCGCATAGCGGACCGCCAGCCGGTCGTCCTTTTCCTGCACCATGAAATCGGCGACCGATTCGTTGATGTCAGGCGGCAGGCAGTCGATCCCCAGCCGCTTCATGTCGTCGGCGAAAATCGCCAGCTTGTCGGTCTGGTGGATGTCGTAGCACATCGACGCGGCGAAGAATTCGTGCGGATAATGCGCCTTCAGCCAGGCCGTATGATAGGCGAGCAGCGCATAGGCGGCGGCGTGCGACTTGTTGAAGCCATAGCCGGCGAACTTGTCGATCAAGTCGAACAGCTCGTTGGCCTTGGCCGCCTTGATGTCGTTCTTCGCGCAGCCCTCGACGAAGATCTGGCGCTGTGCGTCCATCTCCGCCTTGATCTTCTTGCCCATCGCGCGGCGCAGCATGTCCGCGCCGCCCAAGCTGTAGCCCGCCAGGATCTGCGCGGCCTGCATCACCTGTTCCTGATAGACGAAGATCCCGTAGGTTTCGGCCAGGATGCCTTCCAGCAGCGGATGCGGATAGACGATGTCCTCGCGCCCGTTCTTGCGCGCGCCAAAGGTCGGGATGTTGTCCATCGGGCCAGGGCGATAGAGCGAGACGAGCGCGATGATGTCGCCGAAGTTTGACGGGCGCACCGCTGCCAGCGTGCGTCGCATGCCCTCCGATTCCAGCTGGAACACGCCGACCGTGTCGCCGCGCTGGAGCAGTTCGTACACGCCCGGATCATCCCAGCCGAGGCTCGCGAGATCGACCTCGATATGCCGGTCGGACAGCAGCTCAACTGCCTTCTGCAGCACCGACAGCGTCTTGAGGCCGAGAAAGTCGAACTTCACCAGCCCCGCGCCTTCGACATATTTCATGTCGAACTGGGTAACCGGCATGTCCGATCGCGGATCGCGGTAGAGCGGGACCAGCTGCGCCAGCGGCCGGTCGCCGATCACCACGCCGGCGGCATGGGTGGAGCTGTGCCGCGGCAGGCCCTCCAGTCGCATGCACAGATCGACCAGGCGGCGGACATCGTCCTGCCCCTTGTACTCGGCGACGAACTCGCTGATCCCGTTCATCGTGCGCTCGAGCGTCCACGGGTCGGTCGGGTGGTTCGGGATCAGCTTGGCGAGCCGGTCGACCTGGCCATAGCTCATCTGCAGCACGCGGCCGACGTCCTTCAGCACGGCGCGCGCCTTCATCGTCCCGAAGGTGATGATCTGCGCAACGTGATCGCGGCCATATTTCTCCTGCACGTAGCGGATGACCTCGCCACGCCGCGTTTCGCAGAAGTCGATGTCGAAGTCGGGCATCGACACGCGTTCCGGGTTCAGGAACCGCTCGAACAGGAGGCCCAGCTTCAACGGATCGAGATCGGTGATCGTCAGTGCCCAGGCGACGACCGAGCCCGCGCCCGAACCACGTCCAGGGCCGACGGGGATGCCCTGCCCCTTGCCCCACTGGATGAAGTCCGCGACGATCAGGAAATAGCCGGGGAACCCCATCTGGATGATGACGTCCAGCTCGAACTGGAGCCGCTCGCCATAGGCCTTGCGCTCGGCCTCGTCGGTGATGCCGGCCTTTTCCAGCCGCGCGTTCAGCCCCGCCCAGCTGAGCTCGTGCAGCATCTTCGCCTCGCCCTCGCGGTCGCCGGCGAGGCTGGGCAGGATCGGCTTGCGCTTGGGCGCCATGTAGGCACAGCGCTGCGCCAGGACCATCGTGTTCGCGATCCCCTCGGGCAGGTCGGCGAACAGCGACTTCATCTCGTTTGCTGGCTTCATCCACGCATCGGGCGAACTGCGCGGGCGATCGTCGCTGGTGACGTAGGTCGAGTTGGCGATGCACAGCATCGCGTCATGCGCCTCGTGAAAGCTTTCCTCGGCGAAGCAGCACGGATTGGTCGCGACCAGCGGCAGGTCGCGGGCATAGGCAAGCTCGAGCAGCTTGGGCTCGGCCTTGCCCTCGACCTCGTCGAGGCGGCGGGTGATCTCGACATAGAGCCGCTTGGGAAACAGCGCCTCCAGCCGGTCAGCATAATGATTGGCGGCGCTGTCCTGTCCCTCGGCGAACATCCGGGCCAGACCGCCCTCGGCCCCGCCGGTCATCGCGATCAGCCCCTCGGTCCGCCCTTCCAGCGCCGCGAACGGCACATGCGCATCCTCCTCGATCGGACGATCGAGATGCGCAGCGGACACCAGGTGGCACAGGTTGAGATAACCGGTCTCGTCCTGCGCGAACAGCGGCAGCCAGTCGATCACCGGCTTGGCGCCGTCGGGCATGTCCGGGCGCATGACCGCCAGCAGCGTGCCGATGATCGGCTGGATACCCGCCTTCGCGCAGGCATCGGAAAAGGACATGGCGGCATAGAGGCCGTTGCGATCGGCCAGGCCGACGGCGGGGAAGCCGAGTTCCTTGGCGCGCTTGGCGATCGCCTTGGGATCGATCGCCCCTTCCAGCATCGTGTAGGAGGAAAAAACGCGAAGGGGCACGAATCCGGAATGCATGCCCGATCCTAGGGATTCCCCGCCCGATTTGCCACCCCGCCGGGCGCTCGACGCATCGGTTTCGGCGCAGGAAACTGCGCGCGAAAACCGCTCCGGCGCTAGGCGTCAGAGCAGCTTTTCGATGTCCTTCTCGATATCCTCGGGCTTGGTCGTCGGCGCGTAGCGGTCGACCACCTTGCCATCGCGGTCCACCAGGAACTTGGTGAAGTTCCACTTGATGCCCTCGGTCCCCAGCACGCCGGGCGCTTCCTTCTTCAGGTGCCTGAAGATCGGCGCCGCATCGGGCCCGTTGACGTCGACCTTGGCAAAGACCGGGAAGGTCACGTCATAGGTCAGCGAACAGAAGGTCGCGATCTCCTGCGCATCGCCCGGCTCCTGCGCGCCGAACTGGTTGCAGGGAAACCCCAGCACCTCGAACCCGCGATCGGCGAACTTGCGATGCAGCGCCTCCAGCCCCTCATATTGCGGCGTGAAGCCGCATTTCGACGCGGTGTTGACGATCAGCAGCAACTTGCCGGCATAGTCCGACAGATCGGTCTCGCTGCCGTCTGCCTTGCGAACGAGAATGTCGGTGATCGCGGTCATTCGGGAGTCCTTTTCAGCCTGGGCCCGGCGGTGCGCGCCTGAACCTCTTCGAGAGTTTTGAACCGTCGATCCGGGTCCTCGGACCAGGCGAAGAATTGCAGGACGCCACGAACGTCAGAAACCGGAAGCATGCCAACGCCACCAGGCCCGAACTCTCGCGGAAAGCGACTGTCCATGGAATTGTCGCGGTTGTCACCCAGAACAAAGATGTGACCCGCGGGAACGAGGACCTCGCTGAAGTGATCCTGAGGCTGGGCGCCGCGGTCCAGCACGACATGCGGGGCTGCTTCCCCGGGGAATTGCTCCAGCTTCGCCCGAACAGTTCGCCGCTGCCCAAAAGCGTCCACCTGCGCGTAGCCGCCATGGTCCGTTTGCGGAACCGGTTGTCCGTTCAGGATCACGACGCCGTCTCGAAGCGCGACGCGGTCGCCGGGAAGACCGACCACACGCTTGACCCACTGGTCCTCCTCCATCCGAAAGACGAGCACCTGGCCTCGCTTCGGATCCGTGAGTCTCAGATCGGCGACCACATAGTCGCCTGTTTTAAGCAGGGGATCCATGTTTTCCGAAGGAATCGAATAGGTTTTAAAGCGGCCTACGGGGCTGGGCGCGAGATAGTTCAGTGCAAGGCCCAGCACTACCATCGCGCCGACCACAGGCCACGACGACAGACCAGTTTCAGGGCCGCGAACGCCGCTCAGCCGCAGGGTAAGCACGATCGAAGCGATCAGCAGCGCAACCTGCGCGATCACAACAGCGACAACTGTGAAATACGCTGCTGACCCAAATCTCGGGACCAGGAACAGCAATAGCGGATAGCAGCCGATGGCAAGCTGTGCAGCGAAAAATCCCAGCCCGAGGCGAACTCTTCCAGCCCGGACGAGCCCCGCACCGAAGGCGGGGATGTTGAGCAAGGCGAGCCCGATCCGCGCGCCCGAGCCGCGCTTCTGGCCATGCCGCGGCTCGACCAGGCCTTCTGCCTGATCCGCAGTCAGCTCGCTCACCCTTTTCCCCCTATTCCAGATGCCCCTCGTGCAGGCGTACCACGCGGTCCATGCGGGCCGCCAGCCGCTCGTTATGGGTCGCGATCAGCGCGGCCGATCCCTGATCGCGGACCAGCGACAGGAACTCGCCCAGCACCTTGTCCGAGGTTGCCTCGTCCAGGTTTCCGGTCGGCTCGTCGGCCAGCACCAGCAGCGGGCGGTTGGCCAGCGCGCGAGCAACCGCGACGCGCTGCTGCTCGCCGCCCGACAGCTGGCTGGGACGATGGGTCAGGCGGTGCGCCAGACCCAGCGCATTCAGCAGCTTCTCTGCCTGCGAATCGGCGTCGGCGCGAGTGGCGCCCCGAATCAGCTGGGGCAGCACGACATTCTCGAGCGCGTTGAAGTCGGGCAGAAGGTGGTGGAACTGATAGACGAAGCCCAGCCGGTCGCGGCGCGTCGCCGTCCGCGCCGCACTGTCCAGTTGCGCGGCCTCGGTCCCGTCGATGCGGATCGATCCCTCGAACCCGCCCTCGAGCAGGCCGACGGCCTGGAGCAGTGTCGACTTGCCCGATCCCGACGGGCCGAGCAGCGCGACGACCTCGCCCCGGTTCACCGTCAGGTCGACCCCGCGCAGCACCTCGATCCGGTGGTCGCCCTGGGTGAAGGCGCGGCGCAGGCCGCGCGTCTGGAGGATTGGCTCACTCATAGCGCAGGACCTGTACCGGATCGGTGCTCGCCGCCTTCCAGGCCGGGTAGAGCGTTGCGAGGAAGCAGAAGGCCATCGCCATCAGGCAGATGCCGATCGTCTGGAACGGATCGGTCTTGGCCGGCAGCTCGGTCAGGAAGCGCATCGACGGGTCCCAGACGTTCATGCCGGTCGCCAGCCCGATCAACTTCACGACATATTCGCGGAAGGTGATAAACAGGAAGGCGAGCACGCCGCCCGCCATGACCCCGAAGATGCCGACCGTCGTCCCCACGGTGATGAAGATGCGCATCAGCCCGCCGCGCGTGGCGCCCATCGTTCGCAGCACCGCGATGTCGCGCGTCTTTGCGCGCACGAGCATGATCAGCGACGACACGATGTTGAACGCGGCGACGATCAGGATGATCGACAGCACGATGAACGAGACGACGCGGTCGATCGTCAGCGCCTCGAACAGTTCGGAATTCATCGTCCGCCAGTCGACGATCTGCGCCTGGGCCTGAACCTTGGGCTGGAGCGGGGCGAGGATGTCCTCGATCCTGTCGGGATTGTTGGTCTCGATCTCGATCATCCCGACGGTGTCGCCCATCAGCAACAGCGTCTGGGCATCCTCGATCGGCATCACCACGAACGCCTTGTCGTAATCATAGACGCCGATCTCGAAGATCGCCCCGACCGTGTAGGACACGATCCGCGGCATCGTCCCGAACGGGGTCGAGGCGCCGGCGGGATTGAAGATCGAGATCTTGCTGCCAACCGTCGCGCCCAATTGCTGCGCCAGGCGGGACCCGATCGCGACCGTCTCGCTCCCCGGCTTCAGCGAGTCGAGCGATCCGACGACCTGGTTCTTGGTCAGCGTCGGGTTGCCGCGAATATCCTGGACGCGCATGCCGCGCACCAGCGCGAACTCGACCCGGCCGCCCATCGAGGCGACCAGCGGCTGTTCGATCAGCGGGGTGGCGGAGACGATGCCCGGGGTCTTCTCGGCCTCCTCGATCACCCGGCGCCAGTCGCGCAGCTGTCCGCCGAACCCCTGGACCACGGCATGACCGTTCAACCCGGTGATCTTGTCGAACAGCTCTGCGCGAAAGCCGTTCATCACGCTCATCACGACGATCAGCGCGGCGACGCCCAGCATCACAGCGACGAGGCTGAAGCCGGCGACGACGGCGATGAACGCCTCGCCGCGGCCGGGAAGCAGATATCGCTTCGCGATCATCCGCTCATAGCGTGAAAGCAGCATGAAGGTGGCCAGAGTCCCGAGCCTGAGGAATGTCCTGCCCGCTCTATGGCAGGTTCGGCCGGCCTTGCAATTGCGCATGCCGTCTCCGCCCCCTGTTGCCGAACGGACACAGGGTCGCGCCAATCTGAGTCACATCTGCGCATTCCCGGTGACAAAGGCCGCGGGCCACCGTAGCAAACCAACATCGAAACGCAGGCAACGGCCGTGGTTCGGGGAGTTCCGAAGTCCCGCTCGTAGGCAAGTACGGGCGCGTGGGCTGAGGATCTTACTAAGGGGGCTGACGAGGCATCGTCACGCAGGCGCTCGGGCTGGAAACAGTCCGAGCGTTTGCCGTTTCAGGACCCCCTCTTCTTTTCCGCTACTTCGGCTCGACTGGGATCATCGTACCCGCGCGCGCCCTGCCCCCGCCGTGCAATGCACAAAAGGAGGAAGCTGCGCGGGCGGCAGCTCCCTCCCCTCGACCTTCCCCGGCCATGGTGGAAGGCCAAGCGCTGTGACGCGGCAGCGGGTCAGAACCCCAGCTTGATCGTTCCGCCCCAGGTCTGCGGATCGCCCAGCTGGGCCGAGATCAGCCCGGTATTGCCCGGCGTGACCGCGAGCGATTCGAAATAGTCCTGGTCGAACGCGTTGCGGACCCATCCGAAGATGTCGAAGCTCCCGGTGCGGAAGCCGACGCGGAAATTGTTGATCGAATAGCCGTCGATGTCGGTGTAGATCGACCGAGAGGCGTTGGACGAGAATTTCGACCGGTAATTGCCGTCATAGCCGAAATAGACATTCCCATCGCGACCGAGGATCTTGGCGGGAAGGTTATATTCCGCGCCCCACGAGAATGCCCATTTCGACACGCCCGGAAGCCACTGGCCCGAGACGTTGCAGTTGGCCGGGCTGTTGGCGCCGGGCGTGGCGGGCGGCCCGACCGGCGTTCCGGTGCCGCCACCGGCCAGTTCGGGCGGGCACGGCGCATCGACGAACTTCACGAACTCGTGATCGGTGAAGGCGCCGCTGACATAGGTGCTGAACCGCTCGCTGGGGCGCAGCGAGAAATCCGCCTCGATCCCGCGGACCCGCACCTTCTCCGCATTCGCCAGATAGCCGCGCAGCACGTTGCTGCCGCTGACGTTGCTGATCACGCTGGCCTGGAAATCCTTGATCTCGGTCCAGTAGCCCGCGATGTTCAAGGTCGCCCGTCGATCCCAGAACTGGGTCTTCAGCCCGACCTCGAAATGGTCGACCTTTTCCGGCTTGATCTGGGCGACGTCCAGCGCCGGGGTCCCGTCGGCCCGGCTGGGCACGCCGTTCAGGTTGATGCCGCCGGTCTTGAACGAGCGCGCATAGGTTGCATATGCAAGTATATCTGGGGCGATCTTGTACGACAGGTTGATGTCGTAGGAGAGGTTCCAGTCGCTGAACTCCGGCTCGAAGAATTGCGACGCCTGGGTCCCGCGCTGCGCCGCCGTCCACGGATCGTTGTAATAGGGGCTGGCCGGATTGCTGCTGACGACCTGGCGGGTGCCGTCGGACGCGGTGCCGGTGACGACCGAGTTATAGAGCCCGTCCTTCTTGTCGTAGTTGATCCGGATGCCCGGCGAGATGGTCAGTGCGTCGGTGACCTTCCAGTTGACCTTGGCGAAACCGGCGAGGCTCAGATTGTCGAGGCGGATGTCGTTTTCGGCAATGATGCCGTTGAGCACCGACGGATTGCGCGACAGCGCGCTGCTCGGCGCGAGCAGCCACGCGCTGGCCGCCGGACCCGTCTCCTGCACGCCGCTGGTGCGGATCTGCTGGTAGAAGCCGAAGGCGCCGACCACGAAGTCGAGCGGGCCCGCGTCGAACGCGTAGCGGACTTCCTGGGTATACTGGTCCTGCTTCGTCGGATTGTTCACCCGGGTGTAGATCGGCAGTCCGGTGAAATCGCGATCGTTCTTCGGACCCCAGTCCCAATAGCGCCAGGCACTGACCGACGTCAGGGTGCCGGGCCCCAGGTCCCATTCGACCCGAAGCGAGGCGCCGCCCAGCTCGTTGCGCGCCGCCAGCTGCGCGTCGAGATCGGTCAGGCGATCGAACGGATTGATGCTGGGCACCTTGTATCCCGGAAACAGCGCGGTCAGCGCGGCATATTGCCGGTTTGCGGCGCGCTGGGTGGTGCCGACGCGCGCATAGAGCTGGCCGCAGCAGATCGGGTCCTGCACGTTGAAGTCACCCGACAGCGTGATCCGCAGATCCTCGCTCGGCTTCCACAACAGCGCGCCACGCAGGCCGAGATTGTCCTGCGAATTGATCCAGCTGCCGGTCGTGACATTATAGACCGTGCCGCGGCGATCGGTGCTGGCCAGGCTGAGCCGCGCCGCAAGCGTGTCGGACAAGGGGCCCGACACCGACAATTTGGCCTGCTTGAAGTTATAGTTGCCCAGCGACACCTCGGCCCTGCCCTCGAAGTCGAAGCTGGGCGCGCGCGTCGTGATGTTGATCGCGCCGGCGGTGGTGTTCTTGCCGTACAGCGTCCCCTGCGGGCCGCGCAGCACCTCGATCTGCTCGACATCGACGAAGTCGAGCGTCGCCGAGGCGATGCGGTTGTAATAGACCTGGTCGACATAGACGCCGACGCCCTGTTCGAACCCGTCATTCGTCAGGCCGAACGGCGCGCCGATGCCGCGGATGTTGATGAAGGTGTTGCGCGGGTTGGTCGAGAAGAACTGCAAGGTCGGCTGCAGCTGGGTCAGGCGGTTGATGTTGTACGTGCCCTGGGCATCGAGCGTCTCGCTGCCGATGACCGAGATCGCGACGGGGACGTCCTGGACATTCTCGGTACGACGTCGCGCCGTGACCACGATCTCCGTCCCCTCGCGGTCCTGGACCTCGTCCTCGGCGGGCTGAGCCGTCGGGTCCGCCGCGGCGGTCGAGGCAATCGGCTCGTCCCGCGGCGGCTGGCCGATGGCGGCGGGCGACGTCGTCGCCAACAGTGTAAGTGCGAAACCCGCGATGCTCATCCAAACTCCCCTTTGGAAACTCTCGCAGGTAAACTCCACTATTCAGATGGGATTAGTCGATAAAGTAAAACTTTGCGAGCATGAAGGCTTGTGCAGCTCACGTCTGAAACTCGCCCAAGGCACGGAAACAAGGCGATTTAATTCACCCTTGAAACTGTGCGACCGGATTCCGAAATATCCTCTGCGGCGCCGAAACGGGCCGCGTGATTGTCCGGCGCCTCGCATCAGGGCCGGACGGGACGTTCACTTTGCTCACTGGAGGATTTGAAATGCGTCAGTTCGATTTTACCCCCTTCCGCCGCTCGACCATCGGGTTCGACCGGCTGTTCGACATGCTGGAGGCAAGCGCCCGCCAGCAGGCTTCCGAAAACTATCCGCCGTTCAACCTCGAGCGCGTCGCGGAAGATCGCTACCGGATCACGCTGGCAGTCGCCGGCTTCAAGTCGGATGAGATCGACATCACCGCGCAGCAGAACCTGCTGGTCGTCGCCGGCAAGAAGGCGGAGAACGAGAACAGCCAGGGTGCCTATCTGCATCTCGGCATCGCCAACCGCAGCTTCGAGCGTCGCTTCGAACTCGCCGACTTCGTCCGCGTCGACCGCGCCGACCTGGCCGATGGCCTGCTGACCATCGAACTGGTCCGGGAAGTCCCCGAAGCGATGAAGCCGAAGAAGATCTCGGTCGGTACCGGCGGCGAGCCCGCCGAGGCCATCGAGCATCAGTCTGCCAAGGCGGCCTGACGCTCGCGGCGTCTCCCTCCCTTTAGACGCCGCTGAGGGGCGCCCGGACCGATGGGTCCGGGCGCTTTTTCTTTGGCCCTGGATGCAGAAGCGCCGCCAGCGCGGCGGCGCCGGGAGGCGTCAGACCAAGCGCGACTGCCGTACCGCCGCCTCGATGAAGCTGGCGAAGAGGGGATGCGGGTCGAACGGCTTGGACTTCAGTTCGGGGTGGAACTGGACGCCGATGAACCAGGGATGGTCCGGCCGCTCGACGATTTCGGGCAGCATGCCGTCCGGCGACATGCCCGAAAAGACCAGCCCGCCGGCCTCGAGCACGTCGCGATAGCGCGTATTGACCTCGTACCGGTGGCGATGCCGCTCGGAAATGTCGCTCGCCTGATAGATCGAGCTGACGACCGAATTGCCGGCAAGCTTCGCCGGATAGGCACCGAGCCGCATCGTGCCGCCCAGGTCGCCGCCCTGCTCGCGCGTCTGGAGCCCGTCCTTGCCCATCCATTCGGTGATCAGGCCGACGATCGGGGTCTCGGTGTCGCCGAATTCGGTCGTCGAGGCGTGGTCGAGTCCCTGCTCGCGCGCGCCCTCGACACAGGCCATCTGCATGCCCAGGCAGATACCGAAAAAGGGAACGCCGCGCTCGCGGGCGAAGCGGACGCTGGCGATCTTGCCCTCGCTGCCGCGTTCGCCGAACCCGCCGGGCACCAGGATCGCGTGCATCGGCTCGAGCTGCGAGGCGATCTCCGCCTCGTCGCCCTCGAACAGCTCGGCGTCGAGCCAGCGGACATGCACCTTCACCTTGTTGGCGATGCCGCCATGGACCAGGGCCTCGTGCAGCGACTTGTAGGCGTCCGGGAGGCCGACATATTTGCCGACGACGCCGATCGTGACCTCGCCCTCCGGGTTCAGGACGCGCTCGACGATCTCGCTCCAGCGATCCAGGCGCGGCGGCGCACCGGGGTCGATCCCGAAGGCCTTGAGCACTTCATGGTCGAGACCCTCGGCATGATATTGCAGCGGCACGCCATAGATGGTGCTCGCGTCGAGCGCGGGGATCACCGCGTCCTTGGGCACGTTGCAGAACAGCGCGATCTTTGCGCGGTCGCTGTCCGGCAGCGGCTGCTCGGAACGGCACACCAGAACGTCGGGCGACACGCCCAGCGCAGCCAGTTCGCGCACCGAATGCTGGGTCGGCTTGGTCTTCAACTCGCCCGCAGCGGCGATATAGGGGACCAGCGTCAGGTGGACGCTGACCGAATTGCCCCGGCCCAGATCGTTGCGCAGCTGGCGAATGGCCTCGATGAACGGCAGCGACTCGATGTCGCCGACCGTCCCGCCGATCTCGCACAGCACGAAGTCCAGACCCTCGGTGTCGGCCTGGGCGAATTCCTTGATCGCATCGGTGACGTGCGGGATGACCTGAACGGTGGCGCCGAGATAGTCGCCCTTCCGCTCGCGCGTGATGATCTGCTGATAGATCCGGCCCGAGGTCACATTGTCCGACTGGCGCGAGGCGACGCCGGTGAACCGCTCGTAATGGCCGAGGTCGAGATCGGTCTCGGCACCGTCGTCGGTCACATAGACTTCGCCATGCTGGTAGGGGGACATGGTGCCTGGGTCGACGTTCAGATAGGGGTCGAACTTGCGGATACGGACGCTGTAGCCGCGCGCCTGAAGCAGCGCGGCGAGCGACGCCGCCATGAGACCCTTGCCGAGCGAGGAGACCACGCCGCCGGTGATGAAGATATACCGCGCCATGGGGAAAAACGCCTAGCTTGAATAGACGCGCGCCGACAAGCTCTCGAATCGAGCGTCGGCGTGCATCAGGGTAGAAAACGCCTCCGCGTCGCCGCGGAGGGACGAGAAATCAGAGACGGAAAGCGTCGGCGGCGTTGGATGGCGCCGAGCCGTCGGCGGGCGTCGCGCCCGGAGCCGGGACCGCACCGGGAGTCGGGGCGGTCTGCGCGGGCGGAAGGTTGCCGGGAAGCGCCGGAGCGACAGCGGCAGGAGCGCGCTGGCGCGAGGCGTCGATCGTGGTCGACTGGCGATTGGCCGCAAGAACCGCCAGGACGATGCACAGAACGATGAACGCGGTTGCGAGGATCGCGGTCGCCCGGGTCAGGAAATCCGCCGCGCCGCGTGCCGACATCAGGCCCGACGGGCTGCCGCCCGAGGTCAGGCCGCCACCTTCCGACTTTTGCATGAGGATCACCGTCACCAGCAGCGAGGCGACGATGAACTGGACGACGAGCAGGAAAGTGAACAGCATTTCGAAGTGCGGACCTTTTGCGGAAAGGCGCGACATAGTGGAGGGGGCCGCAACGATCAACCGTCCTCGACGACCGGCCGCCGCCGGCACCGCTTCATCGCTCGCGAAACGATCCACCGCAGCCGGCCAACATTTCGGCTGCGGACTGAAACTTGCTCAGATTATGCGCGTTGTCAGAGAATAGCCCGGCCCATGCCGGTCCCGTAACGACAGAGTAGAGTATCGCCCGTGAACGCCATGCCGGACCCCTCGCTCGCTTCGTGGAAGAACACGCTGATCGACTATGTCCGATCCGGCGAGCCCGATCTGACCAACCGACAAATGGCGTTGCTTCTGCTCGTCTATCTCGACCCCGGTCCGCATACCGTCCGGGGACTTGCACGGGCGCTGAATGTCTCTAAGCCCGTCGTCACGCGCGCCTTGAACAGGCTGGGCGCCCTCGGCTATCTGCGCCGCCAGCGCGATGACACCGACAAGCGTAACATTTTCGTCGCGCGTACGACTGAAGGGGCTGATTTTCTTGCAGAATTCGGGCATTTCCTCGCTGGAGGCAGCATCAGCGAGCCTGTCATCCGCCGGGGCAACGCGTAAGCGTTTCGCGCTGACCGGCGTGTCGCCGCGGATCGACCCGAGGGTCGATGCCGTGCGGCCCGATCTGGCGGATATCCGTCTGGCAGACCGCGTTTTTGCCCCGCATTACGCGGCACCCCTGACCCGTAGCCTGGCCCGCCCCGTGTCGCTGCGCGAGGGTCCAAAGGCCGATTCGCCGGTGATGACGGAATTGAAGCCGGGCGAGTCGTTCGACATTCTGGAATTCGCCGGAGCCAATGCCTGGGGCGTCGCGTCCGCGGCCGGGCTGGTGGGCTATATCGATGCGGCGGCGCTGGAAGGTGCGGACAAATGAGCATCCGGGTCTTCATCGACGGTGCCGTGGGCACCACCGGCCTCGAGATTCGCGAGCGGCTCGAGGGTCGCGGCGAGATCGAGCTGATCACGCTCGACGAGTCGGCGCGCAAGGATGCGACGATGCGCCGCGACGCGCTGAACGCGGCGGACTTCGTCATCCTGTGCCTTCCCGACGATGCGGCGATCGACGCGGTCGCCATGATCGAGAATGACAGGACCCGGGTCATCGACGCCTCGACCGCGCACCGCGTGGCGGAAGGCTGGACCTATGGCTTTGCCGAACTGGAACCCAGCCAGACCGCCGCGATCGCCCAGGCGCCGCGCGTCAGCAATCCCGGCTGCTATCCGACCGGCTTTCTCGCGCTGGTGCGGCCGTTGATCCGAGCCGGCCTGATCCCGGTCGATCATCCGCTGAGCGTCAATGCCGTCTCGGGCTATTCGGGCGGCGGCAAGTCGATGATCGCCGAGTTCGAGGATGTGAAGGCGGCCGGTCACACCGACACGGCGTTCCGCGCCTACGGCCTGGGCCTGGCACACAAGCATGTGCCGGAGATGCAGAAGCACGCCCGGACCGAGCATCCGCCGATCTTCATGCCGGCCGTCGTGCGCACCTATCGCGGCATGCTCGTGGAAGTGCCGCTGGCGCTGCACGCCCTGCCGCGCAAACCGTCGCTCGCGACGATCGAGACGGTGCTGGGCGACGCGTACAAGGACAGCCCGGTGGTCAAGCTCGTGCCCGCCGAAGACCTGGCGACCTTGTCGGTCGAGGCCGATGCCGGGACCGACCGGCTGACGCTTCGCGTATTCGGCAATGCCGAACGCGGCCAGGCGCGCCTGGTCGCGACGCTGGACAATCTGGGCAAGGGCGCAGCCGGCGCCGCGGTCCAGAATCTCAACATCATGGCGGGCTTCGACCAGACTGCCGGCCTGGTGCTGTGAATCGGCGCCGGGCGCGGTGCGCGGGATAGACCGGCTATCCGGCGCGCGGGTCGTTTTATCCCCGTCCCGGCTTGATCTTTGAGCCTCGTTCGTGTCGAGCGGAGCCGAAACAACGGAGAGCGTGCATGAGTCAGGCGGTCGGCAAGCTGTTGCTGTTCGGAGCCACGGGCGACCTCGCCCAGCGGATGCTCCTCCCCTCGCTGTACGGCCTGCATGCGGACGGGCTGCTGCCCGCCGGCCTGACCATCACCGGGACGGCGCGTTCGGACCATGACGATGCCGGCTATCGCAAGTTCGCCGCCGATGCGCTCGACGAATTCCTGCCGGCCGACCGGAAGGACGACAGCGCTGTCGCATCCTTTCTCGATCGACTGAACTATCAGCCGCTGGACGCGTCTCAGACCGACGGGTTCGGCGTGCTCGCAGAGAAGCTGGGCGACATCTCCGGCGGCCTGGCAATCTTCCTGTCGACCGCGCCCTGGCTGTTCGGCCCGACCATCAAGGGCCTGGAATCGGCCGGGCTGGCCGGCGACAATGTTCGCATCGGGCTGGAAAAGCCGCTGGGCCGCGACCTCGAGTCGAGCCGCGAGATCAACGACATCGTCGCCCTGGGCTTCCCCGAGGAGCGCACCTTCCGCATCGACCATTATCTGGGCAAGGAAACCGTCCAGAACATCATGGCGCTACGGTTCGGCAACTCGCTGTTCGAGCCGATCTGGAACTCGCACGGCGTCGATCATGTCCAGATCACCGTGTCGGAGACCGTCGGCCTGGAAGGCCGGGCCGGATTCTATGACGACACCGGGGCGATGCGCGACATGGTGCAGAACCACATGCTGCAGCTGCTCGCGCTGATCGCGATGGAGCCCCCTGCCCGCTTCGACGGAACCGCGATCCGCGACGAGAAGGTCAAGGTCCTTCGTTCGCTGCGCAAGATGACGCCCGCCGAGGTGCCGCATCTGACCGTCACCGGCCAATATGGCCCGGGGGCGTCGAAGGGAGAGATCGTCAAGGGCTATACCGAGGAACTCGGCAAGCCGTCGGGCACCGAGACCTTCGTCGCGATCAAGGCGAATGTCGACAATTGGCGCTGGGCCGGCGTCCCCTTCTACCTGCGCACCGGCAAGCGGCTGGCCGAGCGCCGGTCGGAAATCGTCATCCAGTTCAAGCCAGTGCCGCATTCGATCTTCGCCGATCGCGGCGGCCAGCTTCAGGCAAACACGCTGGTCATCCGCCTCCAGCCCGAGGAATATATCCGCCTGCTGGTGATGGCGAAGCAGCCCGGCCTGGACCGGGACGGCATCCGCCTGCGCGAAGTGCCGCTCAACCTGGCACTCGACCATGAATTCGCCGGCACCCGCCGCCGCATCGCCTATGAGCGGTTGCTGCTCGACCTGATCGAGGGCGATCCGACCCTGTTCGTCCGCCGCGACGAGGTGGAGGCGCAGTGGGAGTGGATCGACGGGATCCGCGCCGGCTGGGAAGCGAACGATGTCCACCCCAAGCCCTATGCCTCGGGCAGTTGGGGACCCAGCGCCGCGATCGCGCTGACCGAACGTGACGGCGTGACCTGGAACGAGTGACGCCGCCCGCCGGAGCGGGCACAATCGGATCGAGACCGAACCCGACGGCTTCTCGTCCGTTGCACGACTACCCATCTGATGACTCAAGGAGCTGACATGACGACCGAAATCGAATGGTGGGAGTATGACGACGCCGAAGAGATGGCCGAGGCCGTCGCCGGCGATGTCGGCTTCATCATCGAAAGCGCGATCGATGCGCGCGGCGCCGCGGTCATCGCACTGGCCGGCGGCAAGACGCCGCTGCCGATCTACGAGAAGCTGGCCAAGGCCAAGATCGACTGGAAGCGGGTCACGATCGTCCCCGGCGACGACCGGATGGTGCCGCTGGGCGATCCGTTGTCGAACGTGACGGCGATCGGCAAGATCTTCCTGCCCAAGGGCGCGCGCGTGATCCCGCTGATCAGTTCGACCGTCGCCGACTACAAGGCAGCCGGCCGCGCGGCGGACGCGCTGCTCCAGGATCTTCACTGGCCGCTCGACCTGTGCCTGCTCGGCGTGGGCGGCGACGGACATGCCGCGTCGATCTTTCCCGGCCCCGACTATGACGAGGCGCTCAACGGGCCGAAGGAGCGCCGCGCGCTGGGCGTGATGCCCGATCCGCTGCCGCCCGAGGCTCCCGTCGCCCGCGTGACGCTGAGCCGCGAGGCGATCGTCACGGCACGCGCGCTGATGATCGCGATCACCGGGCAGGCCAAGCGCGACGTGCTGGAGGCGGCGATCGCCGCGGGCGCTTCGTCCCCCTATCCCGTCGGCCGCATCCTGGCCGATGTCGAACTGCCGCTCGACGTGCACTGGGCCGCCTGACATGACGCTTCACCCCGAAATCGCCGCCGTCACCGATCGCATCATCGACCGGTCGAAGGAAAAGCGCGCCGCCTATCTGGCGCTGATCCAGCGTGAGCGGGAATCGGGGAACGATCGCCCCAAGCTGGGCTGCGCCAATCTGGCGCATGCCTATGCCGGTACCGACGAGCAGCGCGAACGGCTGACGGCCGGGCGATCGATGAACATCGGCATCGTCACCTCGTACAACGACATGCTGTCGGCGCATGCGGTCTACTATCGCTATCCCGAGCAGATGAAGCTGTGGGCGATCGAAGCCGGCGCGACCGCGCAGGTCGCCGGCGGCGTGCCGGCGATGTGCGACGGGGTGACCCAGGGCTATCAGGGCATGGAATTGTCGCTGTTCAGCCGCGACACGATCGCGATGGGCACGGCGATCGCGCTGAGCCATCGCACCTTCGAAGGCGCGGCGTTGCTCGGCATATGCGACAAGATCGTGCCGGGGCTGCTGATGGGGGCGCTGCGCTTCGGGCATCTGCCGATGCTGCTCGTACCGGGCGGGCCGATGCGGTCGGGCCTGCCCAACAAGGAAAAGGCGGCGGTTCGCGAACGCTATGCCGAGGGCAAGGCGAGCCGCGAGGAACTGCTCGAGGCGGAAATCTCCGCCTATCATTCGAAGGGCACCTGCACCTTCTATGGCACCGCCAATTCCAACCAGATGATGATGGAGGCGATGGGGCTGCACATCCCCGGCGCCGCGTTCGCCAATCCCGGCACCAAGCTGCGTCAGGAACTGACCCGCGCCGCGGTGCACCGCCTGACCGAGATCGGCTGGAACGGCGACGATTATCGGCCGCTGGGCCATGTCGTCGACGAGCGCGCGGTGGTGAACGCCGCCATTGCCCTGCTCGCCACCGGCGGATCGACCAACCACCTGATCCACCTGCCTGCGATCGCGCGCGCGGCCGGCGTCGTGATCGACTGGGAGGATTTCGACCGCCTCTCGCGCATCATCCCGCTGCTGACCCGCGTCTATCCCAACGGATCGGCCGATGTGAACGGGTTCGAGGATGCCGGCGGCCCCGCCTTCGTCATTCGCGAGTTGCTGCGCGGCGGCCTGATGCACGCCGACGCCCTTACGATCGCGAAGGACGGCATGGCCGCCTATGGACGCAAGCCGGTGATCGACGAGAGCGACTCGCTTGCCTGGCCCGAGCTGCCCGCGACCAGCGGCGACACGTCGATCGTCCGCACCATCGAGGAGCCTTTTTCGGAAGAGGGTGGCTTCCGGATCCTGGCCGGCAATCTCGGCCGTGCCTGCATCAAGGTGAGCGCAGTCGAACGCGATCGCTGGACGATCGAGGCACCCTGCCGCGTGTTCAGCGACCAGCAGGAGGTGCAGGACGCATTCCGCGCGGGCGAACTCGATCGCGACGTGGTCGTCGTGATGCGGTTCCAGGGACCGCGCGCCAACGGCATGCCCGAACTCCACAAGCTCACCCCGCCGCTGGGCGTGCTCCAGAACAAGGGCTTTCGCGTGGCGCTGGTCACCGACGGCCGCATGTCGGGCGCATCGGGCAAGGTCCCGGCGGCGATCCATATCAGCCCGGAGGCGCTGGGCGGCGGGCCGCTCGGCAAGCTGCGCGACGGCGACATCATCAAGCTGTGTGCCGAGGAGGGTATCCTGGAAGCCCTGGTCGATCCGGCCGAGTGGGCGGCGCGCGACCATGCAGCCCCCCCGCCCCCTGCCATCGGTACCGGTCGCGAGCTGTTCGCCATGATGCGGATCGGCGCGTGCGAGGCCGAACTCGGCGGGTCGGCGATGCTCGCCGCGGCGGAACTCTGAAAATTCCTGGCCTGACAACGATGACATTCCCGTCCGTTGCCGATAAGGCGTCCCAAACGGTTCGGGGAGAGTGCATGGAAGTCGTTGCGGTCGATATCGGTGGCACCCATGCCCGCTTCGCCATCGCCGAAGTGGCGGGAGGCCGTGTCGTCTCGATGGGCGAGACGGTGAAGCAGAAGGTCGCCGAGCATTCGAGCCTTCAGCTGGCCTGGCAGGCCTATGGCGAGACGATCGGACGCCCGCTGCCCAAGGCGGCGGCGATCGCGGTGGCCTCGCCGATCAATGGCGAGCTGATCAAGCTGACCAACAATCCGTGGATCATCCGTCCGCAGTTGATCCCCCAGCGGCTCGGCGCCGATGTCTGGAAGCTGGTCAATGATTTCGAGGCGATCGGCCATGCCGTCGCCCAGTTGGGCCCCGAGTCTTTCCAGCACCTGTGCGGCCCGGACGAGACGCTGCCCGATCGCGGTTCGCTGACGGTGTGCGGGCCCGGCACCGGTCTGGGCGTCGCGCAGGTATTCCGCCACAAGGCCGGATACGAGATCATCGCAACCGAGGGCGGCCACATGGATTTCGCCCCGCTCGACGGCATCGAGGATGCGATCGTCAAGCGGCTGCGCAAGACCTACAACCGCGTCTCGTCCGAACGGATCGTCGCAGGTCCCGGCATCGTGGCAATCTATGAGACGCTGGCCGAGATCGAGGGCAAGCCGATCGCCTCGCGCGACGACAAGACGATCTGGCAGATGGCGCTGGAGGGTCAGGACAGCCTGGCCGTCGCCGCGCTCGACCGGTTCTGCCTCAGCCTGGGGGCGGTTGCGGGCGACCTGGCGCTGGCGCACGGGCCGACCGGAGTGGTGATCGCGGGCGGTTTGGGCTTGCGGCTTAAGGACCATCTGCTGCAATCGGGCTTTGGCGAGCGGTTCGTCGCCAAGGGAAGATTCCGCAACCTCATGTCCTCTATTCCGGTCAAGCTGATCACCCATCCCGAGCCCGGCCTGTACGGCGCGGCGGCGGCATTCGCACAGGAGCACGCATCATGAGCATCGAGTCCGGAATCGAGGCCATCATGCGGACCGCGCCGGTCATCCCGGTGCTGGTGATCCACGATGCGGCCGAGGCGAAGCCGCTGGCCGAGGCGCTGGTGCGCGGCGGGCTGCGCGTCCTCGAGGTGACGATGCGCACGCCGGCGGCGCTCGACGCGATCCGCGAGATGAAGCAGGTCCCGGGCGCGATCGTCGGGGCGGGCACGGTCGTCAGCGAGCAGCAGTTCGCGCAGGTCATGGATGCGGGCGCCGAGTTCATCGTCTCCCCCGGACTGACCGAGAAGCTGGCCGATCCGATCATCGCCAGCGGCGTGCCGTTCCTGCCCGGAACTGCGACGGCCGGCGACATCATGCGCGGGCTCGACCTGGGCCTGGAGCATTTCAAGTTCTTCCCGGCCGAGACGTCGGGCGGTCTCAAGGCGCTGAAGGCGCTGGCCGCGCCCTTCTACCAGGCGAAATTCTGTCCGACCGGCGGGATCACCCTGGCCAGCGCACCCGAATGGCTCGCCTTCGACCCGGTGCTGTGCGTCGGCGGCAGCTGGATCGCGACCGGCTCGCTCGACGAGGTCGAGGCCAAGGCGCGCGAGGCGGCCGCATTTCCGCGCTGAGGCGCGGCCGGCACGTCCTTGCAAAACAATAGAGCGCTCGCCTGTCCCGTGACAGGCGAGCGCTCTTTCGTTTCAGGGCCGGGATGAAGCGCCGGCCGGGCGGATTACTGCATCTCTCCGCGAGCGCGGCGCAGGTCGCGCCACTTGGCCACATTGGCGTTATGCTGGTCGAGCGTCTCGGCGAAGACATGGCCGCCGGTGCCGTCGGCGACGAAATAGACCGAGTTGGTCCGCTCCGGATTCAGCGCCGCGTCGATCGATTCCCGGCTGGGATTGGCGATCGGGCCCTTCGGCAGGCCGACCATCGAATAGGTGTTATAGTCGTTCACCGCGTCGATTTCCGAGCGCAGGATGCGGCGGCCCAGCGGCTTGCCCCTGGTGATCGGGTAGATGATCGTCGGATCCGCCTGCAGCTTCATGCCGCGCTTCAGCCGGTTCGAATAGACGCCGGCGACCATGCGGCGCTCGGACGGCTTGCCGGTTTCCTTCTCGATGATCGAGGCCAGGATCACGGCCTGTTCGGGCGTGCTGACCGCAATTCCCGGCGAACGCCGCGCCCAGGCGGCGGCGAGATAGTCGCGCATCGCCTTCTGCATCCGGCCGACCACGACCTGGCGGGTATCGCCGCGATTATAGGCATAGCTGTCGGGCAGGATCGATCCTTCGGCCGGAACCGCGACATCGCCGGTCAGGTGATCGGCCTTCATCAGCGCCTCATAGGCGAGAATCGACGGCATGCCCGGGGTCACCGTCACCATCCGCTGGAGAGTGCGCCCGCCCTGCATCAGTTTCAGGATGTCGGACTGGCTCTGCCCGGCCACGAAGCGATATTCGCCGGCCTTGATCGGCTCACTGCCGCCGAACAGCTTCGAGAACAGGACGAACATCCGGGCCGAGCGGATCGTCCCGGTCTTCTCCAGTTCGTCGGCTGCGCGGTTCAGGCTGGCGCCAACCGGGACGATCACGGTGGTGTTCGCCGTGGACGGGCCCCGCCCGCCCCATAAATGCACCACGCCAAGCCCGCCGGCGATGGCGAGCAGCAGCGCCGCGACCAGCAGGACGCACCCGGCCCGCCCCCGCTTCCGTACCGGAGGCGGGGGAATGGGAGCAGGGTCCGTCTGCTGGACCGGATCAGACAGCTTTCATCACCAGGCTGGCATTGGTGCCGCCGAAACCGAACGAGTTGTTCAGCACGGCCTTCACCTTGCGCTCCTTGGCGACGTGCGGGACCAGGTCGACGCCCGCGCAATTCTCGCTCGGATTGTCGAGGTTCAGCGTCGGCGGCACGATCTGGTCGCGCAGCGCGAGGATGCAGAAGATGCTCTCGACCGCGCCGGCGCCGCCCAGCAGGTGGCCGATCGCCGACTTGGTCGACGACATCGACAGGCTGCCGATATTGCTGCCGAACAGCTTGCGCACCGCGCCGAGTTCCAGCTCGTCGCCCAGCGGGGTCGAGGTGCCGTGGGCGTTGACATAGTCGATGTCCGACAGGTCCAGGCCCGACTTGCGCATCGCCATCTGCATCGACCGGAACGCGCCCGAACCCTCGGGATGCGGCGCGGTCACGTGATAGGCGTCGCCCGACAGGCCATAGCCGACGACCTCGGCATAGATCTTCGCGCCGCGCGCCTTGGCGTGCTCATATTCCTCGAGCACGACGACGCCGGCGCCCTCGCCCATCACGAACCCGTCGCGATCGACGTCATAGGGACGGCTGGCGCGGGTCGGATCGTCGCGGAAGCCGGTCGACAGCGCGCGCGCCTGGCCGAACCCGGCAATGCCGATCGGGCAGATCGCGCCCTCGGCGCCGCCGGCGAGCATGATGTCGGCATCGTCCATCGCGATCATCCGGGCTGCGTCGCCGATCGAATGGGCGCCGGTCGAACAGGCGGTGACCACCGCGTGGTTCGGGCCCATCAGGCCGTATTTGATCGAGACCTGGCCCGAGATCAGGTTGATCAGGCGGCCATGGACGAAGTGCGGCGACACGCGCTTGGGGCCCTTGGCCGCCAGAACGAGCGATTCGCTCTCGATGCCCGGCAGGCCGCCGATGCCCGCACCGATCGAGCAGCCGGCGCGGAACCGCGTCTCCTCGTCCATGTCGGTCAGGCCGGCATCCTCGATCGCCTGCCCCGCGGCGTCGATGCCATAGACGATGAACGGATCGACCTGGCGCTGGATCTTGTGATCGACGCGCTTGCCGGGATCGAACCCATATTCATGGTCGGCCGGCTTCACTTCGCAGGCATAATTGGTCTGGAAGTCGGTCGCATCGAAGCGGGTGATGGTGGCCGCGCCCGATTTGGAAGCGATGATGTTCTTCCACGCGGTTTCGACATCCGCTCCCAGCGGGGTGACGAGGCCGAGCCCGGTCACGACTACACGGCGCATCCTGTGTCTCCGTCAAACTTATCAGATTCGAAACGCGCATAGTCGCAAAAGCGCCGCGCATAAACAAAACGGCTCCCCGCCCCCCGTGATGCCACGTCAGAGGCGGGAAGCCGCTTAACTTTCACTGCCGGCCATCAGGCACAGCCGCGTGGACGCCTCAGGCGCCCTGGTGCTCGCTGATATACTTGATCGCGTCACCCACGGTCGTGATCTTCTCGGCCGCGTCGTCGGGGATCTCGACGCCGAACTCTTCCTCGAAGGCCATCACCAGCTCGACGATGTCGAGGCTGTCGGCGCCCAGATCGTCGATGAAGCTGGCTTCCGGCTTCACTTCGCTGGCTTCGACGCCGAGGTGATCGACCACGATCGTCTTGACGCGTTCCTCGGTGCTCATGGTCCCTGTTTTCCTTCTGTTGGGGCTCTGAATTCGTCAACCGCACGTAGAGCGCTGCCAACGCGGTTGCAAGAGGGCCGCGGCCCTGCGGACGAACAGTTGGGTCGGAAGTCGATCAGCGCCGTTTCCGGCACGACGAGTGACCCTGCACATCCATTATCGGTTCAGCTTTGCGCCTGCGATCACACCATCGCCATGCCGCCGTTGACGTGAATCGTCTGGCCGGTGACATAGCCTGCATCCCTGCTGGCGAGATAGACGACCGCCGCCGCGATATCCTCGCCGGTGCCCAGGTCGCCCGCCGGAATCCGGCCGAGCAGCGCGGTCTTCTGCGCCTCGGGCAGCACGTCGGTCATTGCCGAGCGGATGAAGCCGGGCGCGACGCAGTTGACGGTGATGTTGCGGCTGGCCAGTTCCTGCGCCAGCGCCTTGGACATGCCGACCAGCCCCGCCTTCGACGCGGCATAATTGGCCTGGCCCGGATTGCCGGTCTGGCCGACGACCGAGGTGATCGAGATGACGCGGCCGAACCGCGCCTTCATCATCGGCTTGGCCGCGGCGCGGATCAGGCGGAACGCAGCCTCCAGGTTCACGGTGATGACCTGGTCCCACTCCTCGTCCTTCATCCGCATCGCCAGATTGTCGCGGGTGACGCCGGCATTGTTGACGAGGATGTCGAGCTTGCCCAGCGCCTCGACCGCGCGCGGCACCAGCGCATCGACCTCGGCCGCATCGGACAGGTTGCATGTCAGCGCGACATGATCCCCGCCCAGCTCGGCGCGAAACGCCTCGAGCTTCTCCGCATTCGATCCCGAGACCGCCAGCCGCGCCCCCTGCGCCGCCAGCCCCCGCGCGATCGCCGAACCGATCCCGCCAGAGGCGCCGGTGACGAGGGCAGTCATGCCTGTGAGGTCGAACATCTTGGTTTCCTTTGTAGTCGAATGAGCATTTAAATATTCGCGCAGAGACGCGGAGGCGCAGAGGGGTCGTGATTGTTGACCAGCCGCCGAATGCCTTCCTTGAGCGTCGCTCCGCCGAAATTGAGAAGCAGCCCGACGGGCTGCCCGGTCAAACGCAGATAGGTCAGAAGCTGCTTCGCATGGGCCGCATGCAGCTGGTCCACCGACTTGATCTCGACCAGCAGCCGACCGTCGACCAGCAGGTCGATCCGGAACGCCGCCTCGAACCGCATGTCCTCGAACACGATATCGACCGGCTTCTGCCGCGCGACGGCATAGCCCATCGATACCAGCTTAGCCGCGAGCACAGTCTCGTACACGGACTCGAGCAGGCCCGGACCGAGCTCGCGATTGATCCTCATCGCCACGTCGATGACGTCTCCGCTGATCCGGTCGATCTCCTTCACACGCTCGCTCTCTGCGCCTCCGCGTCTCTGCGCGCACCAATCTTCCTATAACTAGAGCGCCTTCGCCAGCGCTTCGATGTCGTCCATCGTCACAACGCTGGTGACCGTCGCGTCGGGGGTGATGCGCTTGACCATGCCGCCCAGAACCTTGCCGCCCAGCTCGACGAAATCGGTGACGTCGGCGGCGAACATCGCCGCGACCGATTCGCGCCAGCGGACCATGCCCGTCACCTGCTCGATCAGCAGCGTGCGGATCGTCGCGGGATCGGCGACCGGGGCCGCGGTGACGTTGGCGTAGACCGGCACCAGCGGCGCCTGGATCGCGACGTCGGCCAGCGCCTTTTCCATCGCATCGGCGGCCGGCTGCATCAGCGGGCAGTGGAACGGCGCCGACACCGGCAACAGCAGCGCGCGCTTGGCGCCGTGATCCTTGGCGATGGCGATGGCGCGGTCGATCGCCGCCTTCGCGCCGGAGATCACGACCTGGGTCGGGTCATTGTCGTTGGCGACGGTGCACACCTCGCCCTCGGCGGCGGCATCGGCGATCGCCTGCGCCTTGGTCAGGTCGGCACCCAGCAGCGCGGCCATCGCGCCGACGCCGACCGGCACCGCCGCCTGCATCGCATCGCCGCGGATGCGCAGCAGCCGGGCGGTGGTCGACAGGTCGATCGCGCCGGCCGCGCACAGGGCGCTATATTCGCCCAGCGAGTGGCCCGCGACGAAATCGGCCTTCTCGGCGAGGCGGATGCCGCCTTCCTTCTCCAGCACCCGCAGCACCGCGATGGCATTCGCCATGATCGCCGGCTGGGCATTGGCGGTCAGCACCAGCTGATCCTCGGGACCTTCCGTCATCAGCTTGAAGAGGTTCTGGCCCAGTGCCTCGTCGACTTCCTGGAAGACCTCGCGCGCGGCGGCGCTGGATTCGGCAAGTGCCTTGCCCATGCCGACGGCCTGGCTGCCCTGGCCGGGGAAGATGAATGCGCGCATGGCTGGCTCCTTCATGATGAAGCGGGGGCGTTAGAAAAGTTGCGCCGCGATGCCAAGCCCAACGCGCAGGCGACACTTTGCGACCATTTCAGCCGCAACGCGACAAACGCCTGCGACATGCGACCCCCATTTTGACCTCAACGCCGGATCGCCCGGTGTCTCGATGAGGAGAGCAATCATGAAGAAGTTCATTCTGGCAGTCGCCGCGGTCTCGATGGTCGCAACCCCCGTGCTCGCCGCCCCGGCACAGCAGCGGCATCAGACCGTCACCAAGACGGTCGTGAAACACAAGCCCAATGGCCGCACCGTGGTGAAGCAGACGGTGCGCAGGCCCGCCCCGCAATATCGCACCTCGTGGCGCAAGGGTGAGCGGTTCGACTATCGCCAGGCGCGCAACTATCGCCAGGTCGACTATCGCAGCTATCACGGCCGTCTGAAGGCCCCGCCGCGCGGCTATCGCTATGTCCAGTCGGGCAATGACGCGGTGCTGGTCGGCATCACCAGCGGCCTGATCGCCGCAGTCTTCGCCAACGTCCTGCGCTGATAATGACGGCGGGGCCCCTCGGGGCTCCGCCGATCGCCTGTCCTCCGGATCAGTTGACCGGGGTCGGCAGCGCCCTGCCCGCGACATGGGCGTCGATATTGGCTACGACCAGGTCGAGCATGGCACCCCGAGTCTCGACGGTCGCGCTGCCGCGATGGGGCTGCAGCACGACCTGATCCATCCCCAACAACTCTCCCGGGACGTCGGGCTCGTCCGCGAACACGTCGAGTCCCGCCCCGGCAATCCTGCCCTCTCTCAATGCAGCGACGAGCGCCGGCTGGTCGACCGCATTGCCGCGCCCGACATTGATCAGCACGCCGTCGGGACCCAGCGCCTCGAGCACTTCCGCCCCGACCAGCCGGTCGGTCGCCGCGCCGCCGGGCAGGACGAGGATCAGCGTCTCGACCGCCGATGCCAGCGACACGAGATCGGGATGATAGGCATGGTCGACACCCTCCTGCCGGTGACGTCCGCTATAGGCGATGGTGCAGTCCATCGCCTCCAGCCGCCGCGCGATCGCCTTGCCGATCCGGCCCAGGCCGGCGATCCCGACCCGGCGCCCGCTGGCGCGGTGGCCGAGGGGGAACGCCTCTCCCGCCGCCCAGCCGCCCCGGCGCACCAGCCGGTCGCCGGTGGCGATGCCGCGATAGACCGACACCATCAGTGCGACGGCAAGGTCGGCGACATCGTCTGTCAGGACATCGGGCGTATTGGTCACCCGGATGCCGCGAGCGGTCGCCGCGCCGACATCGACGCTGTCATAGCCGACCCCGTGCACCGCGATCAGTTCCAGTCCGGGCATCGCATCCATCACCGCCCCGTCCACAGCCGAGCCGCCGCCCGGGACCAGTGCGATCGCCGCACGGGCGTCCGGGCCATCGGCATCGACCAGGGTATGGCGATCCTCGATCAGAGGGGCGATTCGGGGCATCAGCGCCGCGTTCACGGCTATGGTCGGTCGGGTCATGGCGATGCCTTGCGCCGCTCGCCTGCCGTGGCGCAACCCCGCTGCGGTCCGGCTGCGACGGACGGGATCAGCTCGTCGGCTGGCCCCATCCGCCACCCAGCGCCCGGAACAGGTCGATCTGTGCGCCGGCGATCGACGCGTCCGCCGCGGCCAGCGACGCCTCGGCATCGGCAAAGGTCCGCTCGGCATCCAGCAGCGCCAGCGAATCGATATCGCCCTCGCGCTGACGGGCACGGGCGATGTTCACCGCGACCTCGGCCTCGTTGCGCGCGGTCTGCAACGCGGTGCGCTGCTCGATCACACGGGCATAGGCCGACAATGCAGTCTCGGTCTCGCGCAGCGCGCCCAGGACTGCGCCGTCGAACTGGGCGAGGGCCACCTGGCTGTCCGCCTCCGCCGCTGCGATCCGGGCACGCGCCGGCTCGGGATTGATGTTCCAGCGGATAAGCCCGCCCAGCAGCCAGCGCAGCGGACCACCCCCGAAAATGTCGTCGAAACCGATCCCGGTCGATCCCCCCGACGCGCCGAGGCTGATCCGGGGATAAAGGTCCGCGGTCGCCACCCCGATCCGCGCGGTTGCAGCCGCCAGGCGGCGTTCGGCCGCGCGGACATCGGGCCGCCGCGCGAGCAAGGCGGCGCCGTCGCCCACCGGGATCGGCTGGTCGATATGGAGCAGCGCGGTGCTGCGCTGCCGCGCCTCCGCCGGCAGGTCGGCCGGGGCACGGCCCGTCAACATGGCGAGGCGGAACAGCGCAGCATCCCGCTGGGCGGCAAGCGCCGGCACGTCGGCCTGACGCTGGTTGCGAAGCGCGGCGATTCGCGACGTGTCGAGCCGCGTCGCCAGGCCGACGGTGCGGCGACGCTCGGTCAGGTCGATCGAGCGGTCGAGCAGCGCGACGATCCGCTCCGCGACCTCGAGCCGCGCCGCAAGCGAGCTGGCATCGGCATAGGCACGCGCGGTTTCCGCCGCCACCATCACCCGCACGGCGGCGGCATCGAAGGTCGCGGCGGCCAAGTCGCCCCGCGCCGCCTCGACGCCGCGGCCCAGTCGGCCGAACAGGTCGACTTCATAGGAAACGTCGAGGCCGATATCGACCTGCCAATTCTCCCGGTCCATGCCGGGCAGGCGCTGTTGCGCGGGCGTGCGGCCATAATCGGCACTTGCCCCCGCGCTTGCCTGGGGAAGCCGCGCCGCGCCCGCGCCGCGCAGATCGGCGCGGGCGCGCTCGATCCTGGCGAGCGCCGCCCGCACATCGGTATTGGCCGCCAGGGCATCGCCGACGAGCCGGTCGAGGACCGGATCGTCATAGAGACGCCACCAATTGCCCTGAACGGGGTCGGGCGACACCACCGGACTGGTGGCGACGAACGGACCGGCTGCCGCTGCCGACGTCGCCGGCGGGACATGGTCGGGTCCGGTCGCGCAGGCGGCGAGCGCCAGCGCGGACACGGTTGCGATCAGCGAACGATACATGAGCATGGCTCCTTATTCGGCCGGCTGGAGCTGGGGCTCTGCTGCCCCTGCCCCGCCCTGCGGCTTGCCGCGGCGGCGCGACAGGCGATCGCCCAGCGCACGGCACACGACATAGAAGGTCGGCGTGAAGATCAGGCCGAAGCCCGTGACCCCGAGCATCCCGAAGAACACCGCGGTGCCCAGCGCCTGGCGAAGCTCGGCGCCTGCACCCGTCGCGATCAGCAGCGGCACCGCGCCGAGCACGAAGGCGAATGAGGTCATCAGGATCGGACGCAGCCGATCCTGGGCCGCGCGCACGGCGGCCTCGATCGGGGACAGACCGTCATTGCTTTCTGCCTGGCGGGCGAACTCGACCACGAGGATCGCGTTCTTCGCCGCGAGCGCGATGAGCACGACCAGTCCGATCTGGGTCAGGACGTTATTGTCCATCCCCCTCAGATTGACCCCGATCATCGCCGCCAACAGGCACATCGGCACGATCAGGATGATCGACAGCGGCAGCACCACGCTTTCATATTGCGCCGCCAGCACCAGGAAGACGAACACCACTGCCAGCGCGAAGACGAGCGTCGCGGTATTGCCGGCCAGTTCCTGCTGGAACGCGATGTCGGTCCATTCGGTATCGAACCCGGCCGGCAGCGATTCGGCAGCGAGCCGCTCCATCGTCACCAGCGACTGGCCCGACGAGAAGCCCGGCGCAGTGTTGCCGTCGACCTCGACTGCGGGGAACATGTTGTAGCGCACCACGCGGTACGGGCCGGTCTTGTCCTCGAACGTCGCGACCGAACCGATCGGCACCATCGCGCCGCTGTTCGACCGGGTCTTCAGGTTGGCGATGTCGGACTCCGTCGCGCGGAAGGGCGCATCGGCCTGCGCGGTGACGCGATAGGTGCGGCCCAGCAGGTTGAAGTCGTTGACGAAGGCCGAGCCGAGATAGACGTTCAGCGCCTCGAACACCCGCTCGGGCGGAACGCCCAGCATGTCGGCCTTGCGCCGGTCGATATCGGCGAAGATCCGCGGCGTCGCGGTGTCGAAGAAGGTATAGGCGCCGGCCAGGCCGGGTGCCTGGTTTGCCTTGCCGATCAGGCCGTAAGCCTGCTTCGCCAGTTCCTCATAGCCATGGCCGCCACGGTCCTGGACCATCATCCGGAAGCCGCCGGCTGCGCCGATGCCCTGGATGACAGGGGGCGGGACGATCATCAGCCGCGCTTCGGTGATGTCCGCGGTCGCCTTGCGCGCCTCGTCCATGATCTGGTCGACATGGATGCCGCGGCGATCCTTGAAGTCCTTCAGCGGGATATAGGCGGCGGCGGCGTTGGGGGCGAGCGTCTGCGACGGACCGTCGAAGCCGGCCAGCATGACCGCGCCCTTCACGCCCTCGAGCGGCAGGATGCGCTGCGCGACCTTGCGCATGACCGCATCGGTCCGCTCGACCGACGAGCCGGGCGGCAGCTGGATGACGGTCAGGAAATAGCCCTGGTCCTGCATCGGGATGAAGCCGGTCGGGGTCGACCACAACAGCCCGATGGTCGCGGCGATCAGGCCGACATAGGTCACCATGACCCGCTTCGGCCGCGTGACAAGCGCACGGGTCAGGCGGCTGTAGCGATCGCTCATCCGCTCGAACCCGCGGTTGAACCAGTCGCCCGCGGCGCGGATGCCGCGCATCACCCGGTTGGAGGTCGGCTTGTCCTCGGCATGGCCTTTCAGCAGCACCGCGGCGAGCGCCGGCGACAGGGTGAGAGAGACGATCAGCGAGATGATCGTCGCGGTCGAGATGGTCGCAGCGAACTGCTGGTAGAAGGCACCCGAGATGCCGTTCATGAACAGGGTCGGGATGAACACGGCGCACAGCACCGCGACGATCGCGACCAGCGCCGCCGACACCTCGTCCATCGAGGTGAACGCCGCCTGCAGCGGGGTCATGCCGCGCGACAGGTTTCGCTCGACATTCTCGACCACGACGATCGCGTCGTCGACGACGATGCCGATGGCGAGCACCAGCCCGAACAGCGACAGGTTGTTGAGCGAATAGCCGACCATCAGCAGCACCGCGAAGGTGCCGATCAGCGAGACCGGGATGGCCACGACCGGGATGATCGCGGCGCGCCAGCGCTGGAGGAACACGATGATGACGAGGACGACGAGCACGATCGCCTCGCCCAGCGTCTTCATCACTTCGTCGATCGACTGGGCGATGAAGTCGGTGGGGTTGTAGATTACCTCATAGGCCAGGCCCTTGGGGAAGTGCTTCTCGAGCGTCTTCATTTCCTGTTCGATCGCCTGGGCGGCGGCGAGCGCATTGGAGCCGGGACGCTGGAACACGCCGAGCAGAACCGTGGGTTCGCCCGACAGATAGGTATTGGTGGAATAGTCCGCGGCGCCCAGTTCGACGCGCGCCACATCGGCGACGCGGACCTGATGGCCATCGGCGTCAGAACGGATCACGACGTTCGAGAATTGCTGCGGGTCGACCAGCCGGCCCTGCGTCTCGACATTGAGCTGGAAGGCGTTGCCCTGGTTATAGGGCGGCTGCCCCAGCGTGCCGGCGGCGACCTGGACGTTCTGCGCCCGCAGCGCCTGGACGATGTCGCCCGCGGTCAGGTTGAGCGCGGCGGCGCGGCCCGGATCGATCCAGATCCGCATCGAATAGTCGCGCGCGCCGAACAACTGCACATCGCCCACGCCCTCGATCCGGGCGAGGCGATCCTTCACCTGCGTCAGCGCATAGTTGGACAGATATTGCGTATCGAGCGAGCGGTCGGGCGAGACCAGATTGACCACCATCAGGAAGTCCGGCGTGGTCTTCTTGGTGACGATGCCCAGCCGCTGGACCTCCTGCGGCAGGCGCGGCACCGCGATCGCGACGCGGTTCTGAACCAGAACCTGCGCATCGTCGAGGTCGGTGCCCTGCTTGAAGGTGACGGTGATCGTCACCCGCCCGTCGCCGGTCGATTGCGACGACTGGTACAGCATGTTGTCGACGCCGTTGATCTCCTGTTCGATCGGCGCGGCGACGGTCTCGGCGACGGTTTCGGCAGATGCGCCCGGATAGGTGGCGGTGACGGTCACCGTGGGGGGCACGATGTTGGGATATTGCGAAACGGGAAGGCCCAGATAGGCGAGCCCGCCCACGATCGTGATCACGATCGCGATGACGGCCGCAAAGATCGGGCGCGTGATGAAGAACCGCGAGAGGCGCATGGCCTGCTCCTCGTGAAAAGAGGTCTGAATGGGGTTCCGCCGCCGGGTCGAGGGTTTGAGGGAACCCGGCGGCGGACGGTCAGCGGGCGAAGGTTGCTTCGCCCGTGACCGGAGCCGAGATGACCGGCGCCTTCGCGGCGGGACCGCTGGGCTGGATCCTGCCCTGGCGGACATTCACCTTGCTGCCCGGCATCGCCATCTGCGTGCCGCTGATCACCACCCGGTCGCTGGGCGCCAGGCCCGACCGGACGATCCGCAGCCCGCCGATGACGGCGCCAAGCTGGACCGTCTTTGGCGAGACGATGCCGTCCTGCCCGACGACCAGCACGACCTTGCGTGCTTGGTCGGTCGTGATCGCCGCATCGGGTACCATGATCGCCTGGCCCGTGCCGCCGCTCGACAGGCGCATGTTGCCGAACATGCCGGGCGTCAGGAACAGGTCGGGGTTGGACAGCACCGCGCGGCCGCGGATCGTGCCCGACTTCGGATCCAGTCCGTTGTCGGTGAAGTCGAGCTTGCCCTTCCAGCGGAACTCGCCCTCGTCCTGCAGGCGGATCTCGACCGGCGAGGACTGGGCGCCGTCTTCCTGGGCACGCTTGGTCTTGAGGAACAGCGCCTCCGACCCGTCGAAGGTGAAGTAGATCGGGTCCAGCGCGTTGATGGTGGTGAGCAAGGTGCTGCCCGGCCCTTCGCCCGCGGCGACCAGATTGCCCGCATCGACGCGGCGATCGGAAATGCGTCCGGTGATCGGCGCGCGGACCTGGGTGAAGCCGACATCCAGCGCGCGCTGGCGCACCCGCGCCTGGGCACCGGCCAGCGCCGCCTGGGCCGACTGGACCGAGGCGCGCAGCCGGTCGATGTCGCTCTTGGCAACCGCCTCGACCGCGACCAGCCGCTCGGCGCGCTCCAGATTGGCCCGGGCCAAGGTCAGTTCGGCCGAGGCGCTGGCGACGCCGGCACGCGCCTCGGCAAGCGACGCCTGATAGGGGCGCGGGTCGATGGTAAACAGCAGCTGGCCCTTGCGGACCACCGCGCCGTCCTGAAAATGCACCCCGACGACCTCGCCGGCGATGCGCGGACGCACCTCGACGCTGCGGCTCGGCTCGAACCGACCGACATAATCGTCCCACTCGTTGATCTCACGGACCAGCGGCGTCGAGACCGTCACGGTCGGCGGCGGCGGCGCATCGACCGCCGCTGCCTGCTTGCCGCCCAGGCTGAGCAGCGCGACGGCAATGACGAACGGCGACGCCACGATCCCGCCGCGCTGCCACAGCGGCAGCGTGCGAAACCGGTCGAGCAGCCGCGGCTCGTCGCCCGCCCGCGCGGCGCCGGCGGTTTCGATCTTCGTTTCCATGTTCATGCTTCAGTTCCTGCGATTGCGCGCGGTCCGGCCGCGGCTGATGCTTTCAAGCAAGGTTTCGTACTGGGCGGCGGTGAAGCCGGCGGCGTGGAACGCCTCCAGCTCGGATGCCGCAACCGAATAACCACGGTGCCAGGACAGCACGGCCATCCGGCGCAGTGCCTCCAGCCGGGTATCGGCCAGCTTGGGGTTGGGCCGTTCGCCGCCGAAGACGACGCCCAGCGCCACCGACATCCGGCTGGGCCGGCTGAGCGTCGACAGCCGGTCATTCTGCGCCAGCGCGATCACCGACCATTCGAGCCCGGTGAACCCGCTGGCATTGACGACATCGGCCGGCACCGCGACGGGGCTGCCCTGCAGTTCGGAAAAATTCAGAAACGCCATTGCCGCTTCTCCCTCGTTCGCGGCGGGCAAACGCCTCCCCCGCTCGAAAACGGCCTTTTCGGCCGCGAGCCCGCCATCATGATCTCGATGCATGAAGGGTCGGCCCGCGAACTTGCGTTCGCGACCCCGTCCGACCTCATGATGGAAGCTTCAACCGTGCCCGGTGGCGACGATTCATTCCATACCATCTGGTATAGAAATCGCGCTGCACTGCGTCAAGGGCTTTCTATATCGACCGGTACGCTTTGTCGACAGCTTTGGTTTCGACGCGTGCAGTTTGTCTATCGCACCCTATTTTCCCGGCCACATCGCCAGGCTGGTGCGGATCAGATTCTGAAGTTCCTCGCGCGAAACCCCTGCGCCGGCCTGCACCGCCATGCCCTGCATGATCGCCATCAGGTGGCGGGTCAGCCCCTCGGCGCTGATATTGTCGGGAAGGTCGCCTTCCTCCTTCGCGCGCTCGAAGCGCTCGACAAAGGCGGCGTGCGCGGCGACGCCGCGGGCCACGACTTCGGCACGGATGCTTTGCGCTTCCGCACCGCACGCGACCGCGCTGATGACGCCCAGGCATCCCTTTGGCTCGCAATCGCTGGTCTGCATCTCGAGCCCGCCCTGCAGCATGCGTTCGGCGACCTCGCGCGCGGTCGGCGCTTCAAGGGCGCGCCCGACATAACAGAGCTTCTCGGCCTCATAGAGGTCGAGCGCCTTGCGGAAGAGCGCTTCCTTGTTGCCGAACGCGGCGTAGAGGCTGGGGCGCGTGATACCCATCGCCTCGGTCAGGTCGGTCAGCGACGCGCCTTCATAACCCTTGCTCCAGAAGACGCGGAGCGCGGCGGCCAGGGCAGTATCGACATCGAATTCGCGGGGACGACCCTTCACCGCGGTGCAGGTTTCTGTTTCCATAATGATCGGTATATAATGGTTCCGGCAGCAAAATCCACTACACAGAGTCCGGGCTGGGGAAACCCCTTAATCGTGTCTGCTTTGCATACGCCATGCTGAGCGGTGCGACCCCGGTCAATAGACCGCCAGCGCCCGCTGCGTCGCCGGACGGGCCAGCCCGCGCTCCAGCCAGGCGGCCACATTGGCGAAGCCGTCGAACTCGACCAGGTCGCGTGCCTCGTAGAAGGTGATCAGGTTGCGGACCCAGCCGAGCATCGACATGTCGGCGATGCTGTAGTCGTCGCCGACAAACCAGTCGGGACCATCGAGCGCTGCATCCATCACCCGGAGCAGCCGCTTGCTCTCGGTCACGTAACGCTGGAGCGGCCGCTTGTCCTCGTACGACTTGCCGTCGAACTTGTTGAAGAAGCCGAGCTGCCCGAACATCGGCCCCACGCCGCCCATCTGGAACATGACCCACTGGATGCAGTGCCAGCGCGCCTCCGGCGTCTGCGGGATGAAGCGGCCGACCTTGTCCGCGAGGTAGATCAGCATCGCGCCGGATTCGAACAGCGCAAAGGGACGCCCTTCCGGACCATTTGGATCGAGCAGCGCCGGGATCTTGCCATTGGGATTCAGCGAGAGGAACTCCGGCGTCTTCTGATCCTGCTGGCCAAAGTCGATCTTGTGCGCTTCATAGGGAAGCCCCGCCTCCTCCAGCAGGAACAGCGGCTTCACCCCGTTGGGCGTACCCAGCGAATAGAGCTGGATCCGATCGGGATGCTGCGGCGGCCAGCGATGCGTCACCGGGAATTCGGCCAAATCGGTCATGTCTCGTCTCCTGATCGGGTCCTGAGACAGCATGCGCGAACCACCCGCCCGGTGCCAAGCCCCTTCCCCGCCGGCCCCGATCGACGCTAGAAAGAAGGGCATGACGACCACCGCGCGCCCGACCGATCTCGGCCCGCTGAACGGCGCCGCGCTGGCGGCGGCGCTGCGGCGCTGGCGGGTCATCAATCGGGTGAAGCAGGCGGCAGCCGCCGAGCGGCTGGGCGTGGCACAGTCCACCGTCTCGCGCTGGGAAGCGGGAGGCCAGCCGATCGATCCGGGCGAGGCGCGACGATTGCTGGCGCTGGTCGCAGCCCGGCCCGATTCCGCCGCCGACGCCGCGCTGGCGATGCTGGTACGCGAAAGCCGCCGCGCGGTGCATCTTGTCTGCGACACCAGCCACCGGCTGCTCGCCTTCTCGCCCGCACGTGCGGCGTCGTTCGGGGTCGATGCGGCCGGGCTGATCGGGCGATCGCTGTGGCGCTTCTCGCCGCCCGAGCTGATCGCGGTCGAGGCGGCGTTGCCCGCTGCGGGCTGGTACGACGACCCCTGCCCGGCGCCGATCGAGTTCGAGACGGGATGCAACCGCTCGCGGATCGTGCCGATCCGGCCGAGCCGGTGCCGGTGGACGCGGATGACGCTGTCGGACGGGTCTGCCGTGCGGCTGGTGGAGACGCTTTAACGGCTCTTTCGTCCCGCTCGCGGGAGGGCTTGTCACGGGGCGATGCTGTCTGAGGACAGGCCCTCCCCTAGCCCCTCCCGCAAGCGGAAGGGGGACTTAGGCGATCTCGTCGATCAGAGCGGGCAGTTGCGAGAATTTGGACAGGCGGTGGTAGCGCGGGTGATGTGCGGGCTCCTCTGCGCGCTCGTGGCTCCAGGCCAGGTCGTGCGGCACGAAGGCAGCCCAGGCGCCGGCCTCGAGCGCCGGGACGATATCCGATCGCAGCGAGTCGCCGGCCATGATCGCACACGACGGGTCGATCCCGCGACGCTGGAACAGGGTGCGAAAGGTCTCCGGCCGCTTGTCGCTGACGATCTCGACCGAGGCGAAATGCTCGCCCAGTCCCGATGCCGCCAGCTTGGCTTCCTGGTGCAGCAGGTCGCCCTTGGTCACCAGCACCAGGTCGCCGCGTTCAACCAGGGCCCGGATCGTGTCTTCCACCCCGTCGAGCAGCTCGACCGGATGCGCCAGCAGGTCGCGCCCCGCCGCCAGGATCTTGCGAAACGCGTCGACCGGCAGCGCGTCGCCGCCCAGCTCGATCGCGGTCTCGATCATCGACAGGGTGAAGCTCTTTGCCCCATAGCCGTAATGCGCCAGGTTGCGGATCTCGGTCGTCTCGAGCGTAGCGCGGGCGATCCCGGCCTCGGCAAAGGGCGCGATCATGTCGAGAAAGGCATGCTCGGCCACTGCGAAGTGGCGCATGTTATGCCAGAGCGTGTCGTCGGCATCGAGGCAGATGAGCTGGATGGACATCGCCGCGGGATAGGCCCGGGCAAGGCGGGCCGCCATGGATAAATTATCCGTTCGGCAGGCCCCGTCGAGCCGCTAGACGCGCTGCAATGACTCGCCCCCGTGCCTCGACTCATGCCGCGTTCCTGCTGGTCGCGGCCGGCACCGCGATCGGGATCGCCGGCACCGATCTGGTGTTGCCGGCGATCCCGTCGCTGCCCGCCATGCTGGGCGGAACTGCGGAGCGGGCCCAGCTGGTGCTGGCCGCCTTTACCGCAGGCGCGGCGATCGGGCTGCTGTTCTTCGGGGAGATCGGCGCCCGGATCGACCATCGCAGGCTGATGATCGGCTCGCTCGCTTCCTATGGGCTTGTCTCGTTTCTGTGCACCTTCGCTCCCGGCCTCGACGCGCTGATCGCGCTTCGGTTCGTCCAGGGCGCCTCGGGCGCGGCGGCCGCCGTCTTCGCACCGGGGATGATCCGGGCGCTGTATGGCGATGATCGCGCCGTGCGTGCGCTGGGTGCGCTGGGGAGCATCGAGGCGCTGGCGCCCGCCGCCGCACCGATACTGGGCGCGTGGCTGCTGTCGATCTGGGGATGGCGCGCGTCGTTCGACACCATCGCCGCGCTCGCGCTGATGCTGGCGGCCATCATCCTGTGGCGACGCGACCTGCTTCCGGTGGTGGTGCGCCCGGTCGGGTCGGGCAGCTATGCGCAGTTGCTGCACAACCGGCGCTTTATCGGTCATGCGCTGGGCTACGCCTTCACGCTGGGTGCGCTGCTGGTATTCGTGTTCGGCGCGCCGACGGTATTCACCAACAGCCTGGGGCTCGGCCTGGGCGCGTTCGTGCTGATGCAGGTGTGCGGCATCACCCTGTTCGCGGTTGCCGCCAACAGCACCGGCCATCTGGTCCAGCGGTTCGGCGAGATGCCGGTCATCGTGACGGGGACGATGTTCGCCGTCATGGGGGCGGCCGCGATGCTGGTCTATGCGCTTGTGGGCGGGGCCAGCCTGGCGGTCGTCATTCCCGCCTTCACGCTCATCAATCTGGGGCTCGGGATTCGCGGGGCGCCAGGGTTTCACGCCGCGATCCTGGCGGCGAACGGAGACGATGCCCGCGCCTCCGCACTGGTGATCCTCGCCATCCTGATGACCGCGGCGGTCGGCACGGCGGCGGTTGCACCATTCATCGGCGCCGGCCTGGTCGCTTTGGCGACGGGCTCGACAATCCTCGCGATCAGCGCGCTGATGATGGTCGGCCTGACGCGCTAGACGCCCTTCGAAGCGTCTCCGAAACGAAATTCCCATCTGCGCGATGGGCATTGAAAGATTTTCTTGTTCGCATGCCGACCGGTCGGGCCCTTACCTCTTGGCCGTGGGAAGCCGCGCTCGGGCTTCGCGGTGCGGTGTCGCAGCTTCCCGCACCTTTGACCCTGGAGCGGGCGGATCCTCTCCCCGCCCGCTCCTCCAGAGTAGTTGAGTATGGCAAGCCGCGTCGATCCCGCCCCATCCCGAGCCGCATCCGGCGGACCGTCTCGCCAGCATCGCTGGCCGAGCTTCGGCGTGCAGGTGCTGATCGGCATGACGGTCGGCCTCGCCCTCGGCCTTGTCGCTCGCCTGATTGCGCCCGATGCACCCGTCTTCGCCGCGGCGCTGGGGGAAGGGCTTCACACGCTGGGGCAGATCTTCGTCCAGCTGCTCAAGGCACTGGTGCCGCCGCTGGTCTTCACCGCGATCGTCGCGTCGATTGCCGCGCTGCGCGATCTGGAAAATGCGGCGAAGCTGGTCGTGCAGACACTGGTCTGGTTCGCGATCACCGCGCTGATCGCGGTGGCGATCGGCATCGCACTCGGCCTGGCGATCCAGCCCGGCCTTCATTCCGGAGTGGACGCGGCCAGTGCCGCCGCGCCCGGGACGACCGGATCCTGGCTCGATTTCCTCAAGGGGCTGGTCCCCGCCAATTTCCTGGGCATCACTGCTTCCACCAGTCTGGCCGATGGCGCCGCGCGCACGACGATCGGGTTCAACGTGCTGCAGATCATCGTCGCGGCCATCGCGGTCGGGGCGGCGGCGGTCCGGATCGGGCCGGCGGGCGAAGGCTTCCTGTCGTTCAACGCCTCCGCACTGATGGTGATGCGCCGGCTGCTGCGCTGGGTGATCGCGCTGACCCCCATCGGCACCGCCGGGCTGATCGGCGATGCGGTGATCCGCTATGGCTGGGACGCGCTGTCGGCGCTGGGCAGCTTTGCCGGGGCAATCTATCTCGGCCTCGCGCTGGTGCTGTTCCTGATCTACCCGACCCTGCTCGCGCTGCACGGCCTGTCGCCGACGCGCTTCTTCGCCTCGGCATGGCCGGCGATCCAGCTCGGCTTCGTATCGCGTTCGTCGGTCGGCACGCTGCCGGTGACCGAGGAAGTGACCGAACGCGCGCTGGGCGTGCCCGCCGCCTATGCCGCCTTTGCGGTGCCGCTGGGCGCCACGACCAAGATGGACGGTTGCGCCGCCATCTACCCCGCCATCTCGGCGATCTTCGTCGCGCAATTCTTCGGGGTTCCGCTGCACCTGTCCGACTATGTGCTGATCGCCTTCGTGTCGGTCATCGGTTCGGCAGCGACCGCCGGGCTGACCGGAGCGACGGTGATGCTCACGCTCACCCTGTCCACGCTGGGCCTGCCGTTGCAGGGCGTCGGCCTGTTGCTGGCGATCGACCCGATCCTCGACATGGGCCGTACCGCGGTGAACGTCGCCGGACAGGCACTGGTCCCCACAATCGTCGCCCGCCGCGCGGGCATCCTCGATCTGGACCGCTTCCGCCAGGGGGCGGACGGCGCTCCCGTACCGGCCTGAAACCCCTCCAATCGGAGATCCCCCATGTCGCTCAGGCTTTTCGATACCGTCCCCGACTTCACCCAGGAATCGACCGAGGGACCGCTCAACTTCTACCAATGGGCCGGCCGCAACTGGGTCGTGCTGTTCTCGCATCCGCGCGACTTCACGCCGGTGTGCACCACCGAGCTGGGTACCGTCGCGCGACTGAAGCCCGAGTTCGACCGGCGCGGCGTCAAGGTGATCGGCCTCTCAGTGGATCCGGTTGATCGTCACCTGCAATGGGCGGCCGATATCGAGCGGACCCAGGGATCGGCGCTCAACTATCCGCTGATCGCCGATGTCGACCGCCGCATTTCGGGCCTGCTCGGACTGATCCACCCCAATGCGTCGGACACCGCGACGGTGCGCAGCGTATTCGTCATCGACCCGGCCAGGCGGGTACGCCTGATCCTGACCTATCCCGCCTCGACCGGACGCAATTTCGACGAGATCCTGCGCGCGATCGACAGCCTTCAGCTGACCGATGCGCACAAGGTCGCGACCCCGGCCGACTGGAAACAGGGCGACGACGTCATCATCCTGCCAAGCGTCGATGCGGAGCAGGCCAAGGCGCTGTTTCCCGAGGGCTGGACCGAGCACACCCCCTATCTGCGCACGGTGCGCCAGCCCGAGGCGGACCAGCCGTGAGCGCATCGCCGACCGGGTCGGCCTTTGCCGACGAGATCGCCGAGGCGGTGAGCGCGCTGAATGGCGCGCGCACCGCCTGGCGGCAGCGCCAGTCGGGCCTGCACGGGGTGTCGCGCTTCCCCGCGCCCGCCGAACTGGCCAGGGTGGTCGAGCATCTGTCCGCCGCGCTGTTCCCGGTGCGGCTGGGCGGCTTTCGTGGCGGCGCGGCGCGCGAGGATGACTTCGTCGCCGCTGAGATCGGCGCGGCGCTGGCGATCCTGCGCGAGCAGGTCGCAAGCGAGCTCGACTATTGGCAGGCGGAATCGCGCCAGGCCTTCGATCCCGACCAGGCCGACACGATCGTGCGCCACTTCGCCGCCGCGCTGGCCGAGGTCCGCACGCTGGTCGACAGCGATGTCGAGGCGGCGTTCATCGGCGATCCCGCAGCGCGCAGCGTCGACGAGATCCTGATCAGCTATCCCGGCGCGCTTGCGGTGCTGCACCACCGGCTGGCGCATCCGCTTCACGCGCTGGGCGCGGTGATCGTGGCGCGGGTCATCTCCGAACTGGCCAATGCCCGGACCGGGATCGACATCCATCCGGGCGCGACGATCGGCCCGTCCTTCTTCATCGACCATGGCACCGGCGTCGTCATCGGCGAGACCGCGATCATCGGCCGCAATGTGCGCCTGTACCAGCATGTCACGCTGGGCGCGCGCAGCCCGCTGGGCCTGAGCACCCTCACCCCGCGCGAGCGCTTTGCGCGGCATCCGGTGGTGGAGGACGATGTCGTCGTCTATGCTGGCGCGACGATCCTCGGCCGGGTGCGGATCGGCCGCGGGGCGACGATCGGCGGCAATGTCTGGCTGCTCGAGGACGTGCCGGCCGGGACGGTGGTCGTCCAGCCGGGCGCGATCCGCCTGCAGGAGGACGTCGCGGAAGGCCTGACCCGGCAACTGGCGGGCCAGACGACGTGACCGCGCCGTTCTTCCTCCCGCGCCCGGCGCACGCAGCCGCCGGTCCGCGCCCGCCGCGCAAACCGGTGGTCGGCGTGCTGTGCTGCAACGAGGTGCATGAGCGGCCCATCCAGGCGGTCGCCAGCCGGTTCATCGAGCCGCTGTCGCGCGTGTCGGGTGCCAGCGTGCTGCTGGTGCCGGCACTCGCCGACGCGCTGGATGCAGTCGCGCTTGCCGACCGGCTCGACGGGCTGCTTCTGACCGGATCGCGCTCGAACGTCGCCGCAGCGCATTATGGCGGTGCGCGCGAGGCCTGCGAGAGCGCGCTCGATCACCAGCGCGATACCGTCGCCCTGGCGCTGGCGGCGCATATGATCGAGGCGGGCCGGCCGGTGTTCGGCATCTGTCGCGGGCTGCAGGAGCTCAACGTCCTGTTCGGCGGCACCCTCACCGCCGAGCTTCCTGCGGGCAGCCATCACCTGGGCGAGCGCGACGGGGTGCCGTTCGAGGCGCTGTTCGACCATGACCATGATGTCGCGCTGGTCGAGGGCGGGCTGTTGCATGCCTCGATCGGCAGCAGCGACATCCGCGTGAATTCGGTCCATCATCAGGGCATCGACCGTCTGGGATCGGGGCTGTCGACCGAGGCGATCTCGCCCGGGGATTCGCTGGTCGAGGCATTCTCCGCCCGCCCCTGCGGCGCACCGGTGCTGGCAGTCCAGTGGCACCCCGAGTGGAATTATGCCCAGCGTCCCGAGGGTCGCGCCTTTTTCGGCCTGGTCGGCGATGCGCTGCGCGAGCGCGCCGACGCCTGACCAACACCGACTTGCACCGCAGCGCCACTGCGGCTATTGGCGCGCCTCCCGATCAACACCCGACAGGAAAGGAGTGCATCATGCGAACCGTTCGCTCGACCATCGATAGCATTTCATTCCATGAACTTCGGGACCCTGTTGCATGGGCACTTTCTGTACGGGCGATTCTCATCGCCTGATCTCTGGCCGCGCGCCCGACGCCGCGGCTGTTCTTATCGAAACAACGAACGAGCTTCCTCTCATCGGGGAGGCGCGGTCATGAGCGCGGACATTCACATCATCGCCTCGTCCGGCAGCTGGATCGAGCAGTCGGCGATCGACCAGCTGCATCACAGCGCCGTGCTGGAGGGGATCGAGCGGGTCGTGGGCCTGCCCGATCTCCATGCCGGGCGCGGCATCGCGGTCGGCGCTGCCTTCTGGTCGCCCGGCCATGTCCATCCGCCACTGGTGGGCAGCGACATCGGGTGCGGGATAGCGCTGTGGCAGGGTGACCTGCCGCTGCGCAAATTCCGCGCCGACGCCGCGGAGCGCAAGCTGCACGGGCTGGAGGGACGCTGGTCGGGCGATGCCGCCGCGGCGCTGGGCGATGCCGGCCTGCCGGCGGACCTGATGGGCGAGGCGCTGGGCACGATCGGCGGCGGCAATCACTTCGCCGAGCTGCTGCGGGTCGAGGCGGTGCTTGACGAGGCGGGGTTCGATGCCTCGGGCCTCGCCACCGACCGGGTGCTGCTGATGGTGCATAGCGGGTCGCGCGGGCTGGGCCAGGCGATCCTCGACCGGCATGCACGCATGGCCGGCGGGTCGTCGGCGCTGCTGGCGGACGGCGCCGAGGGAGCCGCCTATCTGGCCGAGCATGACCAGGCGATGGCCTGGGCCGTGCTCAACCGTCAGGTGATCGCCCATCGCTTCCTCGATCGACTGGGCATGGCCGGAACGCGACTGCTCGACATCTGCCACAACAGCGTCACGCCGCATCGTGGCGGCTGGCTGCATCGCAAGGGTGCGGCACCGGCGGACAAGGGGCTGGTCGTGGTGCCGGGATCGCGCGGCGACCTGACCTATGTCGTGCGGCCGCGCAGCGAGGCCGGCGATATCGCGCTCGCCTCGCTTGCGCACGGGGCGGGCCGCAAGTGGAGCCGCAGCGAGACGAAGGGCAAGCTGGGCCGCCGGGTGACCGCGGCGGCGCTGGAGCGCACGCCGCTGGGCGGGCGCGTGATCTGCGAGGATCGCGACCTGATCTTCGAGGAGGCGCCCCAAGCTTACAAGGACATCCACCGCGTCGTACGCGACCTGGTGGAGGCCGGGCTGGTCGATCCGGTGGCGACGCTGCGCCCGCTGCTGACCTACAAGGTACGCCGGTCATGAGCGGCGATGCGATGGCGGAGATCATCCTCCATGTCGGTGCCGGCCAGGGTCCGCGCGAGTGCGAGTGGGTGGTGGCGCAGCTGGCTCGCGTCTTCCTGCGCGAAGCGGAGGCGGCGGGATTGGCCTGTGTGCCGGTCGAACCGGTCGAGGGGCCGGTTCCGTCGCTGCTGCTGCGCGTCTCCGGCAGCGGCGCCGAGGCGTTTGCCGCGGCGCGGTGCGGCTCGATCCGCTGGATCGGGACCAGCCCGTTCCGGCCGCTGCACAAGAGGCGCAACTGGTTCGCCGGTGTCTCGCGCGTTCCGCCGCCCGAGGCGGTGCCGGATCTGCGCGACGGCGATATCCGCTACCAGGCGATGCGCGCGTCGGGGCCGGGTGGCCAGCATGTCAACAAGACCGACAGCGCGGTGCGCGCCACCCATCTGCCGACCGGGCTGACAACCACCTCGCAGGACCAGCGGTCGCAACACGCCAATCGCCGGATCGCCCGGCTGAAGCTGCAGCTGATGTTCGTCGAGCGGCAGGAGCGCGGCGCGGCGGACGGCAAGCGCAGCCTGTGGGAGCGCAACCACGCGCTGGAACGCGGCAATGCCGTGCGCAGCTATGAGGGGCCGCGGTTCAGGCTGGTGCCCGATTAGGCTGCCAGCTGGGGATTGCCGCCGCCTGGCGGATCCAGTCGGCCAGCTGCGGCTGGTCTACCGGATCGCCTTCCTGGAGATGGACATATCGGGCGTTCGGGTCTTTCGAGCCGACCGGCGGCTGGGGATCGAGCGCCGCGCCGCGGAAGAACGAGATCTTGATGTAGCGGGTGAAGCAATGGACGCCCAGAAAGAAGCCCTGCCCTTCCACCCCATAGAGCGGCGAGTTCCACTTCACCGCCTTGCGCACATCGGGCACGATCCGCTCGACCAGCGCATCGAGCTGGCGCCCGGCGTCGCGTTTCCAACCCGGCATGGCGGCGATGTACGCCTGGACGGGGGCGTCGCCATCACCCTTGGGGATTTGCGGGTTGCCGCCGGAGAGAAGCTTCGGCTCGCTGCCCGCGCTGGAACCTGAGACTGCCATGGTTTCGCTCCCTTTCATGCCCGCCATGTCTGGCCTTCCCCCGACCCGCGCTCAAGTGCGGCTGACTTGGGCTACTCCAGCCCCAGCAACCACCGGTCCAGCCGCACCGCGCAGACGGTGGCGCGGGGGAGCGCGCGGTTGAGTTCGACGCGGTGGCGCATGATCCAGGAGAGGCAGCTGAGCCTGGTTGCGAAGGCGGAAATCTCGTCGCGCTGGGCGCGCAGGGTATGGCGGTCGACCAGGAAGCGGTCGCCGGGATGGCATCCGGGCGCTGCCGCCCAATCGCTGCAGGGCGCGATAACGATCGGCACCCAATAGGTCCGGTTGCAGTCGAGCAGATCGACATCGGCGCGATGCATGGGCTCCTCTCCCGTCATTCGCGCCGTTGGCAGCCGCGGCGACACCACCGCGACTGCCCTGTTTCTCTCGTACGGCGCGTCGCCGCGCCTGGCTCAGGCCAGGTCGAAGCGATCCGCGTTCATCACCTTGGTCCAGGCCGCGACGAATTCGCGGACGAACTTCTCCCCGGCATCGGCCGAGGCATAGACTTCGGACAACGCCCGCAACTGCGAGTTCGAGCCGAAGACCAGGTCGGTGCGCGTCGCAGTCCATTTCTGCTCGTTGGACCTGCGGCAGGTGCCGGTAAACTGCTCGTCACCGGTCTCGTCGACTTCCTTCCACGCCGTGCCCATGTCGAGCAGGTTGACGAAGAAGTCGTTGGTCAACTGGCCGGGCCGGTCGGTGAGCACCCCGTCGTTCGTCTCACCATGATTGATGCCCAGCACGCGCAGGCCACCGACCAGCACCGTCATCTCCGGCGCGCTGAGGCCGAGCAACTGCGCACGGTCGATCAGCAGTTCCTCGGTCGGCACGCTGTAGCGGACCTGGAGATAGTTGCGGAAGCCGTCGGCCTTGGGTTCGAGCACGTCGAAGCTCGCCGCATCGGTCTGCTCGGCCGAGGCGTCGGTGCGGCCCGGGGTGAACGGCACGTCGATCGCCTGACCGGCGTCGCGCGCCGCCTTCTCGATGCCGACGCTGCCGCCCAGCACGATCAGGTCGGCGATGCTGACCTTCTTGCCGCCGGCCGCCGATCCGTCGAAGTCGCGCTTGATGCCCTCATAGACCTCGAGCACCTTTGCCAGCTTTGCGGGCTCGTTGACTTCCCAGTCCTTTTGCGGCGCCAGGCGGATGCGCGCGCCATTGGCGCCGCCGCGATGGTCCGACTGGCGATAGGTCGAGGCGGATGCCCAGGCGGTGCGCACCAGATCGGCAACGCTGAGGCCGGAGTCGGCGATCCTGGTCTTCAGCGCAGCGACGTCGTCCGCGCCGATCGCGGCATGGTCGGCCGGCGGAATCGGATCCTGCCAGATCAGATCCTCCTGCGGCACTTCCGGGCCGAGATAGCGCGCCTTGGGACCCATGTCGCGGTGGCACAGCTTGAACCAGGCGCGGGCGAAGGCGTCGGCGAACTGGTCCGGATTGTTGCGGAACCGCTCGGAGATCTCGCGATATTTCGGATCGACCTTCATCGCCATGTCGGCAGTGGTCATCATCGTCGGCAGGCGGCGGTCGGGGCTGTGCGCACCCGGTGCAAGATCCTCCTGCTTCTGGCCGACCGGCTGCCACTGCTTGGCGCCGGCGGGGCTGCGGACCAGCTCATACTCATAGTCCAGCAGCATGTGGAAATAGCTCATGTCCCAGGTGATCGGGGTCGGCGTCCACGCGCCTTCGATGCCGCTGGTGATGGTGTGGTCGGCAAAACCGGACTCATGCCCACTCTGCCAGCCCAGGCCCTGCTGGGCGATGTCCGCCCCTTCGGGATCGGAGCCGACCTTGTTGGCATCGCCGGCACCGTGCGCCTTGCCGAAGGTATGGCCGCCCGCGGTCAGCGCGACGGTCTCCTCGTCGTTCATGCCCATCCGGGCGAAGGTCTCACGAATGTCGCGTGCCGACTGGGCCGCGTCGGGATTGCCGCCGGGACCTTCGGGATTGACGTAGATGAGGCCCATCTGGATCGCGGCCAGCGGGTTTTCCAGCGCGCGGCCCGCCTCGTCATCGATACGGGTCTGGCCCAGCCATTCCTCCTCGGTGCCCCAGTAGATGTCCTTCTCGGGCTCGAACACGTCGGCGCGGCCGCCGCCGAAGCCGAACACCGGACCGCCCATCGACTCGATCGCGACGTTGCCGGTCAGGATCATCAGGTCGGCCCAGGACAGCTTCGACCCGTATTTCTGCTTGATGGGCCATAGCAGCCGGCGCGCCTTGTCGAGATTGGCGTTGTCGGGCCAGGAATTGAGCGGCGCGAAGCGCTGCGATCCCGAAGAGGCCCCGCCCCGGCCGTCGCCGGTGCGATAGGTGCCGGCGCTGTGCCAAGCCATGCGAATGAAAAAGGGACCGTAATGACCATAGTCGGCCGGCCACCAGGGCTGGCTGTCGGTCATCAGCGCCGTCAGGTCGCGCTTGACCGCATCATAGTCGAGCGACTTGAACGCCTCGGCATAGTCGAAATCGTCGCCCATCGGATTGCCCGACAGCCCGTTCTGCTGAAGGATCTCGATCGACAGCTGGTTGGGCCACCAGTCCCGATTGGTCCGTCCCAGCAGCTTCCGCAGCGCAGCGGGCTCCTTGACCGGGCAACTCAACGGGTCTCCGCTGGTCTTCGCGTCCATGCCGATATCCTCTCTCTGGTGATTGTCTGCGCGCAAAGACTAACCCGAGCCGGCTGATCGCAGAAATCACTAAACTCGCTCAGGCCGAGCAGGAAAATCGATCAGAGCCCCCATATCATGGGCCTGGGGAACGGCCCAGCGCGCGCGATGTTGTCGCGTCATGACGATACGACACTTTGATTGCCTGGTGGTCGGCGGGGGTCCTGCCGGTCTGACGGCGGCCATCTACCTGTCGCGGTTCCACCTGAGCGTGCTGGTGATCGACGAAGGCAACAGCCGCGCCGCGATGATCCCGCGAACGCATAATCATGCCGGCTATCCGGGCGGCATTGCCGGCACCGATCTGATCGCCCGCATGCGCGAACAGGCGCTGCACCACCGCACCCTGATCGAAAGCGGAGTGGTCGAGACGCTTCGGCAGGATGGCGACGGCTTCCTGGCAGACACGGCCGGCTTCGCGGTGCGCGCCCGCAGCGTGCTGCTGGCGACCGGCGTGATCAACATCCGACCGACCATGCCCGACGACCTGCATGACGAGGCACTGGCGCGCGGCCTGTTGCGCTATTGTCCGGTCTGCGACGGCTATGAGGTCACCGATCAACCGGTGGGGATCATCGGGACGGGCGAGCGGGGCATCCGCGAGGCACGTTTCCTGCGCAGCTATACCGCCAATCTGACGCTCATCGCACCGGAAGGCCCCCACGAACTGTCGGACGCGCAACGTGCCGACATGGCCGACGCCGGCATCGCGATTGCCGACGGTCCGCCGCGGCTGTCGATTTCGGGAGATCTCATGCGGGTCGACACCCCGGAACACGCCTTCGAGTTCGCGAGTGTCTACCCGGCGCTCGGCTCGACGATGCGTTCGGAACTTGCCCAGCAGCTCGGCGCAGCCTCGACCGAGGAGGGCTGCCTGCGAGTCGACTCGCACCAGCGGACCAGTGTTGCCGGGCTCTATGCGGCAGGCGACGTGGTCCTCGGGCTCGACCAGATCAGCCACGCGATGGGCGAAGGCGGGGTTGCGGCGACGACGATGCGCAACGACCTTGCCGCGATCAGGCCGCTGCGTCGCTGATCCCGGGCCTCGCGAGCGACTCGCGCAGATCCTGGACCGCTTCATTGAGCGCCGCCAGTTGCGACACGCCCAGTCCGCTGCGCGTCATCAACGCTTCGCCCAGACAGCCGCAACGCTCGCGCATGTCCCGACCCGCCGGCGTCAGGCGAACCTTGACCTGCCGCTCGTCCTGCGGATTGCGCGTCCGCGTCACCAGCGAAGCGATTTCCAGCCGCTTCACCAGGGGCGTGATGGTGCTCGACTCCAGCGCCAGCCGCTCGGCGATCTGGCCGATGGTGCGGGCGTCCTGCTCCCACAGCGCGTGAAGCACCAGATATTGGGGATAGGTGATGCCCAGCTCGTCGAGCATCGGCTTGTACGCCCGCGTGATCGCCATCGACGCCGAGTAGAGCGAGAAGCAGAGCTGGTCGTCGAGCGGAAGGGCGGCAGGCATCGGGCATCTCCATGACCCGGATCGATCCCGGGTTGCAGCGACCATATAATCGTTATCGCGATAAATTATCAGTCTGGACATTCCCTTACCGAGAACCTATCTTTCCTTTATCGCGATAATGATTTTCGCGAACGAGATATGAAAGGCCACGCTATGTCCGTCGATGTCAAATATCGCACCACCGCAACCGCAACCGGAGGCCGCGATGGCCAGGCGCGTACCGAGGACGGCTCGTTCGAGGTCAAGCTGAGCACGCCGCGCGAGCTGGGCGGCGCGGGCGGCGACGGCGCCAATCCGGAACAGCTGTTTGCCGCCGGCTATTCGGCCTGCTTCCTCGGTGCGCTCAAGGCGGTCGGCGCGCAGAAGAAGGTGAAGATCCCGGCCGACACCCACGTCACCGCGACCGTCGGCATCGGCCCGCGCGACGCTGGCGGCTTCGGCCTGACGGTCGATCTGAGCGTCGACCTGCCGGGCCTGGACCGCGAGGAAGCACGGCAGCTGGTCGATGCCGCGCACCAGGTTTGCCCCTATTCGAACGCCACGCGCGGCAATATCGATGTGGGCCTGACCCTCGCCTGAGGCGTTGAGGCCAGCCATCCCATCAGGAGCAAGCGTCATGCCCCGCCCATCCGGCACCGAAGGTTTCGTTCTCAACCAGACGATGCTGCGCGTTCGCGATCCGATCGCGTCGCTCGCCTTCTACCGCGACGTGCTGGGCATGACGCTGCTTCAGCAGCTGGATTTCGAGGAGATGCGCTTCTCGCTCTACTTCCTCGCCTATCTGGCCGATGGAGAGCAGATCCCGCAGGATCCGGCGGAGCGCGCCCGCTTCATCTTCGCGCGGGAAACCACACTGGAACTGACCCACAACTGGGGCACCGAAAGCGATCCGGACTTTGCCGGCTATCACAGCGGTAACGACGATCCGCGCGGCTTCGGCCATCTGGGCATCAGCGTGCCCGACGTGGACGCGGCGTGCGCGCGCTTCGAGACGCTGGGCGTCCCGTTCCGGAAGCGGCCTCAGGACGGCAAGATGAAGGGCATCGCCTTCATCACCGACCCGGACGATTACTGGATCGAGATCCTGTCCCCGAACGGGATGACCGGCACGGTTACCGCCGCCGGCTGATCCCCGTTCACGGACGAAGTGCCGCCCGGTGTCCCACGGACATCGGGCGGTTCGTCACGTCGGGATGGAAATGTCAGGCGGGGTTGCGACCGCGCGACAGGATGATGCCGCCCACCAGTCCAACGGCGCCGATCAGCACGATCGAAGTCGACAGCAGGGCGTTCTTCACGCCGATCATTGCCCCTAGATCGAGATACTGAGTCAGGAACGCGCAAAGCCAGGCAAAAACGACCAGCACAAGCACCAGGGTCAGGTTCGACCGCGTCATGCATCCTCCCATGTTCATTCTTTATCTTGCGAAGATATGACCAGATTCTCCGCGAACACAACTCCCCATGAAATAAGAGACGGAACGTTCGGTTCGACGGTCGATTATGGGCGATCATGATCGCAATGGGGGTGGACGCCCCCGCCCCCCTGCCCCATGGTTGCACCACCCTTTCATGCGACGCCACGACCGATCAATCCGCACGCGCCCGGCGCGCCTCACGCAACCAAGCGCCGCCAATCCCCCGCGCCCGGCTCGGGAGGGCTGATCGATGGAAGAGATCGTCGCCCGCGCGACCGCCTTTCTCAGCGTTCACGGCATGTGGGCCGGACCGATCGTCGGACTGCTGTCCTTCGGTGAATCGCTTGCGATCATCGGCATCTTCATTCCCGCGACCGCGGTCATGCTGGCGATCGGCGGGCTGGTCGGCACCGGCACGCTGGACCCCGTTCCCATCATCCTGTGGGCGGTCGGCGGCGCGATCCTGGGCGACTGGATTTCCTACTGGATCGGACGCCGGATCGGCCCGTCGGTCTATCATCGCTGGCCGCTGAACAAGCATCGCCCGATGGTTGCCCGCACCCGGCTGTTCTTCCGCAAATACGGCTTCCTGGCCGTGTTCCTCGGCCGCTTCCTGGGTCCTATCCGCGCCACCGTACCGCTGGTCGCGGGCGTCGTGGAAATGTCGAAACGGCCGTTCCAGATCGCCAATATCCTTTCGGCAATCCTGTGGGTCCCGGTGATGTTCCTGCCCGGCATCCTCGCCGCCAAAAGCATCGGGCCGGCGGCCCATATCACCGAGGCACATCTGATCGGCCTCGGCGTCGGCGTGGTGCTGCTGACGTTCATCGCGATGACCATCACCTCGCGCGTGCTGGGCAGCGATGGCCATCGCAAGCGACGCAAGTCGCGCCGGCGATGATCCCCCTGCCCCAGCTGCGCGCTTTCGGAGACTGATCGACCATGGAGACGCTGCTCGACCCCTCAATATGGGTGGGTCTGCTCACGCTCATCGTGCTCGAAGTGGTGCTCGGCATCGACAATCTCGTGTTCATCGCGATTCTGGCGGACAAGCTGCCGCCGCATCAGCGCGATCGTGCCCGGCTGCTGGGCCTGTCGCTGGCGCTGGTGATGCGGCTGGTGCTGCTGGCCAGCATCGCCTGGATCGTGGGGCTTACCGCACCGGTCGTCTCGGTGGCCGGCTGGGACTTTTCGTGGCGCGACATCATCCTGGCGGGCGGTGGCGTCTTCCTGCTGGTCAAGGCGACGATGGAGATCCACGAACGGCTCGAGGGCAATGACGATCATGGCGCGACCGGGGGCGCACATGCCGCTTTCTGGGTCGTCATCGTCCAGATCCTGGCGCTCGATGCGGTCTTCTCGCTCGATTCGATCATCACCGCCGTCGGCATGGTGGAGCATCTATGGGTGATGATGGTCGCGGTCATCGTCGCGATGACGATCATGATCATCGCCAGCAAGCCGCTGACCGCATTCGTCGGACGCCACCCCACGGTGATCATCCTGTGCCTCAGCTTCCTGCTGCTGATCGGTTTCAGCCTGGTCGCCGAAGGCTTCGGCTTCCATCTGCCCAAGGGCTATCTCTATGCCGCGATCGGCTTTTCGATCCTGATCGAGGCGTTCAACCAGATCAGCAGCCGCAACCGGCGCCGCGCGCTCGACCTCGTCCCGCTGCGCCAGCGCGCCGCCGACAGCATCTATCGTCTGCTCACCCCGAGGGCGAAGCTTGCCGAGAACGGCAATGCGACGGGCGGCGAGCGCGACGCGCCGCACGAGGAGGACAGCGCCTTCCAGCCCGCCGAGCGCGAGATGATCCACGGCGTCATCGCGCTGGCCGATCTTCCGGTCAGCGCAGTGATGACCGCCCGCCCCGACATCTTCTGGATCGATGTCGAGGCCGATCCCCAGGAAAGCCTGTCGCGCCTGATCGAGAGTGGCCGCACCCGCGTGCTGCTCGCCCGCGGCCAGATCGACGACTTCATCGGCGTGGCCGAAACCCGCCTGATCCTGCCCTCGCTGATGCGCGGCGACGCGGCGCTGGCGGCGCTCGCCGAACGGCCGCTGATCGTCTCTGAGGCGATCTCCGCACTTCGCCTGACCGACATCTTCCGCGAAACCGGCGAACGGTTTGCGGTGGTGGCCGACGGCTATGGCAATATCGAAGGGGTGGTAAGCACGACCGACATCTTCGCGGCGATCGCCGGCGACCTTGCCGAGGACGAGGATCTGGCCGCGTGCGAACGAATCGACGACCGGACGATCGAGGCGGACGCGACCGTCCCGCTGGGCGACGTCACCGAAGCGCTGGGCCAACCGCCCCTCGCCGTCTCCGGCAGGTACGGGACGCTGGGTGGCTATCTGCTGTTCGAGTTCGGCCGCATGCCCGATGTCGGCGAGACGCTGGAGCGCGACGGGCTCCACTTCACCGTCAAGTCGGTGCTCGCCAGCCGGATCGACAAGGTGGAGGTCGCGGTAGCCGAAACCGAAGCCGCCTGACAACGGGACCAGTCGACTTAGCCGCTGAATAGCGCGACCGCCGACGCGGGACCGAACCGCCCCCTGAATCCAGCACGCGACCACAGGACGAGTACCAGCACCAGCGTGCCAGTCATTCCACCGCGCCGCGGCGGTTCCGTCGGGTCAGACCGCAACGTCCTCGATCGCCGCAGGTTCGTGGATCGGGCACCCATTGAAGCGGGCGCGATAACCGGACGAGAACGCATAGGCATCCTTGCGCACGCGGTTGATGCCGCCCAGCGGCCGATGCGCGGCCAGCGCGTGCCAGGGGCTGAAGGACAGCGTGTCCTCGATATGCACGCTGTTCTCGCCGTCCCAGGCGGTTTGCGGTTCGATCGTCAGCGTGGCCACGGTGCGGAATGGGCTGAGCTCTTCATCCCAAAGGACGGTCGGGTCCTCGACGGGCATGGCTTCGAGATCGGTGCAGAGCTGGGCGCGCAATTCCCAGACGCCCCGCCGTTCGCGCAGTGCCTCGTTCATCGCTTCGCGGATCGCGTCAGGATGGCCGCGCGCATCGATCGTCTCGTCGGTGAGGTCGGTGACGCCGTGAACCGGGACGAGCTGGAACTTCGCGATATGGTCGCCATAGCGGAACGCCGTCTGGCTGAAATAGGTCGCGCCCAGGGGATGCACCGGCTTCGCGCCGCCCAGGGCGGTAAGCGTCGTCGAACGGGTACCGACCGCTTCCAGTCCGGCCTCGAACGCGCGCAGCACCGACGAGAGCAGCTTCTTGGCCCCTTCCGCCTTTTCGGTGGTCGCGGCGAGCAGCTTGAGATTGCCGAGGAATTTCTTCGGCGTCGCGGCGGCGAAAACGGGGCCGTTGACCATGACGAAGTCCTGGGTGCGGTCGCCTTCGTGGCCGGGCAGGCGCTCGCCCTCGACCCCGATCACCTTCAGCGCGACACCGCGCGGCAGGCGGATCGCATCGTCGAGGATATCGCCGGCGTTGGTCGAGAAGCGCAGGATCGCGTCATGGCATCCGGGTGCGGCGAACAGCCCCTGTGCCAGTTCGGGCGGCAGGTCGTCGGCAATGCGAAAGACGCCGCGGACAAGGCCGTGCCCCTTGGCATGGACCGAACGGACGGCATGTCCATACGCCTTCGAGGTGATCTCAAGGATCTTGCCGAACTGCTCTTTCAGCGCCTCGATCGTTTCCGCTTCGTCCGGTTCGGGCTGTTCGACATCAGCGGCATAGCGGACGGGCGGGTTCATCTCGGGCGTTCCTTGTCGTTCGCCTGCCTGAACCAATCGCTTGCGCACCCGTTCCGTAACGGCGAGGATCGAGCCGGGTGCGCCAGGCATAACAGAGACGGGTAAGAGCATGAGCAAGCAGCGTTCCGACAAGCCGGAGATCAAGCCGTTCGAGGGACCGGCAGGCGGCTGGGGATCGATGCGTTCGGTGGCCGAGATCCTGCCGCGCGAGCGCGTGTCGCCCGATGCGATCCGCCAGCTGGCCCGGCAGAACAAGCCGAAGGGCTTCGCCTGCGTCAGCTGTGCCTGGCCCAAGCCCGCCGATCACCATCCTGCCGAATTCTGCGAGGAGGGCGCCAAGGCGACGGCGTGGGAACTCACTTCGCTGCGCACGACGCCCGAATTCTTCGAACAGCACACGCTGACCGAATTGCGCGGCTGGAGCGACTATGAGCTGGAGCAGCATGGCCGGCTGACCCATCCGCTGCGCTACGACGCAGCGAGCGACCGCTATCTCGCATGCAGCTGGGAAGAGGCGTTCGACGCGATCGGCACGGCGCTGCGCCCGCTGGATCCGAAGTCGGTCGCCTTCTACTCGTCCGGACGGACCAGCCTGGAGGCGTCGTACATGTACGGGCTGATGGCCCGGATGTTCGGCAACCAGAACCTGCCCGACAGCTCGAACATGTGCCACGAATCCACGTCGGTCGGACTGAAGTCGGCGATCGGCGTGCCGGTCGGCACCACCCGGCTCGACGATTTCAAGAAATGCGACGCGATCTTCTTCTTCGGCCAGAATGTCGGGTCCAACGCGCCGCGGATGCTTCACGACCTTCGCTCGGCGCGAAAGCGCGGCGTCGAGATCATCACCTTCAACCCGCTCAAGGAACGCGGGCTCGAACGCTTCACCGATCCGCAGAACCCGATCGAGATGCTGACGGGCGGCGAGACCGCGATCTCGACCCAGTATCACCAGGTGAAGGCGGGGGGCGATATCGCCGCGATCACCGGCATCGCAAAATTCCTGATCGAATGGGACGATGCCGCGCTGGAGTCGGGCGGCGCGCAGATACTCGACCACGACTTCATCGAGCAGCATACCCACGACTTCATCGCCTTTGCGGAGACGGTACGCGCCCGCGACTGGGCCGATATCGAGCGCGAGACCGGTCTGGCGAAATCGGCGCTGGAGGATGCGGCGCGCGTCTATGCCAGGTCCAAGGCGGTGATGGCGATCTACGGCATGGGTCTGACCCAGCATGTGAAGGGCGTCGAGAATGTCCGCATGGTCGTCAATCTGCTGTTGATGCGCGGCAATATCGGCAAGCCGGGCGCCGGCCCCACGCCGGTGCGCGGTCACTCCAACGTCCAGGGACAGCGTACCGTCGGAATTACCGAAAAGACCGAACTGGCGCCGGTCGAGAAGCTTAAGGAGCTCTACGGCTTCGATCCGCCGACGGAAAAGGGGCTGGACACGGTCGAGACCTGTCGCGGGGTCATCGACGGATCGGTCAAGGCGGTCATCGGACTGGGAGGAAATTTCCTGCGCGCGGTTCCCGAAACCGGCGCGATGGAAGCCGCTTGGCCGAAGCTGGACCTTTCGGTCCAGATCGCCACCAAGCTCAACCGCAATCACCTGTTCGCGGGCAAGGTCACCTATCTGCTCCCCTGCCTCGGCCGGATCGAGCAGGATGTGCAGGCCAGCGGGCCACAGGCGGTGTCGGTCGAGGATTCGAGCAGCTGCATCCACGGATCGCGCGGCAACGCCACGCCGGCCAGCCCGCACCTCCTGTCCGAACCGCGCATCGTCGCCGAGCTGGCCAAGCGGATCCTGCCGCCCAACCCGCGGGTGGACTGGGACAGCTGGGTGGCGGACTATAGCCGTATCCGCGACGCGATCGAGGCGACCTATCCGGCGTTCTTCAAGGATTTCAACAAGCGGCTGTTCACGCCGGGCGGCTTCTGGAAGGGGAACAAGGCCTCCGAGCGGATCTGGCAGACGCCCAGCGGCAAGGCGGAGTTCTTCGCGCCGACCGGCCTGAACGCCACCGGCTTCACCGATGCCGAGGGTCGCTACCGGCTGATGACGCTGCGATCGAACGACCAGTTCAACACGACCGTCTATGGCTATCACGACCGGTTCCGCGGCGTGAAGGGTACGCGCGACGTGCTGTTCATCAACCGCGCGGACATGACCGAGACCGGACTGACCGAAGGCCAGATCGTCGCGCTGGAAAGCGATGCCGGGGACGGCATCGTGCGGCGGCGCGACGGGCTGATCGTCACGCCCTATGATATCCCGCGCGGCTGCCTGGGCGCCTATTATCCCGAGGCGAATGTGCTGATGCCGGTCGAACATCATGCCGAGGAAAGCCATGTTCCGGCGGCGAAGTCGGTTCCGGTACGGATCACCGCCTGACCGCCGCGCTGCCCCGGCCGTTCGACCGCATCGCGCGCGACCGGAGCATCGAGCCGGTCGAGCGGGCGATTGCATGCGAAATGCCGGTCGCGATCGAGTGCAACGGGCTGGGCTATGCCGTGCTGATGGCGACGCCGGAGGATCTGATCGATCTCGCCTATGGCTTCGCGCTGACCGAACGGCTGATCGATGGTGCCTCGGATATCGCCGACGCCGAGGTCCATGAGGTCGCAGGCGGCTCGATCGTCCGGCTTACGCTGGATCGTCGCGTTTCCGACCGCATCGCCGACCGGGTCCGGCATCGCACCACGGACTCCTCCTGCGGCCTGTGCGGGATCGAGAGCATCGAACAGGCCTTGCGGCCGCTGCCCGAACTGCGCGATCGGTGGCGCGGATCGGACGCCGCCGTGTTCCGCGCGCTCGACGCGCTGGGCGAGCGGCAACCGCTCAACATCGCGACGCGGGCCGTGCATGCCGCCACCGCCTGCTCGATCGAGGGCGACATCCGACTGGTGCGCGAGGATGTCGGGCGCCACAATGCGTTCGACAAGCTGATCGGCGCGATGCTGCGCGATCGTCTGGACTGGGGCGGCGGCTTCGCCTTGCTATCGTCGCGCTGCTCGTTCGAACTGGTCGAGAAGGCGGTGCTGTCGGGTTGCCCGATGCTCGCGACGATCTCGGCCCCGACGCATCTGGCGCTCGAGCGTGCCCGCGCGGCTGGGCTTGCCCTGCGCACGCTCGCCCGGTCGGATGCGCTGCTGAGGCCGGCGGAATGAAGGTGCTGGGCGCTGTCCTCGCCGGCGGGCGCTCGCGCCGGTTCGGCAGCGACAAGGCGCTTGCGCTGCTGGACGGTCGCGCGCTGATCGATCATTCGATCGCCGCGTTGCGACCGCAGGTGGAGGCCTGGGTGGTCTGCGGACGCGAGCATCCCGGTGCGATCTGTCTTCCCGACCATCCGGCGCCCGACCTGGGACCGCTTGGCGGGCTCTGCGCGGCGCTGCGTCATGGCGCCGATGGCGGTTACGATGCGGTGCTGAGCGTGCCGTGCGATGCGCCGGGGCTGTCCTACGACCTGCTCGATCAGCTCCGGTCGGCCGGCCCCGCTGCCTATGTCGCGGAACTGCCGGTGATCGGTCTCTGGCCCACGCGGCTGGCGGACGCGCTGGCCGACCACCTGTCCAGCAGCGACGACCGGTCCATGCGCCGATTTGCCCGGATCGCCGACGCGGTAGCGACATCGCTGCGCGAGCCGCTCGCCAACATCAACCGTCCGGACGACCTGCCGCGTCAGCCCGGATAGGGCTCGGCCTTCAGCAAATCGGCGAGATGGGCGGCATTGCCTGCCACCATCTTCGCGGTTTTCGCGACCTTTTCCGGTGTCTCGTCGAGATCCTTGAAATCGACCGACCCCATCGCCTCGCCGACCCAGTAACAGGCGGCGACAGCGGGAACCGTATAGCCGACATCGTTCAGCGCCTGGAACAGCTGGGCCGAAATGAAATGCGCGCCATCCTCATTGCCGACGATCGCCGCAACCGCGACCTTCGAATAGCTCGGCATCCGCCCGGCCTCGTCGGTTTCGCTGATGAAGGCATCCATCCGCTCGAGCACGCGCTTGGCGACGCTCGACGCCTGTCCCATCCACACCGGCGTGCCGAAGATCAGGATGTCGGCCGCCAGGATCTGCTCGCGCAGCGCAGGCCAGGCGTCGCCCTCGCCCTCATCCGACGTCACGCCCGGCAGCACGTCATGATCGGCGATGCGGATCGTCGGTGCGATCTCGACGCCTTTCTCGCGAAGTTCGGCCGTGATCAGCTTGATCATCCGGTCGGTCGAACTGGTCTCGCCGCTGCTGCGCTTGAGCGTGCAATTGATCGGCTGTGCCTTGAGTGCCACGAATGTCGTCCTTCCCGGATAGCGTCAGCGTGCGGCCGGCGCGACGCGCCAGACCGTGTTGGAAAGGTCGTCCGCGATCAGGAGCGCGCGGGTACGCGCATCATAGGTCACGCCGACCGGCCGTCCCCGCGCCCGCCCGTTGCCGTCGATGAAGCCCGTGACGAAATCGACCGGCTTGCCCGCAGGCTTGCCGCCGGCGAAGGGCACCCAGATCACCTTGTATCCGGCCAGGTCCTGCCGATTCCAGCTGCCGTGCTCGCCGACGAATGCGCCCTGGGCGAACGACGGCCCGAACCCGCCGCCGGTCACGAAGCTGATGCCGAGCGGCGCGACATGGGAGTCGAGCGCATAATCCGGCCGGACCGCGGTGCGCACCAGGTCGGGTCGCTGCGGCCGCACGCGCGGGTCGATATTTCCGCCCCAATAGCTGTACGGCCATCCATAGAAGGCGCCGCGACGGACCTCGGTGATATAGTCGGGCACCAGATGCGCGCCGAGTTCGTCGCGCTCGTTCACAGCGGCCCACAGCGCGTTGTTCTCGGGGTTGATCGCCAGCGCGGTCGGATTGCGGATGCCGCTCACATGGGTGCGGTGCGACCCGGTCAACCGATCGACTTCCCAGATCACCGCGCGATCTTCCTCGACCTCCAGCCCGCGCTCGCCGATATTGCTGTTCGATCCGATGCCGACATAGAGTTTCGTTCCATCGGCGCTCGCGGTCAGCGACTTGGTCCAGTGGTGATTGATGCGCGAGGGCAGCTTCGTGACCTCGACGCCCGGCGTCGTGATCCGGACCTGCCCGTCGCGATAGGGGAACTGCAGCAGCGCGTCCTGCGTCGCGACGTAGAGATTGCCCTCAGCATAGGCGAGGCCATAGGGCGCGTTCAGCTTGTCGATGAAGATCGTGCGCAGGTCGGGTTTCCCGTCACCATTGGCATCGCGCAGCAGGGTGATCCGGTCGCCGCCCTTCACTCCGCTCTTGCCCAGGCTCTTGATATAGCCGGCGATCACGTCCTTCGGACGCAGCTTCGGCGCATTGCCGCCTGAGCCTTCGGCGACCAGGATGTCGCCATTGGGCAGCACCAGCATCTGTCGCGGGATCTTCAGGTCGGTGGCGATCGGGGCGATGGTGAACCCCTGCGGCACCGTCGGCAATGCCCCTTCCCAGCCGGCGGGCCGGGCGATCTTCATTGGCGGGATCAGCGTTTCATCGCGTGCCGGCAGCTTGGGGTCGGGACCATATTGATCGATCGCCTCGCTTCCGCCGCAGGCGGCGAGCGCAAGTGGCAGGGAGAGGGCGAGCAGGCCGCGGCGGATCATCGCGCCACCTCCGTGCGGCCGGCAAGGCTGAACGCGACCCACGCGGCTGCCAGCGCGAGCAGGGTCGAGATCACCGACAGGACCAGGCCGAAGGTGCCGACCGAACTCCAGCCGTCACGGCTGTGCTGGAACGCGTTCACCAGCCCGGCAATCCACATCAGCAGGACCGCCCCGAAGTAGAAGAGCCTGGCGCCCTTCAACCTGTCACGACGATGCCTGACGAACGCGATCAACGCCCAGAGCAGGACCGGAGCGCCAAACAGCAGGGCGCCGGTGATCAGCCACTGCGAAAAATTGGTCCACTGGATCTCGGCGGTGTTCAGATAGGTGATGTCGGACGCCAGCGCCCCGCTGAACCCCGCGACCGGGAATGCGAGCAATATGCCGTGAAGCGGATGCAATCGGTAGGCGATGCTCGCCCGGATGTCGGTCATCGATGGGTCTCCGCGTCGCGAGCCGGCGACGGGAAACCAATTCCCTAACGCGTCATTGGTTGCAGCAAGTGCCTGTCAAACATCGCCGATCAGCGCGGCATGGGCCGCCTTGAGGCACAGCAGCAGATGCGACCGATCGTCGATCGCAACCCCCCAGGAGAAGGCCGAAGTACCGCCGCGGACATCCCCGCGGATGTGATCGGCGACGCGCATCATCTCGTCGAAGCTCGGGCTTCTGCCGTGCTCGATACAGTCGATGACTTCGGGCGCGATTGTCGTTGGGCCACGCCGCATGATCGATCCTCAGCTTGCCCGCGGGAGATAGGCACAAGCGGCCCGGTTGAAAGGGGCGAAACCGCGCGCTTGCGACGAACCGCCTGGCGCATACGCCTGCGCCCGAGCCGCGAAAAACCGGACGGGAAATCCCGTCTCGTTCCGAAAGAAAGGCGCGATTGCGGGTTGAATCCGCGGCGATGGCCCGGTTAACGGGACCCTCCCCTTCCCTCAGCGCGGAGATCCGACGTGGAAACCGTCTCCATCGTCCTGTTCCTGCTCCTCGCCGTCGTCGTCAGCGGTGCGGTGTCGAGGATGCTGCCGGTCTCGTTACCGACGCCATTGGTGCAGATCGCGCTGGGGGCGGCGATCGGCCTGTCGACCGAGCACAAGGTCGACCTCGATCCCGAGCTCTTCCTGTTCCTCTTCCTGCCGCCGCTGCTGTTCCTCGACGGGTGGCGCATTCCGAAGGACGAGCTGCTCAAGGATATGTCCACCGTGTTCGAGCTCGCGCTCGGCCTGGTGTTGCTGACGGTGATCGGCATGGGCTTCTTCATCCACTGGATGATCCCGGCGATGCCGCTGGCGGTCGCCTTCGCGCTTGCCGCCGTCGTCTCCCCGACCGATCCGATCGCGGTATCGGCGATCGCCGCGCGCGTACCGATCCCGCGCCGGATGATGCACATCCTGGAGGGCGAGTCGCTGCTCAACGATGCGTCGGGACTGGTGTGCCTGCGCTTCGCCGTCGCAGCCGCGCTCACCGGCACCTTCTCCGCATCGCAGGCGGCACTCAATTTCCTGTGGGTCGCCGGAATCGGCATCGTCGTCGGCATCGCCGTGACGCTGGTCGCGACGCGCGCCAAGGCCTGGGTGTCGAAGCGCTTCGGCGAGGAATCGGGATCGCAGATCCTGGTCAGCCTGCTGATCCCGTTCGGGTCCTATCTGATCGCCGAGCACCTCCACGCCTCCGGCATCCTCGCCGCGGTGGCGGCCGGCGTGACGATGACCTTCGCCGAAATCTCCCGCCAGGCGATGGCGAGCACGCGGATGCGCCGCAACTCGGTCTGGGACACGATCCAGTTCACGCTGAACGGCATCATCTTCGTGCTGCTGGGCGAGCAGCTTCCCGGCATCCTCGCCGGCGCCGCGGAAACGGTCCGGGTGACCGGCCATCACGGCACCGGCTGGCTCGCCATCTACATCGTCGCGATCGTGCTGGGCCTGGCGGCGCTGCGCTTCGCCTGGGTGTGGGTGTCGCTGCGGCTCACCCTGCTGCGCAAGCGCGGCCAGGCAGATGCGCAGCCGCTGCACAGCCCGAACTGGCGGCTGATCGCCGCCATGTCCTTCGCCGGCGTTCGCGGCGCGATCACGCTGGCGGGTGTGCTCACCCTGCCGCTGGTGCTGGACGATGGCAGTCCCTTCCCTGCCCGCGACCTGGCGATCTTCCTCGCCGCCGGCGTGATCATCCTGTCGCTGCTGATCGCCAGCATCGCGCTGCCGATCCTGCTGAAGGGGCTCACCATGCCCGCCGAACCCTCGCGACAGGCCGAAGAGGACATGGCCCGCGTCGCGACTGCCGAGGCGGCGATCCGTGCGATCGAACGCGCCCAGCACGACCTGGCCGAGCAGCGCGGCGATGCGGACTTCTATGCCGCCGCCGGCAGCCGCATCATGGACCTGTACCGGGACCGGATCGAGAGCCGCAGCCAGGGGGCCAAGGCTTCGGCCGAGGCGCGATTGCAGGATAGGCTGGAGCGCGACCTGCGCCTTGTCGGGCTGAAGGCCGAGCGCGCCGCCCTTCGCAGCCTGGCGCTCGAACGGCGGGTCGGCAGCAGCATCGCGCAGAAGCTGACGCGCGAACTGGACCTGCTGGAAACGCGCTATCGCGGCTGACGCCAGCCAGCGGAGCCTTGGGCACGATATGACGTTGAGGACCCATGCCCGAGTCGATCGCCGATCTTCAGAAACAGATGGAGGACGCCGCCGAGGCGATGGACTTCGAACGCGCGCGCGAGCTGCGCGACCGGATCAACCTGATCCGCGGCGGCGCATCGAGCGAGGATGCGGGCGCTGCCGATACGACGGGGCTGGTGCGGCAACAGCCGGGCGCGATGGGCCTGGGCACGAGCCAGCAGCGCATGACGCCGCCGCCGGGCTGGAAACCGCCGCCCAAGCCCGATCCGATGACGCGCGGAACCGGCCGGAAGCGCAGATAATCCTCAATCCTCGTCGTGAGCGTCGCGGTCCGCAGGTCCACTGCCCGGCACGAGTTCGGCGAATTCGGGGAACAGCCGCTCGACTTCGGCGCGAAGGTCCGCGCTGCCCGGCCACAGGTCATAGCGCGCGAGCAGGTCGGTCATCAGCCGCGCACGATGCGGCCCGACCCCGGCGATGACGTTCAGCCCGGCAATGCCGCGCTCGTCGAACCGGTCCGCCAGATCCCCGAGCGTGCGAATGCCGGCAGCGCCCAGCAGGCTGCGCAGGCCGGATGGCAGGGTCGACCGGCTGATCGGCAGGTCCCGGCTGCTCGCGCCCTCCGTCGAGCGCAGGCGGGTGAGTCCGGCACGCTCGCGCTTGAGCGCGCGCCGGATCCGGCCCAGCTGGCTGACGGTCAGGCCAAGGCGACGACGGATTTCGCGATAGGTCATGCCGCCGCTGCGCAGGTCGCGCGCGGCTTGCAGATCGCGATTGGCCTGTTCCAGCTTGTTCGACACCCGATGATCCGCGCAGTTCCACCAAACTGCCTAGAGCGAGGCAACCAATCCGGCCAGCCCGGGTTAAATCTTCGTCATCGTTCGCAGGTGGCATCTTTCCGTCACAGCTTTCGTATAAATCGGCTACAGGCCCGATCGCGAACCGAAGGGTTCCGACATCCTTTCCCTGTTCCCTTCCAGAGCAAGGCACCCGCCACCTCAATGACTTCCGCCTCGATTACCGCCACCCTGCCCGCCCGCCCTGCTCTCGATTTCAAGACCATCGCCCGCGACGTCGCTGCCTTTCGCGGCGCCGATACCGGTCGTGGGATGTTCGAACTGATCGTCAGCGCCGTGCCGCTGGCAGTGTTGTGGGTGCTGATGTGGCTGTCGCTCGACCTGCATTATCTGATCACGCTGGCGCTGGCAGTGCCCGCTGCCGGGTTCCTGCTGCGCCTGTTCCTCGTCCAGCATGATTGCGGCCACGGCTCGTTCTTTCGCGGACGACGGGCGAATGACTGGACCGGCCGCGTCATCGGCGTCCTGACCCTGACGCCCTATCATTACTGGCGCCGCACCCATTCGATGCATCACGCCGGCACCGGCAATCTCGACAAGCGCGGCATCGGCGATGTCGCGACCCTGACGGTGCGCGAATATGCGGCGCTCGGTTTCTGGGGGAAGCTGGGATATCGGTTCTATCGCAGCCCGATCGTCCTGTTCGGGCTGGGCCCCGCCTATGTCTTCCTGCTGCAGCACCGCGTGCCGGTGGGATTGATGCGCGCGGGCTGGCAGCCCTGGATCAGCACGATGGGCACGAACCTGGCGGCCGCGCTGCTGTGGATCGGGCTCGCCTGGGTGATCGGGATCGGCCCGTTCCTGATGATCCAGCTTCCGATCACGCTGATCGCCGCCTCGGTCGGGGTGTGGCTGTTCTACATCCAGCATCAGTTCGAGGATGCCTATTGGCAGGCCGGGCCGGGCTGGAATTTCCATGAGGCGGCGTTGATGGGCAGCTCGCACTATGTGCTTCCGCCGGTCCTGCGCTGGTTCACCGCCAATATCGGCGTCCACCACATTCACCACCTGTGCAGTGCAATCCCCTTCTACCGGCTGTCGAAGGTCCTTCGCAACGTGCCGCATCTGACCGACGTGAACCGCATGACGATCGCGCAAAGCGTCCGATCGGTGGGGCTGGTCCTGTGGGATGAGGATGCCGGCCGCCTCGTGCGGTTCCGCGACCTGCGCGCTGCATCCTGATCGAACGCCGCCCTCACACGGGCGGGCGGGCGCAGCCTGCGCAACCTTCATCGGTTGAAAGCATTCAAGGGGAATGCCGGGATATCGTTGCGATGTTTCAACCCGTGAAACGATGACCGAATCGGGCGCCGATATGCCGGGTGCCCGTGACCGGCGATATCGCCCGACAAACGCAATGAAGGGCGGCTCGGCATGCAGCGGTTGACGGTCTCGACCTCGGAAGCTCTGGACAGGTTCATCTCCCGCGTCTCGCGGCGGTCACCCCTGAGCGATGACGAGGCGGCGGCGCTGCTGGCCTTGCCCGCGACGATCCAGCGCGCCCGGGGCAATGCCGATATCGTCTCTCCCGGCGAACTGGTCGAGCAATCCTGTCTGGTGGTGGACGGCATGCTGGGCCGCTTCGTCCAGATGGTGGATGGTCGGCGCCAGATCACCGCAATGTATGTCGCCGGCGATATGTGCGACCTGCATTCGGTCGTGGTCCCGCGTGCGGATGGTGCGCTCCAGGCATTGTCCAACGTCGTGGTGCTGCGCATTCCCCATGACGATCTGCGTCGCATCGCCAAGCGCTACCCCGCGATCGTCGAGGCCTTCTGGCGCGATTGCGTCGTCGATGCATCGATCCAGTCGGTGTGGATGGCCAATATGGGCAGGCTGGATGCCAAGGCGCGCATGGCGCACCTGCTGTGCGAGATCGGCACCCGGCTGGAACATGCCGGGGTCGCCAAGCGCGACCGGTTCGCGTTCGAGGCGACCCAGTCCCACCTCGCCGATGCGCTCGGGCTGACCCCGGTCCATGTCAACCGGACGCTCCAGGATCTTCGCTCGACCGGATTCGTCGCGATCGGCAATCGCCGCGTCGAGATTTCGGACTGGGCCGCCCTCGCCGCCATTGCCGGGTTCGATCCCGCCTATCTCCATCTCGACCAGGATACGGTCAGCGCTGCCACGGCATGGCGACACGCACCCGCCTCGCGTGCCTGACCCCGGCTCCGGACATCGACGGCCATGCGATTATTGACACTGTTCAATAGTTGGCGCAGCGATGTGCGGCAGTATCAATCCGAGAGTGGAAGCCGGTACGGATCGTTTTTGGAAAATCCCGACGATGGCTTGCCCCAGGGCATTTCAACCACCGGCTGCGGCCTAACTTCTCATCGATGACCGGAGCAACCATGCGCTACATCCTCACGCCTTGCGTCGCGGCGACCCTCACCATCCTCGCAGGATGCTCGTCACCCACACCCGAAGCCGGCAACGCCGTCGCCCAACCATCGCCTGCACCCTCCCCCGCCTCCGGCGGCAAGGAGGCACCGCGTCTGACCAGCAAGATTTCGGGCCTGATGATCTCGGCGAGCGGCGACCTGCCCAAGGCGCCTGCCGAAGCCGGGGCGCGAGACGACTGCGCTCACCTGCTGTCGGATCCCAAGACCGCGGCCGGGCGAGAGGTCGCCGAGCGCGGCTGGGGCGTGACCGGAGAGGCGAAGGTCGGCGACTATCAGGCGGTCAGCTTCGTCGGCTCGTTCGAACGGGGCACCAGCGGATCGTGCCTGCTCGGCAAGGGGAATGTCGCCCTTTTTAAGGACGGTAAGCTTGCCGCGCTGGCATGGATGAAGCCCGGCTCACCACGATCCCTCGCCCGGATCGAGACGCTTGGCGACGACCGGCTGCGCCTGTGGGACGGCGATTTCCTGTCCCAGCCTTTCGCCGATCTGGTCGCCGACGCGACCGGGACGATCGCGGCCATCCCGATGGCGGAAAAGGACGCCGTGTGCGGCGGCAAGGCAGAGGTCCCCAATCTGTACGGCGTCCCGATCGCGACCGCGCGCGCCAGGCTGGCGAGGCACGGCTGGACGCCCGGCGAACGCGAGGCATCAGGAGAGGATTCGGGTGCCGTCGGCGAACTGGTCGCGAACGGGGTGACCGAAGTCGATGATTGCTCGGGTACCGGCTTCGGCTTCTGCCGCTTCACCTATGGCGGTGCGGCGGGCACGCTGAGCGTGACCACCGTTGGCGAAGGCGACCGCCCCGTCGCGGGATATGACGTCAGCTGTACGTGACATCGGGCCGCGCCGGGCAACCGCCCGGCGCGGCCGTTGCGTCGGTCAGGCAGCGTTCTCGACCACGGTCTCGTAGATGGTCGTGCGGTCCGGGCCTTCATAGATGTGGATCAGGACCCAGTCGGCGTCGCGCCGCGCGACGATGACGCGCATGCGATCGCCGAACAGGCCGTCGGCCAGTCCGACCGGCGCGACCTTGCCCGAATTGAAGATCAGCGCGCCCATCCCGCCGCCGCATGCCGCTTCGCCGACGCACGAGAAGATCGTCTCGAAGCCCGCGGCGCGGAGCAGATTGGCGTAATAGCTGCCGACCTGGGCCGTCGCGAGGGCGGGCCGCACGGCATAATCGATATGGGTCACGACGCCGTCCAGCTGCCGGGAGAGCCGGGGGGCCTCGGCATCGCCGACGCGGCCGGTCGGAATCAGGACGGTGTCCTGCGACGGCGCGCGATAGCCGGTAATCTCCGCACCTTCATAGCGCGGCAGAAGCGGGTGGTCGTCCCCGGGAACTTCGGCAATCGCTGCCGATGATATCATCATCGCCGACACGAAGAGGATCAGTTTACGCATGCAGTCGCCTCCTTTTGGCCGGATACGCGGCCGGGGCGATTGCTATCAAAGCGTCCGACACACATCAACGAATATATAGACACCGTTCAGTTTATCGAGGATGGTCATGGCACCGGACGGGTCGCGCCGCGTTCTAGCGCGGCGATGGTTGATCCCGGTTGTCCGGGAATGGAGATGATATGACGGTGTCGAGTTCGATCATGATGATGGTGATGGCGGCAACGGCCGTTCCCGTGCACGGCCAGTCCCGTGCGGAGGTCGACAAACGCTACACCCCCGCCTTTGAACGCTGCATCAGCAGCGGCGATGCCGCGAAGGGCGTGACTGCGGGAATCATGGACTGCACCGGTGCCGAGAATATGCGCCAGGACGCGAAGCTGAACCAGACCTACCGCGCGGTCATGGGGCGGCTGAATCCGGCGCAGAAGACCGCGCTGCGCGCGCTGCAGCGCGACTGGATCGTCCAGCGCGACGCCGGGTGCCGCGACGATTCCGGTGCCGAGGATGGCGGATCCGCGGCCGCGATCAACTACAGCAGCTGCATTCTCGACCAGACGATCCTGCGGACGATCTGGCTGGAGCGGTATCGCCCCTGAGAGGCGCGGATCGGGTGCGGGTCAATCGCTGGCGTCGGCCACCGCCGCCGCCAGCGTATCGCGCACCCGACCCAGCGCCATCTCGACCGGCTCGTCCTCGCCCATCAGCGTGAAGCTGCCGCTCAGGTCGAACAGGCAGTGGCCGTGAACCGTGGCGACCAGCGACCGGGCCAGCTTCGGTGCCCTGGCAGCGGCCGAGTCGGGCAGCGCGACCGTCACTTCATGGACGACGATGTGGGTCAGCTCGCCGCGCAGCCAGTCATGCTCCTCCGGCATGACATAGTCGACCGGCAGGTGATGGTCGTAGATCGCGAGCCACAGATTGCGGTTCTCGCGCGCGAAGCGGAAATAATTCTCGACCAGGCAGCGGATCCTGTCGCCTTCGCAGGCATCGAGTGCGCGACGCAGATCCTTGGCCCAGATCTGGAACGTGCGGGTGTTCAGCGCTACGATGAAATTATCGTAGCTGCCGAACACGTTATAGAGCGTACCGATCGAATAACCGATGCGTTTCGCGACTTCCCGGCCAGAGAAGCGGGCAAACCCGACTTCCGCCAGGTGCTTGTGCCCCTCGACCACCAGCATCTGCTCGATCTCGGGGCGGGTGTGATCCGATCGGCGTCCCATAACCAGCTGTTAATACAGGAAAGCCGCGCCGTCGACCATAATTGAGCAGCGATTACTAACGTGCCTGACTGCGTGGTGATCGCCCCTGGTGCCCGACAAGAGGCTCTCGCAAATTCCGCCGCGGAACTAATTATCGACTGATCAATTAATGGGTACTCCCGCTGGACTCGGGTGTTCGGTCCGGCCATGCTCCCGGCTTCGAGCATGGTTCCGGCGTCTCCTGGCGGTGAGCCTGGACGGCGGATCGGGAACGGGTCGAGCAGAGGAAGGCAGTTCGGTATGCGTATCATGGTTCGTGCGGGGGTTCGCACCTCGATTCGACTTGCGGCAATTGCCGCACTGGCGGCCTCTACACTGGCGGCGGCGTCGGCACAGACGACACCCGATCGGGGCACCGTCGCGCTCGGCCGGCTGGCGGCGAAGGATCTCGATGTCGGGACGCCGGGCGGAAAGGCGTTTCTGGGCGTGATCGGCGGTACGAACAGCTGCGCGCCGCCCAATGGGCCGCTTCCCGGTTTCGAGCGTCTCTGTTCCTGGTCGGCAACCAATGCGGATGACGATTTCGACATGATGGTCGGCATCAACGACAACCGCATCGTCAGCGTGCTGACCTCCTGGCCGCGCCAGCTTCCCGCCGCGACCTGGAGTTGCGAGGCGTTCGCGCCCGACAGCGACGGCCCGGGCCTGTCGATCTGCTCGGTCAAGTCGGCCTCCGTGCAGGATCGGGCCCATTGGGCGAAGGGCTGGCGCGACTATCTGAACTCGGTGAGCTGAGGAGCATGACCATGAAGACCCTGTATCTCGCCACCGCCCTGTCGATGCTGGCCATGCCCGGCAGCGCCATCGCGCAGCGGAGCCACGATCCGTACCCGCCGCGCTACGACGACCTGATGACCGCGATGTGCAAGTCTCAGGCGCAGGAGAAATCCTGCGTCGTCGGCAACAAGCGACTCACCTACTGGATCAGCTTCGACACGATCGTCGACGGCCGCAAATGGTACACCGCTATCGCCACCGCGGAGCCGGCCGCGGGATTTCCGGACTTCGTTCCTCCCGACACCAAGCTGGGCCTGTCGCAGGTGACCTATGAGCTGAAGAACGGCAGCTGGCAGCTGCTGACGCGCCAGCTCGACTTCGGCGCAATCTATGCGGCCAGCCGGACCGGCAACCCGCCGATGGAGGATGATACCGGCGAGTATTTCAGCAAGCCGCTGAGCGACGGCGTGCTGGTCGGCTATCCCAACCGGATGCTCGCGGGCGAGGGGCAGACGCTCCACGCCCATGCGATCTTCCGCTCCGCACCCGACAAGTCCGGTCGCTGGCTGTTCGGCGGCAATATCGTCGGCGCCACCGACAATGATGTGGGCTGCGATCGCGAGTCGGCGCCCGGGAGTTGCTTCGTCACCCGCGCCAGTCTCACTCTCACCGGCCAGAAGACCGGCCAATGGCCCGATATCAAGGTCGATCTGACCGGCACGCTTCCCGTCGCCGGCGGCAAGGTCCGCGCCGCAAAGGCGAGCGACGCCAGCGTGTGGCGCTATGATGCGGCGAAAGGCGCCTATACGACCCCCGAGGCTCCCTGAACGAGCCTGGCTTCCCTGGCGGATGGTACCAAAGCCTCCGCCAGGGATCACATGGAACGATGGACGGCCGTCAACGGCTCGCGAGCAGTTGCACTTTCTCTCGCGGCGCATCCTCGACCTTGTGCATCGTGTTGATCGAGACATGCGGCCATGTGATTCGGCCCGGCAGACCGCTTGTCCGCGAATCGAAATCGAGCATCACGATCTGAAGATATTGGAGCCGGAGCTTCGGCCTGCCCAGGTCGTCGGTTTCCGCAAGCTCCTGGATCCAGAAGGTCGATCGAAGTGCGGATGCGTTCGCCTGCTTGACGATGAAGGGGATGTTGTGGATCCCGCCGGTCTCGACCTCGGTGTCTACCGCCAGCGTCGTGGTGCGGAGGATCTCGACCTCCTGGTTGGCAGCCTTGAGCAGCTCGGCCGGGTGAACCGGGTCGAACAGCCCCTCGAACAGATTATCGTGAAAATGCTTGTACGGCGCGAGATACGGATTCTCGAGATTCTGTTCCACCTTCAGGGGCAAGCCGATGATATCGGGAATGTCGGGCGGCCCATCCCTTGTCGGGACGCTTCGGCCCAGGGCGAGCAGCGCGTCGCCGTGAGGCACGCTTCCCAGTCTGGCGATGTCGAACCCGTCGGTGACCTGATCGAGCATGTTGAGCCATAGCCCGGGCTCGTGATGAATGGTGTTTCCCGGCGGACGGGTCGGTCCGAGGACGGTGCTGCGCGGAAAATCCGCCGTCGCGATCTGATCGGTGACCTGCTCGTAATCCAGCGCCACCAGGGACTGGTCGGCCTGAACGCCCAATGCCGTCAGCCCGCGATTGGGCACGCCCTTGTCGACAAGGTCGAAGACGAGGGTTTCATTATACTGGTTCAGGAGCAGCCGATAGTCGAGCTCCGAGCCCGGACGGGTCTCGAACGGCAGGGCGATCATGTTCCACCCCCGCCCTTCCAGCCCGCCTTCATTCTTCCACACGCCGGGCAGCAACGCGAGCGGGCCGAGAAGTTCGTCCCCCTCACTGGCTGCCTGGATGACGCGGCCACCGTCCTTCAAGGCGGCAAGGGTTGCTCTGCTGATCACCATCGCTGCTTCTCCGCTCGTTCTGAAAGGGATTTCGGATCAAATGCCTTCGACCAGGAGTCTCGTATCCGGCAGTTTCGCGAGATGCGGGATCTCCAGATCGGGCCGCGCCATGCGCGTCAGGGCGTTCAATGCCGCGGCGATCGCGCCCTCCTGCCACCCGGGCAGTGAGGACAGCTGATCGCCGACGACGAAGAATATCGGGTCGGACAGCTTGCCCCTGGCATCGTGAATGCCGGTGCCTTGGCTGAGATTGTTGAAGTGCCGGGCCGCATCCTGGTCGTTGCCGACCGCTTGCCAGTACGCCCATCCCCCCTTGATGTAGGGCATGTTCTGCCAGGCGATGGCCACGCCGTCGTGCAGACCGTTTCCAAATTTCTTGCCGAATTGCCGAGCGCCCTGACGCGCCAGGTCGAGCCGTTCACCGACCGTCTTTCTGCCCCAGTCGCACGCGGTCTGGCCGAAATTATAGGCGCCGGTCAGCACCCCCTTGCGATCGTGATAGGCCGTGGAGGGGTACCAGATCTGGACGATGTCGTGCGATGTCCAGCTGATGCCGCCGAAGATCGGCACGACGCCTTCCTCGCTTTCGGGCGCGACCATCGTGGTGAGCTTCAGCGACTTCTCGTGATCGTGCGTGATCAGCTTGCCCTGCCAGAGCGTCCGGTCGCCCTGCCATCCCACCTTGGTGGTCACGGCCAGAAACTTGTCCTGATACTCGCCCTTCTCGTTCTGGCGTGGCCTGGCCTGTGCGGCGAACACCGCGTCCAGCCCCTGCTTGAACGGGAGTTCGAATCCGCTCTTGTCTCCGCCGGATCGCAGGTCGTCGGACAGAAGCTTCTCGAGGAACGGCATGGCGATGTTCGAGAAACAATAGTCCGCCCGATATTCGATCGTTTCCTCGGTACCGATCTTCGCGACCTGGACGACGAACTCGCGATGCTTCGCATCCCATTCGATCGAGGTCACCGGGCTGTTGAGATGGATGGTCCCGCCCAGTTCCGCCACTTTCCGGGCGAACGCCCGCTGGACCTGATCCATCCCGCCCACGGGCTGGAAGATCGTCTGCTGCCAGAGGAAATCGGCCGGCTGATAGAAGCGGGTCTGTTTCCAATATTCGGAAGCCAGCAGATCCTGAAGCTTGATCGCCGTCGCGATCTCGCCGGCGGCCACGCCCGGAAGCACATCGAAGCCCGCGCGCGAAATTGCGTTTTCGAAGCCCGCGGTCCCCGGTGTCGGCGCGTAGCGCCCATATTGGTCCAACTCGCCGAAGCTGATCATCAGCGACCTGAACTGCTCCGCCAGCCGCGCCTGATCGCCCTTGGGAATGGCAAGGCTGGGCGCATCGAGCAGTTCGGCGGCATGATCGTGAACCAGCTGCGCCAGCCATCCGCGCAGATTGTGGTCGATCTGGCGATAGACCCGAGGCGCGTCCTTCAGCGGTCCCTTGTTCATGTGGACGAGGTTCGACATCGAGTTCATCACATAGACCTCGACCTCGACGCCGAATTCGCGAAGGTAATTGAGCAGTCGCTTGTGGGCCGAGGGAATGCGTCCGGGACCGGCATTCAGATAGGGCTCGGCGTCCCCGACCGGCCACTCGAACCGGACGACCTGCGTCTCGCCCGGCTTCGATCCGAACAGCGCGTCGTCCTCGTCTTCGGTAAGGGTGTCGCCCGTCCGCAGCGAGAGACAGCGTCCGCCGGTCCGATTCTGGGCCTCCAGGACGGTGACCTGCATTCCGGTGCGGTGAAACAGCAGCTCATACGCCGTCGTCAGTCCGCCCACGCCCGCACCCAGAACAAGCGCGCGCTTGCCCGCGAAGCTTCCTTCTTCGAGTTTGACCGGACCCGGCGTGATCCGCATCTGCGCATTCGTTGCGTCCGCCAGTTCGGCCCATGCCGAGGCATTGGGATGCGATTCGAGATATTCGGCGCGGCTGATCTTGTTCGACATGCCCCTCTCCCCCGACAGGACTTTGCTTAGTCGCCGGTGAGCATGCCAAATTGTTTCAATAATCCAACTGAATTCAAAGAATACCAGCGATTATGGAACAGATATTCGCGCGACCACAACCGCATCCTCGTCGAATAAATGCGAATATTCCGGCAAATTCTATTTATAAATCGACCACATAATTTGTGATCTTCATGAAGATTGGCCGATTTGGCGACGGTTTTCTGTCGGCAAGTCGGATTCGGGGAAGCCGCCGTTGCCGCAAAAATGAACGCCGAGGCCGATCATTGCCGGATCGGACCCGGACGTGACCACGCATCGCGGTACGCATGATCGATCCGATCGGCCTCACGCACCCTCGCGACGAGGAACAGGACCCGATGCCGGAACGCACCGACTGATGGGGGCCAGGGCTGAATGTAGCGCGCGATCGCACAGGGTCTGATCGCGATGGAAAACCTGGGGAAGCGCCAAGGTATCGGAACGGATTCAGGCGTTCGGGATCTGCCCGTTCAGGGCGAATTCCACTCGGGAATTCGCGGGGTTTGGTGGAGCCGAGGGGGATCGAACCCCTGACCTTCGCAATGCCATTGCGACGCTCTCCCAGCTGAGCTACGGCCCCAAAACCCCGGGAAGGCGTGCCCTCTAGAAGGGCCTTGCCGGGTTGGCAAGCGGCTTTTTCACCGCTTGCCAATTATCCACATCAATTCTCGTCTTCGTCCTTCACGGTCTCGACGCCCAGGTCGTCGTCGCCGCCCAGATCGACGTCGTCGTCGGCCGACGGCTCTTCGTCGTCCGCGCCGATGTCCAGATCGTCGCCCAGATCGGCGTCATCCGTCTTCTTCTCGTCGGCCTTGACCTGCTCGAACGGCAGCGGCTGCTTCGACTTCAGGATGGGCTCGGGCTCCCAGGTGAAGGCGCAGCTGATGCACGTAACCGGGTCGTCCTTGCCCAGATCGTAAAATCGCGTTCCGCACTTCGGGCAACCACGCTTCGTGCCCCATTCCGGCTTCACCATGTGTCGCCTCTTGCCTTTCAAAATGACTGGATTTCGGGATAGGTCCCGGAAAGTGGTGGGCGCATTGCCATAGCGCAAGGGCGCTGTCAAAGCCGCTTGGCGCGGATCTCCGGCGGCGGCCCTGGCGGACCCGCCGCACCGGGCGAATATCGCGGCGCGCGCGCCTTGCCTTGCCATCACCGCCCTGCCAAAGCCGCGGCCATGTCTGCCACCCCTCCCCGCCCCCTCAGCCTGTCCGCGCGCGGACCGCTGCGCGGAACCGTCACCGTCCCCGGGGACAAGTCGATCAGCCACCGCTCGCTGATGTTCGGCGCGCTCGCCGTCGGCGAAAGCCGGATCGAGGGATTGCTGGAGGGCGAGGATGTCCTGGCCACCGCAGCCGCGATGCGGGCGATGGGCGCGACGATCGAGCGCGGCGAGGACGCCGTCTGGCGCGTGCACGGCGTCGGCGTCGGCGGGCTGATGCAGCCTGCCCAGGCACTCGACATGGGCAATTCGGGCACCTCGACCCGCCTGCTGATGGGCCTGGTTGCCAGCCACCCGATCACCGCGACCTTCATCGGCGATGCATCGCTGTCGTCGCGCCCGATGGGGCGCGCGATCGAGCCGCTGTCGCAGATGGGCGCCGAGTTCAACGCAAGTCCCGGCGGCCGGCTGCCCCTGATGGTCCGCGGCCTCTGCCCTGCCGTGCCGATCGAATATCGCCTTCCTGTCGCCTCGGCCCAGGTCAAGTCCGCCGTCCTGCTGGCCGGCCTCAACACGCCGGGCGTGACGCGGGTGATCGAGCCGGTGCCGACCCGCGATCACAGCGAGCGGATGCTGAAGGGATTCGGCGCCGAACTGACCGTCGAGGAAGGTCCCGACGGCCGGATCATCTCGATCCGCGGCGAGGCCGAGTTGAAGCCGCAGCAGATTACCGTCCCCGGCGATCCCTCGTCGGCGGGCTTCTGGATGGTCGCCGCATCGATCGTGCCGGGGTCCGACATCCTGATTCGCAACGTCTGCCTCAATCCGACCCGCGCCGGGCTCGTCACCGCACTGCGGATGATGGGTGCCGATATCGAGTCGGTGGACCTGCGCGAGGTGGGCGGCGAATCGGTTGCCGACCTGCGCGTCCGCCACGCCCCGCTGACCGGGATCGAGGTGCCGCCGGAGCTGGCGCCCAGCATGATCGACGAATATCCGGTCCTGTTCGTGGCCGCCGCCTGTGCCGAGGGCCGGACGGTCGCCCGCGGCGCTCATGAGCTGCGCGTCAAGGAGTCGGATCGCATCGCGGTCATGGCCGAGGCGCTGGGCGCGATCGGCGTTGCGGTCGAGGAACATGAGGACGGGATGTCGATCCAGGGCTCGGGCGGCGAACCGCTGGCAGGCGGCGCTCGGATCGCCTCGAAACTCGACCACCGCATCGCGATGAGCATGACCGTGGCTGGACTCGTTTCGCGCAACGAGGTCACGATCGACGATGTTGCGCCCGTCGCGACCAGCTATCCCAATTTCTATCCGACGCTTGACGCCCTGACCGAGTAGTTCACCTTGTATTCCATGATTATCGCAGTCGACGGACCGGCAGCCTCGGGCAAGGGAACGATCGCGCGCGCATTGGCGAAGCATTACGGGCTGCCGCATCTCGACACCGGCCTGCTGTACCGAGCGGTCGGCGCGACCGTGCTGAAGAACGACCTGGACCCGTCGAACGAGGCCGATGCCGTCGCCTCCTGCAGCTTCGACGATAGCCTCCTCGACGATCCGGCGCTGAAGACCGAGGATGCGGGCAAGGCGGCATCGATCGTCTCCGCCCATCCGCTGGTCCGCGCCGCGCTGCTGCTGCGCCAGAAGAAGTTCGCGCATCAGCCCGGCGGTGCCGTGCTCGACGGTCGCGATATCGGCACGGTCATCGCGCCGGACGCCGACGTGAAGCTGTTCGTCAAGGCGACGCCGATGATTCGCGCGCAGCGCCGCCACCTGGAACTGCGCAAGCAGGGCATCCTGGCGAGCATCGACAAGGTGCTGGGCGACATCCGCGCCCGCGACGAGCGCGACACGAAGCGCAGCGATGCGCCGATGAAGCAGGCCGAGGATGCGGCGCTGCTCGACACCAGCTTCCTGTCGATCGACGCGGCGGTCCAGCGCGCGATCGCACTGGTCGAGGCCCGGATGGCGGCGAAGACCCCCGCCGCCAGTTGAGGCTGGACCGATGATACGCTTCCCGATACTCGCCGCGCTGATGCTGCTCGGCCTGACCGCAGCCGGACCGGTGGATCAGGGGCGCCCGGTACCCGGCATGGTCCGGGTGCGGATCGTAACCAGCGAGGGCAACATCACCCTCGCACTCGACGCGCGCCGCGCGCCGAAGACCACGACCAACTTCATGCGATATGTCGACGATGGCCGCTTCGAGGACACGCGCTTCTATCGCGCCGCCCGCCGGACCTCCGACCCGAAGCTCGGCTTCGTCCAGGGCGGCATCGGGACCGAGGCAAGGCGGATGCTGGATCCGCTACCGCTCGAGCCGACCAGCACCACCGGGCTGAAACATGTCGATGGCGCGGTCTCGATGGCCCATGGCGCCAATCCCAATAGCGGGAACGGCAATTTCTCGATCATGATCGGCGCCAATCCCAGCCTGGATGCCCGGCCGGGCAATCCGGGCTATGCCGCGTTCGGCCGCGTCATCGCCGGCATGGACGTCGCCAGGCGGATCCTTGCCAAGCCTTCGGGCGGTGGCGACGGCGCGATGCGCGGACAGATGATCCTCAAGCCTGTGACGATCATCCGCGTCGAACGGCTGGACGGCACGCCGCAGCCGACCGGCCGGTTCAAGGCGTGGAAGGCGTTCAAGCTGAAATAGCGTCGGGCGCCGTCGATGCCGCGCCTTGCCTCGCGCACCGCCACACGTTATGTGCGCGCCCATCCTGCGAGCCGTGACTCGCGGGGGAAGGTGCTGGGCAAGACCCACGCGCCCTTTTCGCATTTTCGATGCGTATGGGACTTCCCTCGCGGCTCATGGCGCAAAGGATGCCGCGTCCGGCATGGGGCCGCCGCGGCATTTCGGCCTTTAAAGACCGCTGGAACCAACCAGCCGGCCGGAAACACTGTTAGTTGGGATTGAACCTCTTATGGCTACTTCGCCGAACCCGAGCCGCGACGATTTCGCGGCATTGCTCGAACAGACCCTTGGCGCAGCGGACGGCTTTGAAGGCCGCGTCGTCATCGGCACCGTCACCGGCATAGAGAACGACCTGGCCGTCATCGACGTCGGCCTGAAGAGCGAAGGCCGCGTGCCGCTTCGCGAATTCGCCGCCCCCGGCCAGAAGGCCGACCTGAAGGTTGGCGACGAAGTCGAGGTCTATGTCGACCGCGTCGAGAACGCCAATGGCGAAGCGATGCTCAGCCGCGACCGCGCCCGCCGCGAAGCCGCCTGGGACAAGCTGGAAACCGAATTCGCCAAGACCGCCCGCGTCGAGGGTGTGATCTTCGGCCGCGTGAAGGGCGGCTTCACCGTCGACCTGAACGGCGCCGTGGCGTTCCTGCCCGGCTCGCAGGTCGATATCCGCCCGGTGCGCGACGTCACGCCGCTGATGGACATTCCGCAGCCCTTCCAGATCCTCAAGATGGACCGCAAGCGCGGCAACATCGTCGTGTCGCGTCGCGCGGTGCTCGAGGAAACCCGCGCCGAGCAGCGCTCGGGCCTGATCCAGTCGCTGGCCGAGGGCCAGGTTATCGACGGCGTCGTCAAGAACATCACCGATTACGGTGCGTTCGTCGACCTGGGCGGCATCGACGGCCTGCTGCACGTCACCGACCTGAGCTACAAGCGCGTCAACCACCCGTCCGAGATGCTGAACATCGGCGACACGGTTAAGGTGCAGATCATCCGCATCAACCGCGACACGCAGCGCATCTCGCTGGGCATGAAGCAGCTCGAGAGCGATCCGTGGGATGGCGCATCGGCCAAGTATCCGCTGGGCGCGAAGCTGAGCGGCCGCGTGACCAACATCACCGAATATGGTGCGTTCGTCGAACTGGAGCCGGGCATCGAAGGCCTGGTCCACGTCTCGGAGATGAGCTGGACCAAGAAGAACGTTCACCCGGGCAAGATCGTCTCGACCTCGCAGGAAGTCGAAGTCATGGTGCTCGAGGTCGACGAGGAAAAGCGTCGCATCTCGCTGGGTCTCAAGCAGGCCCAGGCCAATCCGTGGGAGCGTTTCGCAGCCGAGCATCCGGTCGGCTCGGAAGTCGAGGGCGAAGTCAAGAACGCGACCGAATTCGGTCTGTTCATCGGCCTGGACAACGACGTCGACGGCATGGTCCACATGTCGGACATCGCCTGGGGCATCTCCGGCGAAGACGCGCTGAACCTGCATCGGAAGGGCGAAACCGTTAAGGCGGTCGTGCTCGCGATCGAACCCGACAAGGAGCGCATCTCGCTCGGCATGAAGCAGCTCGAGCGCGGCGGCGTCGCCTCGCCGGCGGCTGGCGACAAGCTGAACAAGAACTCGATCATCACCGTCACCGTTCTCGAAGTCCGCGACGCGGGCCTAGAGGTCCAGGCGGGCGACGATGGCGCGACCGGCTTCATCAAGCGCACCGATCTCGGCCGCGACCGCGACGAGCAGCGTCCGGAGCGGTTCCAGGTCGGCCAGAAGTTCGACGCGATGGTCACCGGCTTCGATCGTTCGAAGAAGCCGACCTTCTCGGTCAAGGCGATGCAGATCGCCGAAGAGAAGCAGGCCGTTGCGCAGTATGGCTCGTCCGACTCGGGCGCGTCGCTGGGCGACATCCTCGGCGAGGCCCTGAAGGCCCGCAACGAGAAGAACTGATCCGGTTGGGGGGATCGGCACCCGCCGGTCCCCCAACTTTTGTTGATTTTTGTTAGATTCTGGTCATCTGCGCCTTGATGCAAATCCCATGTGCGCTAACGGTGCGACCGAGGGGTGGTCGTCGTGGAGAGTCTTCTGCGACGCCAATGGGAGGTATCTCGGGATGATCCGTTCGGAACTCGTACAGGCACTCGCCGAGGATAATCCCGGCCTGTCGATCCGTGAGGTGGAAAAAATCGTGTCGGTCTTCTTCGACGAGATCGTCATGCGACTGGCCGAAGACGGCCGAGTCGAGCTCCGCGGCTTCGGTGCGTTTTCCACGCGCGGCCGCGACGCCCGCACGGGACGCAATCCCCGGACCGGCGAGACGGTCGATGTCGATGCGAAGCGCGTTCCCTATTTCAAGCCCGGCAAGGAAATGCGCGCGCGCCTGAATGTCGACTGATTGACGGTTGACGATTTCGCTGCCCTGCGCTTGCGTGGGCCGGATGCGGACGTGGCGGAACCGGTAGACGCCGGAGACTTAAAATCTTCTGCCCCTCGGGGCGTGCGGGTTCGAGTCCCGCCGTCCGCACCATGAAGCGCGCCGCGCACGCGTGACGGCATCGCGGGCGGCGTCGGTTGCCAACGCCCCTCCCCGCTCATACACCTCCGGCCATTCGCCAACCGGAGCCTTCGATGATCCGCGCCCTTCTTGTTTCCGCGCTCGCCCTCTCGGTGGGCGCGTGCGAGGACAGCCGGCAGGAGGGCAAGCCGATCGTCGTCAGCGTGATCGGCGATCCGGCCCGGATCGGCGACCCCGACACCGCCCCGCTGGGCCCGCCGGACCGCGCGTTGATGGCGGCGACCGCCCAGGGTCTGGTCCGCTTCGATGGCGCCGGCCAGATCGAGCCCGGCCTGGCCGAGCGCTGGACCGTCACCGACGACGGCCTGTCCTACATCTTCCGACTGCGCGACGCGTCCTGGTCCGACGGATCGCCGGTGACCGCGGCGGAGGTCGTGCGGGTGCTGCGAAAGGCGGCTCAGGCGAAAGGGGGCAACAGCCTGTCTCCGTTCCTGGCGGTCATCGACGAAATCGTCGAGATGACGCCGCAGGTGATCGAGGTCCGCCTGCGCCGGCCCCGCCCCGACCTGCTGAAGCTGTTCGCCCAGCCCGAACTCGCGGTGTTCCGCACCGCCGGCAGCAGCCGGCTGGGCAGCGGGCCGATGGTCGCGCAGCGACGCGGCGACGCCTTGCTGCTGACCCCGGCACGCGATCCGGCAGCGGCGGTGGAAGAGGAAGGACCCCGCCCCATCGCCGCGACCCCGGTTCTGCTTCGGGGCGAGCGTGCCGCGCGCGCCGTCGCCCGCTTTCGCAACGGCGATGTGGATGCGGTACTGGGCGGGACCTACGCCGAATGGCCGCTCGTCTGGGCCGCAGGCATTCCCGCCGAGCGGCTGAGGCTCGATCCCGCGCTGGGCCTGTTCGGCCTGGCGGTCGTGTCGCGCGACGGTTTCCTGGCCGAGGCGGCCAATCGCAACGCGATCGCGATGGCGCTGGACCGCGACGCGCTGACCCGAGCCTTCCATCCCGACTGGAAGCCGGTCGAGACGCTGATGCCGCAAAAGCTCGATTCCGCACGGGCGCCGGCGTCACCGATCTGGGGTCCGATTCCGGGAATCGGGCGCCTCATCACCGCACAGCAGGTGGTCATTGCGTGGAAACGCGCACACCCCGGCAAGCTTCGTCTGCGCATCGCCTTTCCGCCCGGCCAGGGATCGACACTTGCCTGGGCGGCGATCGCACAGTCGATGCTGAACATCGGCATCGTCCCGCAACGGGTGGCGCTGGGCGAGCCCGCCGATCTCGAGCTGATCGACCAGGTTGCGGCTTATGACAGCGGCCGCTGGTTTCTGGTGACGGCCTGCCGCCTCTGCTCACCGGAGGCGACGGCCGCGATCGAGGCCGCGCGCGATGCCGTCGACCTGCCGAGCCGGTCCCAGCGAATTGCCGAGGCCGATCTCGTACTGACCAACGACGCTTCCTATATTCCGATCGCACAGCCCTTCCGCTGGTCGATCGTGACCCCGCGGGTAACCGGCTGGCAGGGGAACACGCGGGCCTGGCACCCGTTGAACCACCTGCGAAACGAGGTCGAATAGACGATGGCGAAGACGACGCGGATGCATTCGGGTCTGATCGGCAAGGCGATGCTGGGCAATGACGCGGCATCGGTACGGGCTCGGGTGGAAACGATGGAAAAGCTGCTCGAACGCAGCTTCGTCATTCCCGGCACGCGTCAGACCGTCGGCCTCGACGTGATCCTCGACATCATCCCGGTGGGCGGCAGCTTCATTGCCGCTGCGCTGGGCGGCTATATGGTCTGGGAAGCGCGCAATCTGAAGATGCCGAAGAGCGCGATGGTGCGGATGGCGGGGAATGTCGGCTTCGACTGGCTGCTGGGCCTGATTCCGGTGGTCGGTATCATTCCCGACTTCTTCTTCCGGTCGAACACCCGCAACCTGCGGATCATCCGCAAGCATCTCGACAAGCACCACCCGTCGACGGTGACCATCGACCTGAAGTGAAGCCGCGCGGCTCAGCGGCCGCCCCGCCAGATCTTCACCCGTGCGCGGTCCGGTGCGCCGCCGCTTCCCGCGCGACAGCTTTCGTAGCGCATCCGCGTGTCGAGGCAGAGCCAGAGTTCGTCGAGCCAGCCGTCGCGCGTCAGCGTCACGCGGATCGCGCCGGGTTTCACCGCCGGGTTCGCACTGGCAAAGGCGCGCTTGAACCCCGCCACCGTCAACGGCCGGCGCGACAGCGCGCTCATGTCCGGATAGCGAAGCGCCGAATAGAGGCGCCGCGCCGTTCCGAAATATTCGCCGGGCGTCACGCCCATGCAGGTGCCGTGCTTGGCCCATTCATGCTGGATCAGTTGAGCCGACGGGGTCGAGCACATCGTTTCGCGGATGACCTGGGGCGGCACGATCTCTGCGCTGGTGCAATATTGCGGCCATTCGCGACCGCGACCGTCGGGCCACAGTCCGTGCAGCGTGAAGCCGAAGCGGTTGCCGCCGCCGCACTGGAACCGGCTGTCGGCATCGCCGCCATTGGCGCGGCAATATCCCGGGTTCCATGTCAGCGCGAGCGTATAGGATCCGATCGGCACCACCCGCTTGGGCTGCGACGCACTGGGCAGGTCGGGTCGCGGAATGTCCGGCCGGGCCGGCGGGCGGCATACCAGCGCCTGGGCGGATGCCATTGCGGGGGTCATCACCGCCAGCATGGCGGTCGCAAGTGCCGGAATGCGCGTGCCCATCGATCCGATCCTCAGTCCTGAACGAAGTCGAGACCGATATCGGCGGCAGGTGCCGACTGGGTCAAGCGACCGACGCTGACAAAGGTCACACCTGTCTCCGAAATGGCGCGAATTGTGTCGAGACGCACGCCGCCCGACGCTTCGGTCGGAACGCGCCCGCCGACGATGGCCACCGCTTCACGCAGCGTCGGCGGCGCCATATTGTCGAGCAGCAGGTGCGTGGCCCCTGCGTCGAGTGCGGGCTCGATCTGGTCGATCGCATCGACCTCGACGATGATCTGCCCGATCCCCGCCGAGACGGCGCGGCGAACCGCTTCCTCGACCGATCCGGCCACGGCGACATGGTTGTCCTTGATCATCGCCGCATCCCACAGGCCCATGCGGTGATTGGTCGCCCCGCCCATCCGCGTGGCATATTTCTCGATCGCGCGAAGCCCGGGCAGCGTCTTGCGCGTGTCGAGCAGGACCGCGTCGGTGCCGACCATGCGATCGACATAGTCGCGCGTCATCGTGGCGATGCCCGACAGATGCTGGACGGTGTTCAGCGCCGAACGCTCGGCGGTCAGCAGCGCGCGCGCCCTGCCGCGCAGCCGCATCAGGTCGGTGCCGCCAGGAACGCTCTGACCGTCCTCGACCAACCGCTCGATCGCCACGTCTGGATCGAGCCGGCGGAAGAACGCCTCGGCGATCGGGAGGCCGGCGACGGTGATCGCGTCGCGGCTGTCCATCACCCCTGTGAACATCGCATCCTCGGGAATCACCGCCGCCGAGGTGATGTCGCCGCGATCGCCGAGATCCTCCGCCAGCGTCGCGGTGACAAAGGCATCGAGGTCGAACTGGTCGAGTATAAGGGTCATTGGGGTCCCCTAGCTCCGACCGCCCCGCCCCGCTAGGCTCGCGCGTTCAGATCAGGGGAGTTTCGATGCGCTTCATCCTTGCCGGGCTTCTTGCCAGCGCCGTGCTGTCGACCGGCTCCGTGCCGATCCGGGCACAACAGGCGGCGCCTTCGCCTGCCGAAGCCAGGTTCGCCGCCCTGTCGAAGCGCTATATCGACGGCCTCGCCCGGCTTTCGCCGACCTATGCCACGACCCTCGGCAACCATGCCCATGATGGCGAGCTTCCCGACATCAGCGCCGCCGGACGCGCCGCCGCCTTGCGGTTCGACCGTGGCCTGCTCGCCGAGCTGGGCAAGATCGACCGCGCTGCGCTGAGCCGCGACAGCCAGGTCGATGCCGCCCTGCTGGACAATGCACTGCGCTACGATCTCTGGCAGACCGAGACGCTGCAGAACTGGGCCTGGGACGCCCAGATCTATAACGACATCGCCGGCGGCGCGCTCTACGGCCTCGCCGCGCGCGACTTCGCGCCTTGGCCGGACCGGCTGAAATCGGCGACCGCGCGGATGGAGAAACTGCCCGCGCTGCTTGCCGAGACGCGGCGCCAGCTGGTGCCGGCGCGCGTTCCGGAAGTCTATGCCCAGACCGTCTCGCGCCAGAATGGCGGCGTGGTGGAAATCGCGGAGACGATGCTGGCCCCGCATCGCGACACGCTGTCCAAGCCGGACCAGGCCCGGTTCGATCGTGCGCTGGCCGGTCTGAAGGCCGCCGTCGCGGAGCATCAGAAATGGATCGACACCGTCCTGGTGCCACAGGCCAAGGGCGACTTCCGCCTCGGCGCCGCACTTTACGACCAGAAGCTGCGCTTCGCGCTCCAGTCGGACCTGACCCGGCAGGATATCAAGGCAAAGGCCGAGCAGGCCGCGCGCGACATCCGCGCAGAGATGTATCGCATCTCGCGCACGGTCCTCGCCGGCCGGCCGGGCGCGCCCGCCCTGCCCGACGCTCCCACCGCCGACCAGCAGCAGGCGGCGATCGAGGCCGCGCTGGAGCTGAGCTATGCGAAGCGTCCCGCTCGCACGCAGTTGATGGAGAAGGCCAGGGCTACGCTGGCCGAGGCGACCGCGTTCGTCCGGGCCAAGGATCTCGTCACCGTCCCCGATACGCCGGTGAAGATCATCACCATGCCGAAGTTCCAGCAGGGATTCTCCGTCGCCTATTGCGACAGCCCGGGCGCGCTGGAGCGCAATCTCGACACCTTCTACGCGATCTCGCCGATCCCGGACGAGTGGAGCGACGAGCAGGCAACCTCGTTCCTGCGCGAATATAACGACTATATGATCCACGACCTGAGCATCCATGAGGCGATGCCGGGCCATTATCTCCAGATCGCGCATTCGAACGACAATCGCTCGGTCCTGCGCGCCGTCCTGTCGTCAGGGTCCTTTGTCGAAGGATGGGCGGTCTATGCCGAAGGGATGATGATGGACGCCGGCTATCTGAATGGCGATCCGCTGTTCAAGCTCACGGTGCTCAAGATGCGGCTGCGTTCGGTCACCAACTCGCTGCTCGACATCGGCATCCAGACCGAAGGCATGACGCGCGAGCAGGCGATGACGCTGATGACCAAAGGGGCGTTCCAGCAGGAGCGCGAGGCCGCCGGCAAATGGGTGCGCGCCAGCCTGAGCTCGACCCAGCTGCTCAGCTACTTTACCGGCTATGCCGAGCATATGGCGCTGCGCGAGGAGGCAAGACGCCGCCAGGGCGCCGCGTTCGGGCTCAAGGCCTATAACGACGCGGTGCTCAGCCACGGATCGCCCCCGGCAAAATATGTCGGCGCGCTGATGTTCGACCAGCCGATCCGATGACCATGGCCGATCGGACGCTCACGCGCGAATGGATGCGCGGGTTGCGCGCATGGGTCGACGGGACCACCGGCCGGGGACCGCACCAACCGCTCGACATGGCGGCGCGGGTCCGGCTGGACATCCTCGGGCTGGGTCTGGGCCAGACGCTGGGCCATCTCCACCATCATCGGCCCGACTATGACAGCTTCGAGGCCTGGGTCGCCGAAATTGCCGGCCCGCCCGATCCCGATGCCATCGCACGCTATCATGCCTGGCTTGACGGCGCGCCGCCGCCCGAGGCGACGCAGCACAGGTTCGACGCGATCGCCGCGATGCCGGATGTGCTCTCGCCCGCGGAAATCCGGCATTGGGACGAACACGGATATGTGATCCTGCGCCAGGCGGTCTCGGCGGACGAGGCGGCGGCGATGGCATCCATAGTCTATGAGACGGTCGGCGCCCGACCGGACGATCCCGCCAGCTGGTACGCCGGCGAGAACACGATCATGATCGAGCGGTTTCAAGGCCCCGGGCTGGATGCGGCGCGCAAGTCGCCCCGCGTGCACAAGGCATTTGCACAGCTCTGGGGCACCCCCGATCTCTGGACGATCATCGACCGGCTGGGTTTCAACCCGCCGGTGGCGCATGTCGCACCCGGGCTCGGCATTCGCCGCCATTGGGACGTCAGCCTCGTGCCGCCCATCCCGTTCGCGACCCAGGCGATCCTGTACCTGACCGATACGGCGCCCGATCAGGGCGCGCTCGAGCTCGCCCCCGGCTTCCATCGCAGGATCGACGCATGGCTGGCGGAGCATCCCGACGATCCGCGCGCTGTCGATCTGAGCGGCGAGACGATCTTCGTCGGCGGCGCTGCCGGCGACCTCGTGATCTGGCACCAGGCGCTGCCGCATGGCGCCAGCCCCAATTGCAATCGGGTGCCCCGACTGGTCCAGTATGTGAACATGTACTCGGCCGACATGGTTCATGCCGAGGAGTGGCGCTGACCGTCAGTGAAACGGCGTCGGCTCGGGTCGCGATTCCAGATAGCAGCGCGCCGGATCGTCGAAGCGGAACCCGCCCGCTGCCAGCCGGGCGAAGATCTGGCGCGTATGGTCGTTGCTGGTGCGGCTGGCATCGATCGTTGCGATATCCTCTTCGGCCGAAGTCGAGACGATCACGCCGCTCGCTTCGCGCACCAGCGCCCCGCCCTCGATCAGCAGGTTCACCCGGCGCTGCGTCGTCGACGGCGGCAATCCCAGCGAGCGGGCGATGAAACTGGCGGGTACCGGTACCCGCATCCCTTCCGGCGGCGGCGCATCGAACTCCGCAAACTTCAGCGCTACCTCGCGATCATAGACGAACGGCCGGGCATTGGCGCACAGGATCGTCGCGACCAGCACGAGGTCCAGCCAGGATGGAAACCGCCATGCGTGGAATTCCAGCCCGGTCAGCAGGATGTCGTGTGCTGCCACCAATCCGGTCCGCCAGTCATAGCGGACCGAGGCGCGCGTCTTGGGAAGCGGCATGTCGAACCAGGCCATGTCCTCGATCAGCCGGACCAGCACGTCATGATGGATGCGGAACTGCGCCGCGACCTCGGGGCGCGAATGGACCGCCGCCGGCACCATCACGCCGGCCGGCGTCCGAACGCACAGGTCGTCCTCGATCAGCGCATTGACATGACGCCGCACGGTCTCGAACGGCCGCGACATCGATGCCGCCAGCGCATTGATGCTGATCGCCCGCCCCTGCCCGCGCCCTTCCGGCACGGCGTGGCCATCGGACAGACCGGACAGGATTCCGCTCTCACGCGCGATCGCCATGAACAGGATCGCGCGATTGACGTCGCCATCGAACGCGCGGATGCTCGATGCCGAAGCGGTGGCATGCATCTCGGCAAGCAGCCGGGCGAGCAGGCGCCCGCCATCACCCCGCGGCGGAGCGCCTTCAGCCTGTCGAGACAAGGTGAGCATGGTCATCGGCGCCCCAGCATGCCCGAACGATGGGGCCGGGCAAGCCGAGAACCTCAGATTGAGTAGGTCCGGATCGATCCAGGTTCAGGGTACGCCATGCGACCCCTGACCGTCTCAGCCGCGAACGTGACCGGCCTGCCTGTCGAACGACGGCGCCGGCCCTGTCCCCATCAGTCTGCGCTGCCGATCTTCACCGGTCCCAGGTCCCCCATGCCGACGGTTGCGCTCGCCATTGCCAGCATCCGATCGAGGCTCTTTCGCGCCTTCAGCCGCATGCCTTCCTCGATCTCGATCCGCGGTTCCAGATCGCGCAGCGCCAGATACAGCTTCTCCATCGTGTTCAGCGCCATATAGGGACAGATGTTGCAGTTGCAGTTTCCGTCCGCGCCCGGCGCGCCGATGAAGGTCTTGTGCGGCACCGCCTTTTCCATCTGGTGGATGATGTGTGGTTCGGTCGCGACGATCAGCGTGTCGGCGTCCATCGACTGGGCATAGGCCAGGATCCCGCTGGTCGACCCGACATAATCGGCATGGTCGATCACATGCGGCGGGCATTCGGGATGCGCGGCGACCGGCGCGTCGGGATGCTGCGCCTTGAGCTTCAGCAACTCGGTCTCGCTGAATGCCTCGTGCACGATGCAGACGCCCGGCCACAGGAGCATGTCGCGGTCCATCTTGCGGTTGATATAGCCGCCCAGATGCTTGTCCGGCCCGAAGATGATCGGCTGGTCCTTCGGGATCTGCGACAGGATCTTCTCGGCCGACGAGCTGGTGACGATGATGTCGCTCAGCGCCTTAACCTCGACCGAGCAGTTGATATAGGTCAGCGCGATATGGTCGGGATGCTGCGCACGAAACGCGGCGAACTGATCGGGCGGACAGCTGTCCTCTAGGCTGCACCCGGCATTCATGTCGGGAAGCACCACGATCTTCTCGGGGCTCAGGATCTTGGCCGTCTCCGCCATGAAGCGGACGCCGCAAAAGGCGATGACATCGGCATCGGTTTCCGCCGCCTTGCGGCTCAGGTCCAGGCTGTCTCCGACGAAATCGGCCAGGTCCTGAAGCTCGGGCTTCTGATAATAATGCGCCAGGATAACGGCGTTGCGCTCCTTGCGCAGCCGGTCGATCTCGGCGCGCAGGTCGAGTCCTGTCAGGCTCCCGCCGATGCCGTTGCGTGCGTCCATCACCAATCCCTTCCTTGTCGGGGCTGCACATGGCCCGGCAGGCCCGCAGGATCAAGGCATTGGCGGAAATGGCGGATAGTGCGGCCGGCATCCGAGCGCGACGATCAGCTAAACCTGCGCCAGGCTCGGGCTGAAGGTCCGTGACGCGGGTTGAGGATCTCGGGAAGACCCCGTTAGCGGGGGAACGCCCCGAGTGTTCGGCACCAAACCGCCTGTTCCATCGACCGCTTCGGCTCAACCGGAGGCGGTTCCGGTTGAAGCCGATGGAAGCTTGCATATGCTGACAGGTATCGCACCGCCATCGCGGCGCTTGCGGGTTCCGTACCCGCGCAACCAGGAGATACCGCTTGGCCATGCCTTCCGGGACGCTGAAGATCTGGCTCAACGCCTTCATCCCCTATCACGTGCAAGGCTATACGAGAAAGATCACGAAGGGTGAGACGGCGGGCCTGTCGGCCGTTCCCCTGCCCGGCATCGCGCGCCTCAACATCATGAATTGGGATCACGACTGGGACTCCGGCTTTCTCACCGATCAGCGAAAATTCTCGAGCAACGAGACGGCAAGCGTGCGCATGCAGTCGGCCGTGACGGTCGATGTTTCCGCGACCGGGATGAACCCTCGTTTCCATCCGATGCGCACATCGGGCACGACGGGCGTGAAGCTCAACACGGGCAAGATCGTCGGCAAGAGCAACGCCAACATGAAGAATTGCGTGTTCAAGACGGAGGAGAAAGGTTTCCAGGCCAACTTCGGACGTCCCCTGCCTTCCGGCCTCAACCGGATACTGGTCCTGAACGTGAAGGGCGCGGCATCGGATCCCCTGGTCAGCGCATCGGCGGACATCGACTATAAGGGGCATTTCAAGATCGTGCAGTCGGACCGCAACAGCATGATCTACGTGGAGTTCCAGGGCAAGATCGACGCCTTCCCCGCGTTCGAATGCTATGCGTCGTGGAACGGGAAGGTCCAGACCCTGTTCACCGCACCGCCACCTGCGCACAATACCGTGGTCGACCTTCTCGGCGGCGCAAATCGACGCATCTCGGGCTGCGCCGAATGGTGCTGATCGCGCAGAACCCTGCGATCGCCGTCAGCGCATATTGGCGATGACATCCTCGGGCCGGCGCGATTCGTCCCAGCGTTCGCCGTCGCGCACCGGCTCGTCAGCGAAGCGCACGGTCACCTCCGCCTTCAGGCCCGCCGCACGCAGCGGCATCGCGAAGCTGCTCTCGACCGCGCGGCGCGTCGCATCTCGCGCCAGCCGCATCGGCATGGGCTCACGCGCCTGGCGGACCAGTTCCTTCTGTCCCGCCTGGCGATTGGCGTCGTCGAGCCGCTTCTCGACATCGGTCAGCGTCATCAGGATGCCGCCCTCGCCATAGCTGCGGATATTGTCGATATCGACATCGGGCCCGACGACCTCGACCGGCGGCAAGGTGATGGTCAGCCGTCCGGTCGCCTTGTCATAGACAACGTCCTTCTGCCGCAACTTCGCCAGGTCGACCTCGTAGCGGACATTGCCGGGCATGATCATCGTCTTCTGCGCGCTGAGTCCAAGCCGGCTCTGCGACGAGGTGACCACGGCGACATAGCGCGCAGCGAAGGTCGATAGCCGATTCTGTTCGCGCAGCCCCTGGAGGCTGGACGTCGCGATCGTTTCTGGATCGGGCGCGAAGAAGCGCTGCTTCAGATAGTCGCTCGCCGCCCATGCCGCGAGCACGAGAACGAGCATGCCGGCGACGAACCCCGCCAGCAGCTTCAGGCAACCGCCGCCAAGGCGATCGCCGCTCTCGGGATCAACCGAGCCTTCGCGTCCGGTCGTGACCGGGCCGTCGAAGCCGCTGCTCAGGCTGCGATCCGCCATGTCTCTCCTTCCGCCTCGACCAGCCCGCGGTCGCTGAGATCGATCAGATGGGCAAGCACCGACCGGCCCGCCGCACCGATCAGGCGCGGGTCGAGGCCGACATACATGCGCGCGACCAGTGCCGGGATGTCTTCCGGACCGCCGCCCAGCAGGCGCAATATCTGACCCTCGCGCTGCTTGCGGTGGCCGATCAGCCCGCGAACGAAGCGGTGCGGCTTCTCAACCGCGTCGCCGTGCGCCGGGTAATAGATGCGATCCTGGTCCCGCTGCATCAGCCGGTCGAGGCTGCGCATGAACGCCGCCATGTCGCCGTCGGGCGGTGCGATGACGGTCGTGGACCAGCCCATGACATGATCGCCGGTGAACAGCGCGCCATTCTCGCGCAGCGCATAACAGAGATGGTTCGACGTGTGCCCCGGGGTCGCCACAGCCTCCAGCGTCCAGCCGTCGCCGGCCAACGTCTCGCTGTCCGCCAACACCCGGTCGGGCGCATAACCGATATCGAAGGCGGCATCGGCACGCGGGCCCGCATCGGCCAACGCGAGCGGTGCGCAACCGATGATCGGCGCACCGGTCGCGACCTTCAGCGGCGCCGCCGCCGGGCTGTGGTCGCGGTGGGTGTGCGTGCACATGATCGCCCGGACCGGGCGCCCCGCGATCGCCGCCATCAGCGCATCGAGATGGTCCGGCAGGTCGGGCCCAGGATCGATCACCGCCAGATCGGTGGTTCCGACCAGATAGGTCTCGGTCCCCGTATAGGTAAAGGGAGAGGGGTTGGGAGCCAGGATGCGCGTCACGAGCGGATCGAGCGCTTGCGCGAGGCCGGTCGGGGCATCGATCATTCAGGCGATGTGGCCCGTCGCGGCCGCGAAGACAAGGGCATGGTCGAATTGCGCCGTCGCGCGCTCGTACCACTGACCCCGCATCGGGAAGCGGGGCCGACCGCGAAGGAGCGTCGGCCGACCCCGTCCCAGAGACGCTCGAAAAGGGGCATCATCGAGCATCTTCCCCTGGCCTCCGAACGGGCTTCCCCTCCCGAAAGCCAGCCCGGTCGGACCGCCGCCATCGGCGGCGATCCGGATCCCGCAATGATCAGTTCATGCTGTTGGCGCGAGCGCGGGCGCGTTCCTGCTGAACCTCGGCCAGCGCCTCGTCGATACCCTTCAGGGCCTGCGCCTTGGCCTCGGCAGACATGCTGCCGTCCCGCTCGATCGAGCGGCGCGCCGACCTGAGACCCATCAGCGCGCCGTCGAGACCGAGGTCACGCGACCGGAGTGCCAGAACGCGCGCTTCCTGCACCCGCATCGGAGCCTCGACGCGTGACATGTGCTCGATTCGGTTGGTGCAGATGATCGTGACCTGCTTCTTCCCGTCCTTCGACGGGCGGTTGATCACCATCTCGCCAGTTATCGGCCCGCTGGTGCACTTCTCGGAACGGATTTCGGGTACCATCGCCTCGATTTCCACCCGGGTCGGAATTTTGACATCAGCCAGTTCACCTTCGCCATTCACCACGACCACCCGGCGCTTTTTGCCATCCTTGTTGCCGTCTTCGTCCTGCGTGACGGTGTACCGATAGACCCGGAGCTTCTCCTTGGGCGCCGCGGCGGGCGCCGCCTGCACCGCGGCAGGAGCGGCAGGCGCCGACGGTTCGGCAGGCTCGGCCGGTGCGGCTGGCGCGTCCTGTGACAGGGTGATGCCGGTCGCCGCCTCGACCTTCGACGTCAGGCGCTCCGCTGCCTTGCTCCCCGACGCGGTCAGCCCGAGTGCGGCCAGCGACAGTGCCCCCAGCCCCAGGGCGCCCGTCGCGATGCGTGCCGGGGACGTTTTGTGGGTCTTCGAAAGCATGCGTAACCTCCCTTTGATTTCGTTGATCGTATGCAGATGACATGCCGCCGAGACCGCACCCCCATGCGCGGACTTGACGATCGCGCGGCCATAGGCGTGGCGCAGCGCCGCTTCGCGGCCGGCGAGCACCAGCGCGTCGCAGGCCATTTCCTGGTCGGCGCGGAAGGCGCGGAAGGCCCGCCAAGCGACCGGGTTGAACCAGTGGAGAGCGAGGACGATCAGCGCGACCCAGTTGGCGATCAGGTCGCCGCGGACATGGTGGCCAAGCTCGTGCGCCAGCGCCAGCGCACGCTCCTGCTCGTCATAGCGCTCGGTGAAATCACGCGGAAAGGCGACATATTTGCGCCAGACCCCGAAGGCGAGCGGGCCATGGGCGGCGTCGGTCTCGATCACCCGCACCTTGCCGTCCGCGACCGTGCGATCGACCCGCGCCCGGCTGAGCAGCCGCGAACAGAACCGCCCATGCGCGATCAGATGATAGGCAAGGAACGCTGCCGCGCCAGCCGCCCAGATCATCGCCGCCACCAGCATCCAGTCGACCGCCGGCGCTGCGGGCGCGGCGCCCGCCGCGGCCGCGATCGGGGCATCCGCGCCGGTATCGACCACATAATAGGTGATGACGTCGCTCATCGCCGCGACCGGCGCCGCGCTCTGCTCGCGCCAACCCTGGGGGAGCGGCGGCAGCAGCATCCGCAGCACCGGCAACAGCCACAGCGCATAGGCCAGGCCGGGGCCGAACGTCCGGCGAACCGGCGCACGGATCGCCAGCACCAGCAGCATCAGCAGCGTGGTGGCGACGAAGGTCTCTGCGACCCAGGCGATCATGACTTGAGGTCCTTCAGCAGGGCCTCGATCTCGGCGATGTCCTGGTCGGTGATCTCGTCCCGCTCGGCCAGATGCGCGACCAGCGGCGTCAGCTTGCCGCCGAACAGCCGGTCCATCAGCCGTCGCGATTCGCCCGCGACATAGTCCGCCCGCTCGACCAGCGGCCGGTACAGGTAACGGCGCCCTTCTTCCTTATGCGCGATGACGTTCTTGGCGAGCAGACGACCGAGCAGCGTCTTGACGGTGTTGGCGCTCCAGCCGCGTTCGGTCGGCACGCGTTCGGCCACCTCCTGCGCGCTGAGCGGCGACGTGTCCCACAGCACTTCCATCACGGTATGCTCGGCGTCACTGATGCGTTCGGTCATCTTCACCCCTTCCAATGACTACACCTGTAATCGGTGCGTTTACGTCTGTAGTCAATAGGGTGAATGCCCGCTGAACGGAACATGACGGACTTGACGAACCTGCGTGACTCCCCTTCTCCCGCGCAAGCGAGCCGCCGGCCCGCGCGCATCTACAGGAGGCTGTCATCGTCGGAATTATCGCCCATGCGCCCGTGGACCTGGTCGCAGAGGTGGACGAGTCGCTTCTCGATCGGTTCGCGATCCGCAAATTGCTCTGCACGACCATGCCGGTCGAACGCAGCATCGAACTGGGCAAGGAGCTCGCGGACGGGGCGACCGCCCCGCGCCTGCTTCCCGGCGGCTGCGGCGCGAACATGGCCTCCTGGCTGGCGCGGCTGGGCAGCGACACCGCGGTCGTCGCACCGTTCGGCAACGACGCGACCGCGCAATTCGCGCGGCGCGACCTGGAAGCACGCGGGGTTCGCATCGTCGGCTTCGACTATGACGGCCCGCATTCGGTCATCTACACCCTGATCACCTCGGACCGGGAACGGACCTTCGCCGACTATTGCCACGGCGTCGACTATGACCTGTTCGACAGCGCAGCGGGGCTCGCCGGCGAGAAGCTGGTGTCGATCGACGGCTACCTGCTGCTGCGGCCCGGCGCCGCGGAGGGCGTGCGCGCCTATCTGGAGCGTTCGCGGCCCGCCGAGCAGCAGATCGTCTTCTGTCCCGGCGACGTCAGCGTGCTGGCGGATGCGGCGGAAATCGCGCACTTCATCCTCGATCGCAGCGACCATCTGCTGATCAACCGCAACGAGGCGGCTGCCCTGTTCCCCGGCCTGAGCGACGAACAGGTCGCGACCGAATTGCGGAGCCGCGGCATCTCCGGCGCGATCACCCAGGGCGAGCATGGCGCCTTCCTGTTCAACGCCGACACGTGGCTCCACATTCCGTCGGCCAGCCTCGGTCGCCCGATCGCGAACACCAACGGCGCCGGCGATGCGTTCGCCTCGGGCTATGTCCACGGGATCGACCGGGGAATGCCGCTGGACGCGATCGCCACGCTCGCGACCCGGTGCGCCGCCGAGATCCTGATGACCGAATCCGCCCGCCCCGCCCTGCCCGTCGCCGCAACGCGCTGACCTGTCGGACCGGTTTACACTCCGGGCGCGGTGGCGGAATCGTTAACCGCTGCAAGGCGCGGAAATCCGCAGATCCGTCGAATTGGCACGGTTGCTGCGATGTAGAATGACATCCGAGCGTTCAACGCTTCATCAGGGCGGGTCGACCAGCTTCACGGTCTCGCGTCGACCCGCCCGACCCGGCCCATCGGGCGCTCCCCTCCATCCCATCCCGAAGCCGCACGAAAAAGGGCCGGAGCATCGCCCCGACCCCCTTGCGTCACTTGGATCGATCGCAACTCAGCGCGAAGCGAACTGAACCGTGCGGCGCGGGCTGGCCCAGCTTGCGACCTGATCGCCGGACTGGGCGCGAACGAAACATGCGCCGCCCCTGCTGCGCACGGTCGTGCACAGCGACACCGCATCGGCGCGGGCGAAGCCGCCGACCGAAAGCCGGTACAAGGTCGTGCCGGATTTGCTGAAGCTCATGCCTTTCGGCGTGTAACGGGCAAGCGCCGGGACGCGCGTGCTGGTCCGCTTCCATGCGTCGCGGGCGACCCCGGCATTGTCGAACGCGCCGAGCTGTACGACCCAGTCGCCCCTGGCCGCGACAACGGGCGCGGGCACTGCCGCCGCCGCAACCGCGGTCCGCGCCGCGACGGCCCGGCGAGGCGCCAGGTCAGGCGCGCGGGTGCCCGCGGGAATTGCCTGGACCACCTCGGCACGGGGCCCGAAGACGACCGATCCGGTCCCCGCCAGCTGCGCGGTGATCGGGCCGGACGACGTCGGGGTCGGCGCAGGGCCGCTATCCGCGACCATGGCGGCCGCGTTTTCCGGCGCGCCCGGCATATATTGGTCGATCGGATCGGCTGCCTTGGCGACCGCAGTCCCAGGTTGAAGCGCCAGCGCGAGCTGCGCGGGCTGGCCCTCGTCCTCGACGGCGCGCACGCCCAGCAGCGAGGCGACCTGGTCATAGGCGTTGGCCGGGCGCGAGAAGCTGGCCCATTGCATGATCCGCGCGTCGAGCTGGTCGGCGGGCACATCCATTGCCGCGACATTCTTCGCATCCTGCCAGCGGCCCGCAAGCGCGAGGGCCAATGCGTAGTTCTGGCGGGTCTTCGACGTCGCATCCGCGGCGCGCACCGCCGGGACCAGGAGTTCCACCGCCTTCACCGGGTCCCCGGCCAGGGCGTAGGCAAGCCCGCGGTCGCTGACCGGGATCGAGGCATGATGCCGATCCAGCGTCGATCGCGCGCCCGACCAGTCGCCCTGAGCGATCTGGGCAAGCGCGTAGTTGAGCGCCACCCGGCCGTCGGACGAATCGAGGCTCAGCGCGTCGCCCAGTGCGGTCCGCGCCGAGGCAAAGCGTCCGGCCAGCAGATAAGCCTGGCCGAGCAGCGCCCGATATTCCGCATTCTGCGGCGCATTGGCCACCGCCGTCTCGGCATGCGCGACCGCATCCTGCGCATTGCGGCGCGCGATCGCCTTGCGGGCGGACGCGGCCTCGGCCGCCGCCTTTTTCGGATTCTCGCTCGACGCGGCGGTCGCGATCATCCCCGGTCCGGCCCCGACCACCGCGCCCGACAGGACGAGGATCGACAGACCGATCGGAACAAGGGTGCGGCGCTTCATGGTCATGCCCTCAATGGCTGGTCGTGGTGTCGAGCTGGCCGGCAAGCGCGTCCACCTCGGCAAGCGAGTCGAGAAACACGTCCAGCGCGGCGGTCACCAGCTGCTGCGCCGACCGGTTGGTGACGGCCGATGCCAGCCTCAGCCGCAGGTGACGGTCCTGGTCCAGGCGAAGCGTGAACGCCGCCTTCGCCTTGTCGGTTCGCGCCCGCGAGGCGACCTGCGCGTCGCGGATCATCCGTGCAAGGAGCTGGCGCTGGGCCGGCACCGCTACGGGCGACTCGGCGTTGTCCCCGGGCTCGGACGGTGCGGTGACCGGATCGGCCACCGCCTCGTCGATCGCCGCCGGTTCGGGTGCCAGCTGCTCTTCCAGGATTGCCCGCTGGCGCACGACCTCGGGGACGGGGGGCGCCGTGATCGGCGACGCCGGCGCGGGGGCCAGCATCGGCTGCGGCGGATAGCCGCGATCCTCGCCCATGTCGTTCCAGCCGAGATCCTCGCCTGTATAGGACAGGTGCGGCACGAACCCCTGGGGGCGCATGGCCGGCCGGGCCTGGCCCTTGCGGGCGAGCAGGCTGGACGACAGCGACGCGATCGGCTTGTTGATGCTGCTCATGTCAGCTCACCACCCGGCGGCCAAAGCCGCTTCCGGCGGGCCGCGCACCGAACTGGCTGACGGGCGTCGAGGGCACCGAGAAGACGGTGCGCCGGAAATTCTTCTCCAGCCGGTCGGAGACATAGCTCCACAGCTGGGCGACCTCCGCGGCCGACTTGCCCTTGGGATCGGTTTCCATGACCGTGCGGCCGTCGATCATCGACGAGGCGAAATCGGTGCGGTGATGGACGGTCACCGGCGCGACCGTTCCATGCTGCGACAGCGCGACCGCCGCCTCGGAGGTGATCCGCGCCTTTGGGGTGGCCGCATTGACCACGAAGATCAGCGGCTTGCCCGCGCGTTCGCACAGGTCGACCGTGGCCCCCACCGCGCGAAGGTCATGCGGGCTCGGCCGCGTCGGGATGACGATCAGCTCGGCGACCTGGATGACGCTCTGGATCGCCATCGTGATCGCCGGCGGCGTGTCGATGACCGCGGTCCGGAATCCCTGCTGGCGCAGGATCTCCAGATCCGCCGCCAGCCGCGCGACCGTGGTCTGCGCAAACGCCGGAAACTCCGTGTCGCGCTCGTTCCACCAGTCGGACAGCGACCCTTGCGGATCGATATCGATCAACACGACCGGACCACTGCCGGCCAGCTGTGCCTGCACAGCCAAATGCCCGCTCAGCGTGGTCTTTCCGGACCCGCCTTTCTGCGATGCCATCGCCAGGACGCGCATGTACCCCCTCGAATTCAGTGATCCCGATCGAGGGATGCCATGGCGGGGAATAAGAACAGGTTAATGGGCGAGCGTCCCGATCTTAAGCCTTTCCTCACACTCGGTGGTTAACCCCGCCTTATCCATAGGGACCAAGGCGCGGAGCAAGCTGTTGAAGATGGTATTCGGGATCGGGGCGGCATGCGCGCTGCTGGCAGCCTGCCCCCAGTCGCTGGCGCAGCAGGCAGGCACGGAGCCGGTCAAGGCGGGCGTCGACGCCTGGGAGCGCGGCGACTATGCCGGTGCGGTCGAACGCTGGCGGCCCGAGGCGCTGAAGGGCAACGCCGACGCCCAGTTCAATCTCGGCCAGGCCTACAAGCTGGGCCGCGGGGTCAAACCGGACCTGAACCTGGCCGAGGAATGGTATCGCAAGGCCGCGGTCCAGGGCCATCCCGAGGCACAGGACAATTACGGCCTGATCCTGTTCCAGAACAACAAGCGGCCCCAGGCGCTCGAATGGCTCGAACGGTCCGCCGCACGTGGCGAGCCGCGCGCCCAGTTCGTGCTGGGCACGCTCTACTTCAACGGCGACTCCGTCGCCCGCGACTGGGTGCGCGCCTATGCCCTGACCACCCGCGCATCGCAGGCCGGTCTGCCCCAGGCATCCGCCGCGCTGTCGCAGATGGACCGCTATATCTCGCTCGGCGACCGGCAGAAGGGGCTGACGCTCGCACGCGAGCTGGAACGCAGCGCCAGCCTGCCGCAATCGCCCATCACCGTCGAGCCCACCACCCCGCCCGTCCGCGTCGCAGCCGGCGAAAAGCCCGCGCCGCCCCGCCAGACCCGCCCGGAACCCCGCCCGTCGCCCACTCCCAGGACAGCCCGTCCCGCTCCCGCTCCTGCGCCCAAGCCGACCGCTCCGCCTCGCGACGGCGGCTGGCGCGTGCAGCTTGGCGCGTTCGGCGACGCCGGCAATGCGCGCCGACTATGGGCCCAGTCGGCCAGGCGCTTTCCGGGGAGGCAGGTCTATTATCCCAGGCGCGGACCGCTGACCCGGGTGCTGGTGGGCCCCTATGGCTCACGAGCCGAGGCCGCCGCCGCCTGTCGCGGGATCAGCCCCTGCGTGCCCGTCACCAACTGATCCTGCACGCGTCCTAGTCGCCGCCGCCCGGCCCGTCCGTCGGCGCTTCCGCTTGGCGATAGTCGATCCGGATCCGGACCATGGTGCCCAGCATCGGCTTACCGCCCACCCGTGGCGGTCGCACCCGGAATTGCCATGACGCCTGGCGGACCGCGCCCGCATAGCGCGATCCGCGCGGCGAATCGGCCAGTTCGACGCAGTCCTCGACCCGGTAATTGGCGACCATGCGGCAGGCGATGATACCCCAGCCTGCGCCGACCTTGGGCGGTATATACGGGGCGAGCTCGGCCTGGGTCGGCTCGCGATACCATTCGGCGGCGTACAGGGGCTCGCCATTGGGCGCCTGGCCGACGATCGGGCTGTCGCCCGGCATCCGCCCGCTGCCTGCCGATGCGCCGGCGCCGGACGCGGCGCCCGCATCCGCGCTCCTGCTCGGCTGGCCGCGTCCGACATCGGTCGCGGTATAGTCGCGCTTGGGAAGCCACAGGACATCTGCCTTTGGCACCGGCGGCGTCGGCGGCACTTCGGGCGGTGGCGCGACATCGGGGGGAACGGGGCGTTCCTCCACCGGCTTCTCGGCCGATTTCGCCTGGGGCTTCTGCTCCGCCTGCTTGGTCTCGCTGGCCTCGGCCTCGCTGTCGCTTTCGCCGCTGCTCACGTCGAATGCGAGCGTGTCGGGCGCCCCGGCCTTCGGCTCGGGCCTGGGCATCAGTGCGAACAGGAAGATCAGGATCAGCAGCAGCTCGATCGCGATCGCCAGCACGAGCGCGGCACCGCGCTGGCCGAGCTTCGCCCGCATCCGCTCCCGGACGGTCAGCTGTTCGCCGCTACTCATCGTCGAACGCAACCCGACCCCGCCATGCCGCGCAGGAGAGGCCCGACGCGCGTCACCCTTCTAGACCCGCACATTCGGGCAAATTTGCGACCGTGGCAGGCGTCTGGCGACTCAGGACGAAACCGCCCAGTCGCTGCGCGCGATACCCTGGGCATGGAGCAACACGGTCAGGTCGCCATGATCCACCCGTGCACCCGCCGCAGCGGCAACGATCGGCTTGGCATGATAGGCAACGCCCAGGCCCGCCTTGCGGATCATCGCCAGGTCGTTGGCGCCGTCGCCCACCGCCAGTGTCTGATGCGGGGACAGGCCGCGTTCGGCGATCGCCGCCAGCAGGGTCGCTTCCTTCGTGCCGCTGTCGACGATCGGCTTGCCCACCGCACCGGTCAGCGCGCCAGCCTCGATCAGCAGGCGATTGGCGATCATCCGGTCGAATCCGATCCGCGCGCCGACCGGATCGGCGAAGCGGGTGAAGCCGCCGGACACGAGGATGGTCAGCGCACCGCGCGCGCGCATCGTCTTCACCAGCGCCTCGGCCCCCGGCATCAGCCGCACCCGCTCTTCCAGGCAGCGGTCGATCGCCGACTCCTCCAGCCCTTTCAGCAGCGCGACTCGGGCGTCCAGCGCGGCGGCGAAGTCGAGTTCGCCGCGCATCGCCCGCTCGGTCACCTCCGCGATCTGCGGTTTGATCCCGGCATAGTCCGCCAGCTCGTCGATGCACTCGACCGTGATCATCGTCGAATCCATGTCCGCCACCAGCAGTGTCTTCGCGCGCCCCTCGACCGGCTGGACGATCACGTCGGTGCCGGCGAATGCGCCTTCCAGCGCGCCGCGCGCCGCATCGGCGTTGCTGTCAAAACATATGTCCGCCGCGACCCCCTCGTCGATCCAGCGCTGCTCGCCCGGCGAACAGCCCGCGGCCGCCAGCCGATCGGCGGCAGAGGACAGGTCCCCCGCGGGCAAGCGGTCTGCTATGAGCGTGGCGATGAACATGGGCACCCCTGATCTTCCGAAGGTCGCGCTCATCGCAGGGCCGACCGCCAGCGGCAAGTCCGCGCTGGCGATCGCGCTCGCGGAGCGGCACCGCGGCACGGTGATCAACGCCGATTCCGCCCAGGTCTATGCCGACCTGCGCGTCCTGTCGGCGCGCCCGAGCGTCGAGGAGGAGACGCGCGTCCCGCACCGCCTGTTCGGTCATATCGACGGCGCAGATGCCTATTCCGCGGCGCGCTGGGCAAGCGAGGCGCGTGCCGAGATCGACGCCGCCCATGCCGCCGGTCGCCTGCCGATCCTGGTCGGGGGTACCGGCCTGTATTTGCTCACCCTGATCGAGGGGATCGCGCCCGTCCCCGACATCGAGCCGGAGATCCGCGACCAGGTTCGTGCGCTGCCGGTGGCCGAGGCCTATGCCGAACTGGTCCGCCTCGATCCCGCCGCCGCGGCCCGGTTCCGCGCCAGCGACACCACCCGGGTGGCGCGCGCGCTCGAGGTCGTTCGCTCGACCGGCCTTCCGATCGCGCATTGGCAGGCCGAGCGCCAGGGCGGCATCGGCGACCGTATCGCCCTGTCCGCGATGATCCTCCTGCCCGATCGCGACTGGCTCACCCGGCGCACCGACCAGCGGTTCGAAGCGATGCTGGACGGGGGAGCCGTCGACGAAGTCCGCGCGCTCGAGGCCCGCACCGACCTGGCACCGAACGCACCCGTCCGCCGCGCCATCGGCGTTCGCGAGATCGGCGACTGGCTGGCCGGCACGATCGATCGGGCAGAAGCTGCCCGCCAGGCCCGGATCGCCACCCGCCAATATGCCAAGCGGCAATATACCTGGTTCCGGCGACAGCCCCCGCCCGCCTGGACACGCACCGATCAGACAGATATTTCCAATAACATCGATGTAATTGAAACAATGTTGTCCATTTAGGGCTTGACGCATCATTTTAGTGCGACTAGCAGCCTCCCTCCGGCGGTGCTATGTCGCACCGCAACAAGAGGAGGCAGGCGTGACCGAGAAGAGCGGAGCAGACATCCTGATCGAGACGCTGTGCGATCTCGGTGTGGAAGTCATCTTCGGTTACCCGGGCGGCGCCGTCCTTCCGATCTATGACGCGCTGTTCAAGCAGGACCGGATCAAGCACATCCTGGTGCGCCACGAACAGGCGGCGACCCACGCGGCGGAGGGCTATGCCCGCTCGACTGGCAAGCCGGGCGTGGTGCTGGTGACCTCGGGCCCTGGCGCGACCAATGCCGTCACCGGCATCACCGACGCGCTGCTGGATTCGATCCCGATGGTCGTGCTGACCGGCCAGGTTCCGACCGCGCTGATCGGCACTGACGCGTTCCAGGAAGCCGACACGGTCGGCATCACGCGCCACTGCACCAAGCATAACTATCTGGTGAAGGACCCGGCCAAGCTGGTCGACGTCGTCACCGAGGCGTTCCATATCGCCACCACCGGCCGTCCCGGCCCGGTCGTTGTCGACATCCCCAAGGACGTTCAGGTCGCGACCGCGCGGGTCGGATCGAACGCCCCGATCCGCCATGCGACCTACAAGCCGCAGACCAAGGCGGATGCGGCGAAGATCCAGGAAGCGGTCGACATGCTCGCCGCGGCCGAACGCCCGATCTTCTACACCGGCGGCGGCGTCATCAACTCGGGGCCGGAGGCATCACGCCTGCTGCGCGAGCTTGCCGCGCTGACGGGCGCGCCGGTGACCTCGACGCTGATGGGCCTGGGCGCCTTTCCCGCCGCGTCGGACCAGTGGCTGGGCATGCTGGGCATGCACGGCACCTACGAAGCGAACATGGCGATGAACCGCGCCGACCTGATCATCGCCGTCGGTGCGCGTTTCGACGACCGGGTGACCGGCCGGCTGGACGCGTTCAGCCCGAACAGCCGCAAGGTTCACATCGATATCGACCGGTCGTCGATCAACAAGAACGTCCGCGTCGATCTGCCGATCATCGCCGATTGCGGTTCTGCACTCGCCGACATGGTCGACGCGTGGAAGACCCGCAGCCATCCCAGGCCCGATCTCACCGAATGGTGGAACCGGATCAATGGCTGGCAGGCACGCCGCTGCCTCGACTTCCCGGATCGCCAGGACGTCATCATGCCGCAGCGGGCGATTCGTGCGCTGCATGCGGCGACGAAGGATCGCGATCCGATCATCACGACCGAGGTCGGCCAGCACCAGATGTGGGCCGCGCAGCATTTCGATTTCGAGGACCCCAACAAGTGGCTGACCTCGGGCGGTCTCGGCACGATGGGCTATGGCCTGCCCGCCGCGATCGGCGCGCAGCTCGGCAATCCCGATGCGCTGGTGATCGATATCGCCGGCGAAGCATCGATCCAGATGAACATCCAGGAACTCGGCACCGCGACCCAGTATCGCCTGCCGGTCAAGATCTTCATCCTGAACAACGAATATATGGGCATGGTCCGCCAGTGGCAGGAACTGACCTATCAGTCGCGCTATTCGGAAAGCTATTCGGATGCGCTGCCCGATTTCGTGCGGCTGGCCGAGGCCTATGGCTGGAAGGGCCTGCGCATCGATACGCTCGACGAGCTGGAACCCGGCATCCAGGCGATGCTCGATCATCCCGGGCCCGTCATGGTCGACTGCCGCGTGGCGAAGCTCGCCAACTGCCTGCCGATGATCCCGTCGGGCGCCGCGCATACCGAGATGCTGCTGGAGGGCAATGTCGTGTCCGGCGAGATGGACGACGAAGCGAAGGCGCTGGTGTGATGCCCGCTATCGTCTCGCCCACCCCGCCCGCCCCCCGGACTCGCTGAAAGCAGATCATGCACATCAAGGAAGAAGTGAAGGAACGGCACACGCTTGCCGTGATCGTCGACAACGAGCCGGGCATTCTCGCCCGGATCGCCGGCCTGTTCACCGCGCGCGGCTATAATATCGAGAGCCTGACGGTGAGCGAGATCAGCGAGGATCGCGCGGTCAGCCGGATCACGATCGTCACCAGCGCATCGGCGCATGTGATGGAGCAGATCATCGCCCAGCTCGACCGGCTGGTGCCGGTCCACAAGGTGACCGACCTGACCGCCGCAGGCCCGCATGTCGAGCGCGAGCTGGCGCTGATCAAGGTCGCCGGCACCGGCGATCACCGGATCGAGGCATTGCGCCTTGCCGAAGTCTACCGCGCCCGCGTGGTCGACGCGACCATCTCCAGCTTCGTGTTCGAAGTGACCGGCGGCACCGAGAAGATCGACAAGTTCGTCGAGCTGATGGGTGAAGTCGGGCTGGTCGAAGTCGCCCGCACCGGCGTCGTCGCCATCTCGCGCGGCCGCGACGCCGCCTGAACTTACCCCTCTCCGCCCGGAGAGGATGGGGACCGCGACGACGGTCCCCCAGTCATCGATCTCGACCAGGCAAACAGCCGGTCTCTGCCAACCTCGCCTCCAACCGGCGAAAGAAAGGGAAAGCCCATGCGTGTCTATTATGATCGCGATGCCGATCTGAACCTGATCTCCGACAAGAAGATCGCCATTGTCGGCTATGGCAGCCAGGGCCATGCCCATGCCCAGAACCTGCGCGACAGCGGCGTCAAGAACGTCGCGATCGCGCTTCGCGAGGGCTCGGCGACCGCCAGGAAGGCCGAAGGCGCCGGCTTCAAGGTGCTGAGCAATTCCGAGGCGGCCGAATGGGCCGACATCCTCATGATCCTGGCCCCCGACGAGCACCAGGCGGCGATCTGGGAGAACGACCTGAAGGGTCGCATGCGCCCCGGCACGGCGCTTGCCTTCGCGCACGGCCTGAACGTGCATTTCGGCCTGATCGAGCCGCCGGCGGACATCGACGTGATCATGATCGCGCCCAAGGGTCCGGGCCACACCGTGCGCAGCGAATATGTCCGCGGCGGCGGCGTGCCCTGCCTCATCGCGATCCATCAGGACGCCTCGGGCAACGCGCATGACGTCGCGCTGGCCTATGCCTCGGGCGTCGGCGGCGGTCGTTCGGGCATCATCCAGACCGACTTCAAGGAAGAGTGCGAGACCGACCTGTTCGGCGAACAGGCCGTGCTGTGCGGCGGCATCACCCACCTGATCCAGGCCGGGTTCGAGACGCTGGTCGAGGCCGGCTACGCTCCCGAAATGGCCTATTTCGAGTGTCTGCACGAGACCAAGCTGATCGTCGACCTGCTCTATGAGGGCGGCATCGCCAACATGCGCTACTCGATCTCGAACACCGCCGAATATGGCGACATCGTCACCGGCCCGCGCATCATCACCGACGAGACGAAGAAGGAAATGAAGCGGGTCCTGGCGGACATCCAGTCGGGCCGCTTCGTGAAGAACTTCGTCCTCGACAACCGCGCCGGCCAGCCCGAGCTGAAGGCCTCGCGCAAGGCAGCAGCCGCGCATCCGATCGAGCAGGTCGGCAGCGAGCTGCGCGCGATGATGCCCTGGATCGGCGCGAACAAGCTGGTCGACAAGGACAAGAACTGACCCCATCGCACCTTCGGTGTGACGACAATGACAAGCCTCCCCTCGCCCGAGGGGAGGCTTTTCCTTTGTCGGCACGGCAGGCCGCTCCGCGCGCGCGTCCGCCTGCCGCTGGCGCTGTCGACACGGGGATCGGGTAGCGTCATCCTCAGGGTGTCGAAGGAGCCGAAGCTTGCCACAGCAACAGGACGACGGTGTCGCCCCCGCGATCCGGATTTTCGAGGACAGGCTGATCCTCGAGGCGCAGCCGCCGATCAGCGACGATCGGATCGCCGAGATCGAGGCGCGGGTCGGCCGCCCGCTGCCGCCGGGCCTCGTCGCGCTGTGGCGCACCGCCTTTGGCGGCCGGCTCGACTATGCGCTGTCGATCGACTTCAACGGGACGGTCGCCGGCTTTTCCTGCAACGAGCTCTTCTATCCCGACAGCGACGGCTATCACGACCTGTGGGGCTGGATCGATCACGAGATCGAACTCGCACGCGAGGCCGGGGATCCCATGATCGCGCAAGGGCAGCTGCGCTACCTGCCCTTTGGCGGCTTCGAATATCTCGACCGCCTCTATGTCTGCCTCGAGGAAGGGCCCGATTATGGCGCGGTGGTTGCCTATATGCAGGGCCTGCCGCCCGCCTGGGCCTTGCGGCTGCACGAGGATTCGATCGCCCGGATCGCCGATGACGTGCCCGGCTTCTTCCACCTGCTCGGCCTCGACCAGGATCCTTTCGAGTCCGGCGACGACGCCTATGCTGCCGGCGACGAAATGGTCGACGCGATCGAGACGGTGCGCAGGACCGATCCTGCACGGGCGGAGCGGCTGACCGCGCTGGTACGCTCCGCCGTGCTCGACTGGCGCGCCGCCCTCGACGACGGCTCGATCGCGACGGACGCACGTCTTCGTCGACTTGCGTTGAACCATGCGGCGTCGAAGGGCGACCTCGTCCTGATCGAAGGGCTGGCGGCGCTCGGATGCGACCTTGGCGAACGCTATATCGGTGGCGGCAACCTGCTCGATCATGCCCTGCTGCTCGGGCAGGACGGCCTGGCCGATGCCATGATCGAGCGTGGACTGGACGCGAGCAATTCGATCATCGCCGCTGCGAGCACGATCGACGCCCGGCGCACGGCGCAATTGCTCGACCTCGGCGCCGAAATCGGCCTGCATTCGCCGCGGACCGCGGCCAATGCCGGCCATGTCGACAGCGCCCGGCTGATGGTCGATGCACTGGCCCGGCTCGACCTGGAATTGCTGGAGGAACTGCCCGATCAGCTCAACCGCTCGGCCGACGACGCCCATCGCTCCGCCGAACGGATCGAGAGCGGCGACATGGGCTCGAACGTCGCGCCCGACGACTATCGCCGCCGGGCCGGCGATCTTCGCGACCTGGCCCGTCATGTCGAACAGGTCCTCGCCGACGGCACGCCGTCGCCATCGGGCGGGCCATGGTGGCGCAAGCTTATCGGGGGTTGATGTCCCTTTCGCGAAACCCAGTGTTTCGCACTCGTCATTTGACGGCCGTCAATTTCACGCTGACATAGGGCACCGTTTTTCTCGGACAGGAGCCGTCATGCGTTATCGCAACTTCGCCCTTATTGCCGCCCTCGCCATCGCGGCACCCGTCATCGCCCAGCAGGACGCCGCCCTGCCCGGCGCCAAGGATCCGGCACGCGTCACCGCCGGCACCTACACCGTCGATCCGCACCACACGCTGGTCAGCTGGAAGGTCAATCATTTCGGCTTCAACGATTATTTCGGCTTGTTCGGCGACGCCACCGGCACGCTGACGATCGACCCGGCCAAGCTGGCCGAGGCGAAGGTCGACATCACCATCCCGGTCTCGAAGGTGACGACCGCCAGCGCCGGCCTGACCGCCCACCTGCTGAAGCCCGCCGAAGCCGGCAAGACGGCCGACTTCTTCGGCGCCAATCCGGCAGACGCCCGCTTCGTGTCGAAGCGGGTCTCGCCGCGCGGCACCCGCGCGGTGATCACCGGCGACCTGACGCTGAACGGCGTCACCCGCCCGGTCACGCTCGAGGCCGAGTTCACCGGCGCCGGTGCCAACCCGATGTCGAAGAAGCAGACCGTCGGCTTCGCCGCGACCACGCGGATCAACCGCAGCGAGTTCAATGTCGGCTACGCGGTTCCGATGGTATCGGACGCGGTCGACCTGACGATCACCGTCGCCTTCGAAAAGAACTGATCTCCACGCCGGCTTCTCTACGGCGGACAAACGAAAAGGCCGGGGATCGCTCCCCGGCCTTTTTGCATTCGGACGTGCCGGCCGGCGTCAGAAGCCGAAGCGGGCGCGCACGCCGTAGAAGCGCGGCATGCCGGGATAGCCGGCATAATTGCCGTTCTGCTCGGGCACCGCGAAGCCGGTGACATAGTAGAACTGGTTGGTCAGGTTCTCGACGAAGAACTCGCCGCGAATATTGCCGTCGTTGGACTGCAGCCCGACCCGGGCCGACACCAGCGCATAGGCCGGATTGCGAACGATGCCGCGATTGGCGTTCAGCGGGCTGATGCCGACGATCTCGGTCTCGCCGTTGAGGCGCGCATCGACATGCAGCAGGCCCTTTAGCCCGCTGGTGATCTGCGGCTGCCACGTCACGGTCGAGGTCACGACATGGCGCGGCTGGTTCTGGATCTGGCGCCCCTCCAGCCCGGCCAGCGGCGTTCCGGTGAAGTTGTTCGACGCATCATATTTCGCATCGAGGAAGGTATAGCCCAGCCGGACCGTGAAATCGGACGAGGGACGGATCGTCGCTTCGGCCTCGACACCCTTGGACGTCGAGGAATCGATGTTCTGCACGACGAAGTTGTTCCCGCTGAACACCAGGTTCTGCAGGTCCTTGTACTTGCCGTAGAAGCCCGCGACGTTCAGCGTGAACGCACGGCCCCAGCTCGACTTGAAGCCGACCTCGAACGAGTCGACGGTTTCCGACCCGAACGCCAGGTCGCTGGCCTGCGCGCCGTTGCCGCCCAGCAGCACCGAGTCGAACGTCGCCTGGTCGAGATTGTAGCCGCCCGACTTGTAGCCGCGGTCATAGCTCGCATAGGCGAGGAAGCTGGGTGAGATCTTGTAGGCCAGCTTGACGGTGCCGGTCACCTTGCTCTCGTCCTGGCTGTGCGCGTAATTGCCGTTGAACTCGGTGTTGATCGCCGGGTTGCAGCTCAGCAGGAACAGGTTGTTGAACAGCCCCGGCACGTTGCGCAGGAAATTGGCATAGGCGGTCGCCGCCGGGTCGCCTGCACGCACCTGGTTGAAGAAGGTGCAGCTGCCGGTGTTGTTGTTGATCGACGCGTCCAGGTCCTTCTTCTCGTAGTTGAACCGCGCGCCCAGCGTGACCGAGAATTTGTCGGTCACGTTGACGATATTGTGGGTGAACGCCGCGAAGGCGTTGGTCTTCACCGTGAACAGGTCGGGATTGTTGCCCTGCCCTGCCGCCGCGCCCGGCAACGGGCTGGTGACCAGCGCCGCCAGGCCCGGGATCACTGCGGTCGGATAATTGGGGATCTGGCACGCGCCCGGCGCACCGGTGCCCGCCTGCGCCCGGAAGCAGGCGACGAGCGGCGCGAGCGCGCCGAAGCCTGCGGGCGGCACGGCCGGGTTGAGGATCGCCTGGCCGAACAGCGGCACCGACGGGCCGAGCGAGCCGTAGAACTGCAGCGGGCGCCCGAACGCCGGCGCCAGCTGCCCGGCGAACACGGTATCGACATAGCGATTGCCGTCATTGCCGATGTTGACGGTGTCACGCAGCGTCAGCTTCTCGTTCAGGTAGAAGCCGCCGACCAGCCAGTCGAGGATGCCGGCCGACCCCTGCAGGCGGATTTCCTGGGTGAAGTCGTTCAACCCGGTCTTGTACCCGCTGCGATAGGCGCGATCGATGCCGGCGAAGTCGATGTCCTGGTCGCGGGTGGCGCGCCACACGCGATAGGCGGTGATCGAGGTCAGCGTGACGTTGCCCAGGTCCCAGTTCAGCTCGCCCGAGAAGCCATAGTCGCGCACCCGCTCGCCATAGCCGCGATTGGGCGAGATCGCCTGGGTGCGGTGCTCCGGGTTCTGCGTGTAGGAGATGCCGCCGATCGTCACCGCGTCGCCGACATAGCTGCCGATGATCCCCTGCGGCGCCGTCACCGCGTTGATCGCGGCGTTCAGCGGCCCGCGCGCGACGCTGATCGCCCCGCAGCAATCCTCGTCGGTTGACGAATAGTCGCCGATCAGGCGCAGCGTGATGTCGCCGCTGTCGAGGAGCGCCTGGCCGCGGACGTTCCAGCGGTTGATGTCGTTGATCGCCCGGTCGGAATTGGCGTCGTTGATATAGCCGTCGCGCTTGCGATAGCCGGCGTCGAGGCGCAGCGCGAGCTGCTCGCTCACCGGGCCGGTGATCGCGCCTTCCAGCTCATAGGCATTGTAGTTGCCATAGCTTCCCTCGACATAGCCGCCGAACTCGAACGCCGGCTGCGCGGTGAAGATCGACAGCGCGCCGGCCGAGGTGTTGCGGCCGAACAGCGTGCCCTGCGGCCCGCGCAGGATCTCGACCCGCTGCAGCTCGGGAAGTTCGGACAGTGCGACGCCTGCGCGCGGACGGAACACGCCGTCGATGAACACGCCCACTGCGGGTTCGAAGCCGGGATTGTCGCCGGCGGTGCCGATACCGCGGATCGACAGCGACGATCCGGTCGCCGCCGACTGGCCGGTGGTGGTCTGGAGCGACGGCGCCAGCTGCTCGAGTCCGCGAATGTCCTGGACGCCGGCATTTTCCAGCAGCTCGTTGCTGATCGCGGTGATCGCGATCGGCACTTCCTGGACCGTCTCGTTGCGGCGCGTGGCGGTGACGACGATGTCGTTGGCCGAGCTGTACTCGGCATCGCCCTGCGAGCTGTCCTGCGCCATCGCGGGCGCGGCGAAGAAGACCGTCAGTGCCGACGCTGCGAGCAGTTCGAACTTTTTCATGGGATGCACCCCCTCCTGAGAAAGACGCTGGCAGCCATCGCCGTGGCTGCTCATTGCTTTTGTATGAACGTCAACTAACGCTGAGAAATTCGACGCGTCAACGGGAATAGCGAGCGGAACACGGGGCTTCCGGACGCTTTTTCCGAAGGCGGTACGGCGATGTCACACACGGTTTGAGCGCGAAAGCCGCATGCCGTAGCGTCATCGTCGATCACGGCCACAACTGGATTGGAAAGACGGGATTCATGGCGGACATTCACGACGGCACCGACGATGGCGACATCGTCGCTCCTCCGGCCAAGATTCCCGTGCCGGACGAGGTCCAGGACGCGATCCGCACGCTGATCCGCTGGTCGGGCGACGACCCCTCCCGCGAGGGGCTGATCGACACCCCTGCCCGCGTCGCGCGCGCCTGGAAGGAATATTGCCAGGGCTATACCGAGGACCCCCGCCACCATCTCAGCCGCGTGTTCGAGGAAGTCGGCGGCTATGACGAGATCATCCTGCTGAACGACATCCCGTTCCAGTCGCATTGCGAGCATCACATGGCGCCGATCATCGGCAAGGCGTCGATCGCCTATCTGCCCAAGGACAAGGTCGTCGGCATCTCGAAGCTGGCGCGCGTGCTCCACGCCTATGCCCGCCGGCTCCAGGTGCAGGAGCGGCTGACCGCCGAGGTCGCCGACTGTATCTGGAACGCGCTTCACCCGGTCGGTGTCGCGGTGGTGATCGAGGCGACCCATGCCTGCATGACCGCGCGCGGCGTGCGCACCCCCGGCGTCGGCATGGTGACCAGCCGGATGATGGGCGTGTTCCGCGAGGACGAGCGCAGCCGCAAGGAAGTGCTCGCGCTGATGGGATATTGATCGTATGCGCATCCTGGTGACCGGCGGCGCCCGCCGCATCGGCGCGGGGATCGTCCGCAGGCTGGCGCTGCGCGGGCATCAGGTCGCGATCCACCACCATAACTCGCCCGAAGAGGCGGAGGCGCTGAGCGACGCGCTGGCGCAGATCGGCGGACGGACCTGCGTCGTCTCCGGCGAGCTCGAGGTCGCCGCGACCGCAGCCGAGCTGATCGACGCCGCACGCGAGGCACTGGGCGGACCGGTCGACGGGCTGGTCAACAACGCCTCGATGTTCGCCTATGACGCCTTGCCCCTGTCCGACTTCGATCTGCTCGACCGGCACATGCGGATCAACCTGGGGGCGCCCGTCGCCCTGGCATCGGCACTGGCCGGGCAGGACGATCTGGACGACGGCGCGGTGGTCAACCTGCTCGACCAGAAGCTGGCCAACCTCAACCCGGACTTCTTCACCTATAGCTGCAGCAAGGCGGCCCTGGAGGCGGCGACCATCATGATGGCGCAGGCGCTCAGCCCGCGCATCCGGGTCAACGCGGTCTCCCCCGGCCTCACCCTGCCCAGCCTCGACCAGACGCCCGAGCAATTCTCCGAACATGCCCGCCAGAACCTGCTGCAGCGGCCCGTCGCGCTCGACGAGATCGCATCGACGGTCGAGCATCTTCTCACCGCGCGCAGCATCACCGGGCAGAATGTCTTCGTCGATTGCGGCCAACGCTTCGTGAAGCGTGACGGCGACGTGATGTTCGACGGGCGGGAGCGTCCCGATGCCTGACTATACCATCCATCTCGACGCGCTGGAGGTCAGCATGGGGCTCGGCATCCATCCGGAGGAACGCGCCGCGCCCCAGCGGGTCCTGCTGAGCGTGGCGATGGACTGTCGCTACCCGCAGGTCCCGCCGGACAGAATCGACGCGGTGGTCGATTACGACTTCTTGCGAACCGGTATCCGGAACCTCGCCGCCTCGCGCCATTTCGAGTTGCAGGAGGTGCTGTGCGAAGAGGTCGCGCGTCTGGCGATGCGCGATCCAAGGGTGACGGGGGTCCGCGTCCGCTCGATGAAAATCGATATCTACCCCGATGCCCGCGTCGGCTGCGAAATCGTGCGCAGGCGCGAGGAACCGCAAGGCTGAGGCCGTTGTTCATGCTCCGCTAAGGGCCGTTAGCGTTTCATGCGCGTAACGTTCCGAAGGAGGAGAATGATAATGTTTAGGTCCATGCTTACAGTAGCGCTTGGCGCAGCCGCGATTTCGGCTCTGCCCAGCTTTGCACCGGAAGCATCCGCGCAGACGCGCACCGAGCAGCAGCGCTGGAACGCCGCCCAGTCGCGATACGACCGCGAAACGCAGATCTATGAGCGCGAACGCGATCTCTACGAGCAGGCGCGTCGTCGCCGCAGTGGCGGCAATAACGGCTATTATCCGCGTCCCGGCGACAGCGGCTATAATGATCCGCGCAATGGCCCGGACTATGACGACCGCTATCGCACCGATTACGATGCATCGCGCTATTATCGTGACGACCCGCGCTATACCGAACGTCGCCTGAGTTCGCAGGACCAGGTCTATCGCGGCTCCGACGGCCGTTACTATTGCAAGCGCAATGACGGCACGACTGGCCTGATCGTCGGCGGCGCCGCGGGCGCACTTGCCGGCAACGTCATCGACGGCGGCCGCAACCGTGTTGCCGGCACGCTGATCGGCGGCGCGCTGGGCGCGCTGCTGGGCAAGAGCGTCGATCAGAACCAGGACGTTCGCTGCCGCTGAGGCAGACAGGTCCCCGGGCAGCGTGCCCGGGACCCTGATCCTGGCCTGTCCCCGGCGGTGCCGGGGACGGGTTCAGGCGCGGTTCGCCGCGCTCAGCACCGCGCGGACCGACGCGGTCGCGATATCGGCATCGATCCCGACGCCGAACACCGTCCGCCCCTCCGCCGTGCGACACTCGACATAGGCCGCCGCCTGCGCATCGGCACCGTGACCGATGGCGTGCTCGCTGTAATCGACCACGTCCAGGCTGGGCCCGGTCGTCCCGGCCAGTGCGTCGATCACGCCCGAGATCAGGCCGTTGCCGCGCCCCGAGATCGATCGTTCCTCGCCGCCCACCGCGATCCGGCCGACGAACACGCGGCTCCCGGCCGCGCCGCTTTCCTCATAATCGACCAGCACGAACCGGTCGCTGCCGCCCGGCAGGTAGATGCGGTCGAACAGCCCGCCGATATCGGCGGCATTGAGTTCGCGGCTCGTCTCGTCGGCCAGCGACTGGACGTGGCGCGAGAAATCGGCCTGCATCTTCTTGGGAAGCTTCAGCCCGCGATCCTGCTCGAGCACCCAGGCGACGCCGCCCTTGCCCGACTGCGAATTGACCCGGATCACCGCCTCGTAATCCCGGCCCAGGTCCTTGGGATCGATCGGCAGATAGGGGACGTCCCAATAATCGTCGTTGCGCTGCGCCTGCGCGGCGAAGCCCTTCTTGATCGCGTCCTGATGGCTGCCCGAAAAGGCGGTGAAGACCAGCTCGCCGGCATAGGGATGGCGCGGATGGACCGGGATCTGGTTGCAATATTCGACGGTCTTGATGACCTCGTCGATGTCGGAAAAATCGAGCTGCGGGTCGATCCCCTGGGTGTAGAGGTTCAGCGCCAGCGTCACCAGGCAGACATTGCCCGTCCGCTCGCCATTGCCGAACAGGCATCCCTCGATCCGGTCGGCGCCCGCCATCAGGCCCAGCTCGGCGGCGGCGACGCCGGTCCCGCGGTCGTTATGCGGGTGGAGCGAGATCACCACGCTGTCGCGGTTGCGGATGTTGCGGCCGAACCATTCGATCTGGTCGGCATAGACATTGGGCGTCGCGCACTCGACCGTCGCCGGCAGGTTGAAGATGATCGGCTTTTCCGGGGTCGGCTGGAGCACGTCCATCACCGCCTCGCAGACCTCGAGGCTGAAATCGAGCTCGGCGGTCGAGAAGGTCTCCGGGCTGTATTCGAAGCGCCAGTCGGTGTCGGGGCGCTTCGCCGCCTCGTCCCGCAGCACCTTGGCCCCGGCGACCGCGATCTCGCGCACCTCGTCGCGGCTCATGTTGAACACGATGCGCCGCCAGGCGGGCGAGACTGCGTTGTACAGGTGGACGATCGCGGTCTTCGCGCCTTCCAGGCTCTGGAAGCTGGTCTCGATCAGGTCGCGGCGCGACTGGGTGAGCACCTGGACGACGACATCGTCCGGGATGCGATCGTTGCGCACCAGTCCGGAGATGAAGTCGAACTCGGTCGCGCCGGCGCTGGGGAAGCCGACCTCGATCTCCTTGGCGCCGATGCGGACCAGCAGATCGAAGAAGCGGGTCTTCTTCTCGCTGTCCATCGGGTCGATCAGCGACTGGTTTCCGTCGCGCATGTCGGTCGACAGCCAGCGCGGCGCATGGGTGATGGTCTTTGCCGGCCATTGGCGGTTCGGCAGGTCGATCGTGGGGAACGGACGGTATTTGGTACGGGGATCGCGTAACATATGCGCTGTCTCTTCGGCTCGACCGGCACAATGCCGGTCAGGGTCGGTCCAGGGGTTTGAAAGTCGCCCTTAGGGGAGACGCGCGCGGATGGCGGACGCCCCTAAGGGCGGATAAGTCGCAGTCGAAGGGCGCATGCGCGAAACATGGCCCTCCAATGGCCCAGGCCGTTCATCTTGTCCACCATCGTCGATCTGCACCGCGATAAAGTCAGGGTGCCTCGGTTTCGTCCGCTGCCGCCGGGGTCTGCTCCTCGACCTCGCTCGCCGCATCGGCCTCGTTTCCGGCGACGATCTCGCTTGCATTCGCGCCTGCCTCGTCGCTCGGCGATGGGCTGGGCGACGGCGTCGGGCTGGGCGTGGCGACGATTTCGGCGGTGGGCGGCGGGTCGGAATAGTTCGTCCCGGTCGTGCCGCCGCCGCCGCATGCCGCCAGCAGCAGCAGCCCACCCAATGCCAGAATCGTCCGCGTCATCACGCTTCCTTCGTCAATTCCTGCGCCCGATAGCATGACTTAGCGGCGAGCCGAACCGTTACAGCGCCGAATCGTTGCCGCACCGCTCCCTCTCCCCCGTCAGAAGTGCAAGGACGGAACGGTGTAGATCGCGAGGAGTTTTCACAACGGCGATTGCGGCATCCGAGGGTCGCCTGGCCCGCTAAAGCGGGTTATCCACAGGCAAAAGCCGCGTTAGCGGGGAATATGGACCATCGGATGCGTGCATCGCGCAAAGAACCACAGTACATCGTCCGCAGCGACAACGGCGGAAAGGCCTCGCACGAGCCGTCTGCGCTGACCAAGGAATAGCCCGCCCAAGGGCACGAACAGGAGAAGAGAAGTTATGGCGGAAACCAAAGCAGCCGCTCGCGGCGGCATCGCCAAGCCCGTCACGCCCTCGCCCGAGCTGGCCAAGATCGTCGGCACCGCCGACCTGCCGCGCAGCGAGATCGTCAGCAAGATGTGGGAATACATCAAGAAGCACAATCTCCAGAACCCGGAGAACAAGCGCGAGATCCTGGCCGACGACACGCTGAAGCCCATCTTCGGCGCCGACAAGGTCACCATGTTCGAGATGAACAAGCACATCGCGAAGCATGTGAAGTAAGTCGCTGCGGGCCGCCTGGCGCGGCCCGTACCAGACTTGGCTGAAGGGCGGGTCCGCAAGGGCCCGCCCTTTTTGCGTGGCGTCGGTCGTCCAGGCCGGGTCGCAGGGTCCGATTGGCATCGACGCCGGTCGGGATTACGACCACACCGGAATGGTTGAACGGGGCGTCACGCCCGGGGATGGATCGTTGATGGATATCACCTGCTATGTGATGGACGGCTGGGCGCCGCGCATTCGCCCGGCATCTTCCCGGCGCGACTGGATGGAAGCCACGCCCGAGCGCTTCGCCTATCGCTGCCTGCCGCTCGCCATCGCCAATGCCCAGGGTTGGGAGTTGCTCAGCCCCTGCGGCTTCGAGGCGCGGTGGAATGGCGGCCCGCTGGTCGAGGATGTCGAGATCCGGATCGACGAGGGATCGGGCACGCGGGTGCCGGTTTCGCTGTTCGGCCAGGGGACGCTTACCTTCCATGTCGAGGGGATCTTCGAAACGCCGCCGGGATGGAATCTGTGGGTCGGCGGATCGCCGAACGACGCGAAGGACGGCATCGCCCCACTGGGCGGCGTGATCGAGACGGACTGGTCGCCCTACACCTTCACCATGAACTGGCGCTTCACGCGCGCGAACCATTGGATCCGGTTCGAGAAGGACGAACCCTTCTGCTTCTTCTTCCCGGTCGAGCGCGCCCTGTTCGACCGGATTGAACCTCGCATCCGGCCGCTGCGCGACGCCCCAGCGCTCAGGGACGCCTTTCTCGACTGGAGCCGATCGCGGGACGACTTTCAGAAATGGGTCGAAGAGACCCGGCCGACCGCGCCGGCGGATCGGTGGCAGAAACTCTATTATCGCGGCCTGAAACCGGACGGCCATCCGGGCGCAGCGGATCACATGTCCAAGGTCCGCGTGCCTCAGTTCATCGGACTCGACGGCGCGCCGCTGGAGGCACCCCTACCGCCGGCTCGATGCCCCGCATCGCCCGGTCCCGCGCCGGCGCAGCCGGACGAACGGCTGGAAACGCTGGGGCAGCTGCTTGACCTGCTTCGGGATCAGCATCTGACCAGGAACCTGGCAACGCTGCGGGACATCCAGCGGGGCGCGGCACCCGATGCCGCCGCGGCGTCGAGCGAACCGGCAGGTCGGGCGCTTGGCCATCGCCAATGGGCGCTCGAGATCGCCGAGCGGCAACGCGCCCTGGCCGACGGCGCCGACCGGATCGAGGAAACGGGCCGCCTGACGGGCGACGAGTTCCTCCAGCGCTTCTATGCGCCGAGCCGGCCGGTGGTCATGCGCGGCGCCATTCTCGACTGGCCCGCGATCGACAGATGGACGTCGCAATATCTCAAGGACCGCATCGGCGCAGCGGAGATCGAGTTGCAGGGCGGCCGGAACGGCGCGACCGATTTCGAACTCTACAAGGACAATCACAAGCGGACGATGGCGTTCGATCGCTTCATCGATCAGATCCACGACACGGCCAGCGGTAACGATCTCTACATCACGGCCTATAACAGCGCCGCCAATCGCGAGGCCGTGGCGGTCCTCGATTCCGATCTCGGGACGATCGAGTCGATCCTCACGGGTCAGCCGGGGATGCTGTGGATCGGCCCGGGCGGAACATTCACGCCGCTGCATTTCGATCTTACCAACAACCTGCTCGCACAGGTCGTCGGCACGAAACACCTCGTTCTGCTGCCGCCCAGCGAAACCTGCAAGCTGGCCCATAACCGGCATGTGTTCAGCGATGTCCACGACATCACCGACCCGTCCTTCCTGGCGCTCTACCCACAGGCAGAATCCGCCCGCCAGTTCGAGGTCACGCTGAATCCCGGAGACCTTCTCTATATCCCGGTGGGGTGGTGGCATCAGGTCGTGGCCGAAGACTTCAGTGTCATGCTGACCTATACCGACTTCGTCTGGCGCAACGATGCATATGAGATATTCCCGGCAAATCAGGGCAATTGACCTTTCCGAAGACGGACCCGGAATCCCGTCGATCGCGCAAGTGAAGGCGGTCCGGCACACATGGCGGACAAAATGCCGGCCACCGTCCGTGACAGGTTGACCATTCGCAGTTGCAGCATTTATTTCACCCGCGAACGGGATACACCGCGATCGTCCCGCATGGGGGGTTCTAATGCGCTTTCTGATCACCGGCACCGCCGGCTTCATCGGCTTTCACCTCGCCAGCCGTCTTCTCGCGGATGGGCATCAGGTCACCGGCTTCGACGCCGTCACCGACTATTACGACGTCCGGCTCAAGGAAGCGCGGATCGCGAAGCTGTCCGAGCACCAGGACTTCCGCTTCGTGAAGGGCCAGCTCGAGGATCAGTCGGCGCTCGATCGTGCGGCCGACCTGGCCCAGCCCGAAATCATCATCCACCTCGCGGCGCAAGCGGGGGTGCGCTATTCGATCGATGCGCCGCGCACCTATGTCGACAGCAACCTGGTCGGTTCGTGGACCGTGCTCGAACTGGCGCGCCGGATCCAGCCGCGCCACCTGATGCTTGCCTCGACCTCGTCGGTCTATGGTGCGAACGAGGACATGCCGTTCGGCGAGATCCAGCGCACCGACGAACAGATGAGCCTCTATGCCGCCACCAAGAAGAGCATGGAGGCGATGGCGCACAGCTATTCGCACCTGTTCGGCGTGCCGACCACCGCCTTCCGCTTCTTCACCGTCTATGGCCCTTATGGCCGTCCCGACATGGCGCTGTTCAAGTTCGTCTCGGCCACGCTGAAGGGCGAGGCGATCGACGTCTATGGCCATGGCAAGATGGCGCGCGACTTCACCTATGTCGCCGATCTGGTCGAGGCGATCACGCGCCTGGCGGATGTCGTGCCCGGAGAGGCCAATCGCGTGCCCGGCATCGACAGCCTGTCGAAGGTCGCGCCCTACCGCGTCGTCAACATCGCCGGCGGCCAGCCGACCCCGCTGATGGACTTCATCGAGATGATGGAGGAATCGCTGGGGATGAAGGCGAAGCTGAACATGATGGAGATGCAGGCCGGCGACGTTCCCGCGACTTCGGCCGATCCCTCGCTACTCAAGGCCTTGACCGGCTATATCCCCGGCACCAGCGTCCGCGACGGCGTCCACGCCTTCGTCCAATGGTATCGCGAGCATTACGGCAAATAGGCTGGCTGTAGCGGGGCCAACAAAAAAGGCGTGCTGCCAGACGGTTTGTGACACTAACTGATCCGCAATGTCGCTGACCAATCTGCAACGCCTCGAAGCCGAATCGATCCACATCCTGCGCGAAGTCGTCGCGGAGGCCGAACGCCCCGTGATGCTCTATTCGGTGGGCAAGGATTCGGCGGTGATGCTGCATCTGGCGAAAAAGGCGTTCTACCCCTCGCCCCCGCCCTTCCCGCTGCTCCATGTCGACACGACCTGGAAGTTCCAGGCGATGTACGAGCTGCGCGACCGTGCCGCCGCCGCGGCGGGCATGGAGCTGCTGGTCCATCACAATCCCGAGGCTCAGGCCAGGGGAATCAACCCGTTCGACCATGGCAGCCTCCACACCGACCTGTGGAAGACCGAGGGCCTCAAGCAGGCGCTGGACAAATACGGTTTCGACGCGGCGTTCGGCGGTGCCCGGCGCGACGAGGAAAAGAGCCGTGCCAAGGAGCGCGTGTTCAGCTTCCGCTCGGCCAATCACCGCTGGGATCCGAAGAACCAGCGGCCGGAGCTGTGGAACCTCTACAATGCCCGCAAGGCCAGGGGCGAGAGCATCCGCGTCTTCCCGATCAGCAACTGGACCGAGCTCGACATCTGGCAATATATCCTGGCCGAGGGGATCGAGATCGTGCCGCTGTATTTCGCAGCGCCCCGCCCGACGGTCGAGCGCGACGGCATGCTGCTGATGGTCGATGACGACCGCTTCCGGCTCCGCCCCGGCGAAGCCCCTGTCGACCGCTCGATCCGCTTCCGCACGCTCGGCTGCTACCCGCTGACCGGCGCGGTCGAGAGCGAGGCGGACACGCTGGAAGCGGTGATCCAGGAAATGCTGCTGACCACCACCAGCGAGCGCCAGGGCCGCGCGATCGACCATGACCAGAGCGCGAGCATGGAAAAGAAGAAGCAGGAGGGCTATTTCTGATGGCCGCGATGCTCCGAATTTCCATCGCAAGGCATGCCACTCTCCCCTCCCTTCCAGGGAAGGGCAAACGAGCCGACACCCCAGCCCTCCCCGCGAGGACCGCATGACCGTCTCCTATCGTCCCGATGCGCTGATCGCTTCGGACATTTCCGCCTATCTCGCCCAGCATCAGAACAAGTCGCTGCTGCGCTTCATCACCTGCGGATCGGTCGACGACGGCAAGTCCACGCTGATCGGGCGGCTGCTGTACGACAGCAAGATGATCTTCGAGGACCAGCTTGCCGCGCTGGAGGCCGACAGCCGTCGCGTCGGCACCCAGGGTCAGGAGATCGATTTCGCCCTGCTGGTCGACGGCCTTGCTGCCGAGCGCGAACAGGGCATCACCATCGACGTCGCCTATCGCTTCTTCGCGACCGAGAAGCGCAAGTTCATCGTCGCCGACACGCCGGGCCACGAACAATATACCCGCAACATGGTCACCGGCGCCTCGACCGCCGACCTGGCGGTGATCCTGATCGATGCGCGCAAGGGCGTACTGACCCAGACGCGCAGGCACAGCTATCTCGCCCACCTGATCGGCATCCGCCACATCGTGCTGGCGGTGAACAAGATGGACCTGGTCGGCTATGATCAAGCGGTCTTCGACGCAATCGTCGCCGAATATCGTGAGTTCGCGGCCTCGATCGGCATCGCCGATTTCACCGCGATCCCGCTTTCCGGCTTTCGCGGCGACAACATCACCGCGCTGTCGGACAACACGCCCTGGTTCGCCGGCCCGGCACTGATGCCGCATCTGGAGACGGTCGAGCTCGACGTCGATGCCGATCGCGCCAGGCCGTTCCGCATGCCGGTCCAATGGGTCAACCGCCCCAATCTCGACTTTCGCGGCTTTTCCGGCCTGATCGCCGCGGGCTCGGTGACGCCCGGCGACAAGGTGCGGATCCTGCCCTCGGGCCGGACCACCAGCGTGACCCGGATCGTCACGCTAGGCGGCGATCTGACCGAGGCCGGGGCCGGCCAGTCGGTCACGCTGACGCTCGCCGACGAAGTCGACTGCTCGCGCGGGGACCTGATCGCCACCGCCGACGCACCGCCCCAGGTGGCTGACCAGTTCCAGGCGACGATCGTGTGGATGGACCAGGAGGAGCTGCTCCCGGGCCGCGCCTATTGGCTCAAGATCGGCAGCCAGACGGTCAGCGCCACGGTGCAGCAGCCGCGCCACGCGATCGACGTCAACACGCTGGCCGAACTCAGCGTCAGGACGCTGGGCCTCAACGATATCGGCGTGGCGGAGGTCTATACCGATCGCGGCATCGTGTTCGAGGCCTATGAGGACAGCCACGCGCTCGGCGGTTTCATCCTGATCGACAAGATCACCAACGCCACCGTCGGCGCGGGCATGCTCAACTTCTCGCTGCGCCGCGCGCAGAATGTCCATTGGCAGGCGACCGAGATCAACCGCGAGGCGCATGCCCGCCAGAAGAACCAGTCGCCGCGCCTGTTGTGGTTCACCGGCCTCTCGGGCTCCGGCAAATCGACCATCGCCAATCTGGTCGAGAAGCGGCTGCACGCGCTGGGCAAGCACAGCTTCCTGCTCGACGGCGACAATGTCCGCCACGGGCTGAACAAGGATCTGGGTTTCACCGATGCCGACCGGATCGAGAATATCCGCCGCGTCGGCGAGGTCGCGCGGCTGATGACCGATGCCGGCCTGATCGTGCTGACCGCCTTCATCTCGCCCTTCCGCGCCGAGCGCGAGCTGGTCCGCAAGATGATGCCCGAGGGCGAGTTCTTCGAGATCTTCGTCGACACCCCGCTCGACGAGGCGGAGCGCCGTGACGTGAAGGGCCTCTACCGCAAGGCGCGCAGCGGCGAGATCGCCAATTTCACCGGCATCACCAGCCCCTATGAGGCGCCGGTGAACCCCGAGATCCGCATCGATACCACCCGAACCTCGCCCGAGGCCGCCGCCGAGCTGATCGTCGAGCAGATCATGGGCGTGTGGAGCCCGACATTGTGACGATCACCCCGATGACCGACGCCGAACTCGCCGCCGATATCGCCACCGAGGCGGGGAAGCTGTTGCTGGCGGTGCAGAAATGCGGCCTGTCGGGCAAGGCACTGTGCAACGCCGGCGATCTCCAGGCGAACGACCTGATCCTGGCGCGGCTGCGCGCCGAGCGGCCGGGCGACGCGATCCTGTCGGAGGAATCGGCCGACGATCTCGACCGGCTCAACCATCGCCGGGTGTGGATCGTCGATCCGCTGGACGGCACGCGCGAGTTCGGCGAGGGCCGGGCCGACTGGGCGGTGCACATCGCGCTCTCCATCGACGGCGTCGCCGCGGTGGGCGCGGTCGCCCTGCCCGCGCTTGGCCTCACCCTGTGCACCGGCCATCCGCCTGCGCTGGCCGCGGCCAACCACCCGCCGCGCATGGTCGTCAGCCGCACCCGTGCGCCCGAACAGGTCACCGCGATCGCCGAGGCGATTGGGGCGGAGCTGCTGCCGATGGGCTCGGCCGGCGCCAAGGCGATGGCGGTCGTCCGCGGCGAGGCCGATGCCTATTGGCATGCCGGCGGCCAGTATCAGTGGGACAATTGTGCGCCCGTGGCCGTCGCCGCCGCGGCCGGACTGCACGTGTCGCGGATCGACGGCGCCCCGATGGTCTATAACCTGGAGGAACGCGCGATCCCCGACCTGCTCATCTGCCGGCCGGAGCTGGCCGAACAGCTGCTACGCTTCGGCTGATGCCGCGCCCTCGGGCGCACCGGCGAACCATGTTTCGGCGTCCGGCTTGAACAGATAGCTGACCGCCCAGGCACGCAGCAGATAGACCGCCCAGCCAACCGCCGACACGATGTCGAACCGCAACCCGCTGCGGAACAAGGTCAGCGCCAGCATCACGGTCGAGATCACGAACCAGATCGAGATCAGCCACTTCGCCACCACACTGCGCCGATGCGCCGCGAACCACCACAGCAACAGGGTCGCGACACAGACTGCGGCGGATCCGAACGCCAGCACGCCCGCGCCCATCGCCCGCGTATTGGGATTGGCCTCCATCATCGCGACGCCGCTTTCCCAGCTCAGCGCGATCGAAACGAGGCTGAGCGCGAACGCCGCCAGATAGAGTCGTTCGAACCAAAGGATCGATGTCGGACGCATGATGATCTTCCCCTGTCAGGCGGTCACGATAGCGCCGCCCGCTGCAGGCGCAACGATTCAGGTGACGGGACAAGGGGTTGCCGGCGCTGAGGGGGGAGGTGAGCGCCGGCAAGGCTGATCATGGTCCGGGGATATTGCCGCGATATGTCCGGCACCCGCCGATCGCGCCTCTGCGTCCTCTCACCACGGACATTTCGGCGCGAACCCGCAATCCTCGGTGCGCGTTTGCAGCGACGTCGCGATACGGGGAGAAGATATGACCATCGGCAGGACACGACGCCGCGCGGTCGCTGCGGCGCAGTCGGACAACCGCCCCTTTGCCAGGACCGACGAGTCCGACCTGCGCTCCGACGATCCCGCCCTGCCCGGTCGCGCGCGCGACCTGATCCGAGTCGGCGAGATCGGGATCGCCGGGGGCGACCATGCCGCGTTGCTCCGGTTCTTCCACCCCGACTTCCGCTTCCACGGGCCGGCCGGCGCGGAACTGGGTCGCGACCAGCTGCTGGGCTATTTCGCCGCCTGCCGCGACGCGTTCGACGGCTTCGCCGTTACGCGCCAGATGCTCCTGTCCGATGGTGGCGACCATCTTGCCGCGCGCACCCGTTTCGCCGGCACCTTCGCCCACCGCTTCACCGGCCTGGGCGAGCCGATCGAGCCCAATGGCAGGCCGTTCGAATATCGCCTGCTGAATATTTTCCGCTACGCCCCCGCCGGACAGTTGATCGAGGAATGGGCGCAGTATGACACGCGCAGCTTCATCGACCAGCTTCGCCGGCCGGCCTGACTTCCCATCATCGGACCGGGCCGATAGAGGCGAGCGAAGATATATTTTGATCTAGGAAATTTCCTATGCCCGACGCCTTCATCTGCGACGCGGTTCGCACCCCGATCGGTCGCCTGAACGGCGCGCTGTCGTCGGTCCGCGCGGACGACCTGGCGGCGATCCCGCTGCGCGAACTGGCGCGGCGCAATGCGGGTGCGGACTGGGCCGCGCTCGACGACGTCATCCTCGGCTGCGCGAACCAGTCGGGCGAGGATAATCGCAACGTCGCGCGGATGGCGGTGCTGCTGTCGGGCCTGCCCGAGACGGTGCCGGGCATCACGGTGAACCGCCTGTGCGCATCGGGCCTGAATGCGATCGGCATGGCGGCGCAGGCGATCCGCGCGGGCGACGCCGAGTTCCTGCTGGCGGGCGGGGTCGAGAGCATGACCCGCGCGCCCTATGTGATGGGCAAGTCCGCGGGACCGTTCGACCGCGCGCAGAAGCTGGAGGACACCACGCTCGGCTGGCGCCTCGTCAACCCGGCGATGCGCGCCGCCTACGGCGTCGACACGATGCCGCAGACCGCAGAGAACGTCGCGGAAGAGTGGCAGGTCGCGCGCGACGAGCAGGATGCGTTCGCGCTCCACAGCCAGGAGAAGGCGCTGGCCGCCCAGGCATCGGGCCGCTTCGCCGCGGAGATCGTCGCGGTCGAGATCCCGGTGAAGAACGACGCGCCGCGCATCGTCGACACCGACGAGCATCCGCGCCGCACCAGCCTGGAGGCGCTGGCGAAGCTGAAGCCGGTCGTGCGCGAAGGCGGCACGATCACCGCGGGCAACGCATCGGGCCTGAACGACGGCGCCGCGGCGATGGTCGTCGCCTCCGCCGAGGCGGCGCAGCGCCATGGCCTCACCCCGCGCGCCCGGGTGGTCGGCATCGCCGCCAGCGGCCTTGCGCCGCGCGTCATGGGCATGGGTCCGGTCGAGGCGGTGCGCAAGCTGCTGGCCCGCACCGGCGTCACGATCGACCAGGTCGACGTCATCGAGCTGAACGAGGCCTTCGCCAGCCAGGGCATCGCGGTGCTGCGCGAGCTGGGCGTCGAGTGGCGCGATCCGCGGGTCAATCCCAATGGCGGCGCGATCGCGCTGGGCCATCCGCTGGGCATGTCGGGCGCACGCATCGCCATGACCGCGGTCGAGCAGCTCACCCGCACCGGCGGCCGCTACGGCATCGCCACCATGTGCGTCGGCGTCGGCCAGGGCGTCGCGATGCTGGTCGAGCGGGTGTGATTGCAATTCGCGGCCGACCGCCCCACTTGGCCGCGATGACCACCGCAAGCCAGCTTCAGGACCGCATCGCCACCACGCTGTCCCGCACCATCGGCGGCACCCAGCGGCGGTGGCGACTGCTGGTGGGTCCGATCAAATTATACGATCGTACAACACATCCGCACTGCAACTGGACGGTGCGCCCCAGCGGCGGCGCGGGCGAGGTTGCGGCGATCGAGCGGCTGCTCGACACGTTGCGGCTGGAAGTGCCGATCGTCGAGGAAGGCTGACGGAGCGCGCGCGCCGCTGCCGCGTTGTGCGGGCATGCAGAACAAGAGATCGATGAAGGCGGCGGTCGCGCTTCCCCTGATGCTGATGGGGACGCCCGCGCTCGCACAGACCGAGAAGCTGGGCGCCAATCTGGAGCGCTTCGCCTACCCCTTCCCGGTCAAATGGTACGAGACCCGGTCGCAGGACGCGCCGGTCCGGATGGCCTATATGGACCTCGCGCCGACCGCGACCGCGAACGGCCGCACCGTCGTGCTGCTCCACGGCAAGAATTTCTGCGCCGCGACCTGGGAAGCGACCGCGCGCACGCTGGCGGCCAGGGGCTACCGCGTGATCGTCCCCGACCAGATCGGCTTCTGCAAATCGTCCAAGCCCGCCGGCTATCAGTACAGCTTCCACGCCATGACCGAACTGACCCGAGGGCTGCTCGACCAGGCGGCGGTCGGCAAGGTCGTGCTGGTCGGTCATTCGACCGGCGGCATCCTGGCGATGCGCTTTGCGCTTTTGCACCCGGAGCGGCTCGAAAGGCTGGTGCTGGTCAACCCGCTGGGCCTGAACGACACGGTGGCCGAGGGCGTGCCCTATGCCGATGTCGGCACGCTGCGCGCGGAAGAAGCGAAGACCGACGCGAAGTCGATCCGGGCCTATCAGCAGCGCACCTATTACAGCGGCAAGTGGCGGCCGGACTATGACCGCTGGGTCGCGATGCTCGCCGGCCAATATGCGAGCGACGACGGCGACGTGGTGCGCGACGCGCAGGCGCGCCTGTCCGACATGATCCTGACCCAGCCGGTCGCCGCCGAGATCCCGCGCATCCGCACGCCCGTGTCGCTGATCATCGGCCAGAAGGACCTGACCGCCTTCCGCGCGAACACCGCGCCGGAGGCGATCCGCGGCCGGGTGCGAACCGTGCCCAAGGCGGCCGAGGAAGCCGTGACCCGCTTCCGCGACGCGCGGCTGGTGCGGCTGCCGATGCTGGGCCACTCGCCCCAGGTCGAGGATCCGGCCGCGTTCGAGGCTGCGCTGCTGGCCGAACTCGCGCGGCGATGACTCGTCAGCCGTCCCCTGCCCGCCGATCCTGGGCGAGCATGTCGACGAGCGCGCGCAGCGGCGGCGCCACGAGGCGGCTGGAGAAATAGAGGCGCGGCCCGTCATAGCCGGGCCACCAGTCGGCGAGCGCCGGGACCAGCGACCCGGTCGCGAAATGCGGATCGAGCCAGTTGCGGAAGATGTAGATCACCCCGTGTCCGGCGATCGCCAGGTCGATCGCGGCGGCGGCACCCCCGCTGGTGACGCTGAGCCGCGCCGGCGGATCGAGGACGAGCGTCTCCGCGCCCTGCTCGAATTCCCAGGGGAACAGCGCCGCTCCCGCCAGCCGGGTGCGGATACAGTCATGGTCCATCAGCTGCGACGGGTGCGTCGGAATACCTCGACGCGCCCAGTAGGACGGCCCGGCGGCCACACCTGCCTGCTGACGCTCCGGCCCGATCGGGACCGCGATCACGTCCTGCTCGAGATGTTCGCCATAGCGGATGCCCGCGTCGCAATCGGCGCGGGTGATATCGACCAGCCGATCCTCGACGATCAGGTCGACATGCACCTCGGGATGGCGGTTCATGAACCGGTCGAGAATCGGAGGCAGGATGTCGACCATCACCGCAGCCGGCACGTTGAGCCTCAGCCGCCCGCGGACCAGCGCCCGGGAACTGGCCGCCTCGTCCAGCGCCGCGCGCGTATCGGCCAGCAGCGGGCCGATACGCGTGGCAAGCTGGCGCCCGGCCTCGGTCAGCATCACGCTGCGCGTCGTGCGGTTGAACAAGGCGACGCCCAGTCGCGCCTCGAGCTGGGTGATCGTCTCGCTGACGCCGGAGGGCGACTGGCCGAGCGCCCGGGCCGCCGCGCGAAACCCGCCCGTGTCGGCGACCGCCTGGAAGACCTGGAGATCGTCGAGCGAGCGATAGGTCTCATTGTTCGCCATGGCGAACAGGCTATTCGGCAACCGGTCGATTATCAATGCGGCCGTTCGGGTCCATCTCAATACGCAGAGGAGATCGACATGACCCAGACCACCCCCGATGCTGCGGCGGCCGGCCGTTTCACCTTTCCCGGGACCGCGATGACGGTCAACCGCATGGGCTATGGCGCGATGCAGCTCGCCGGCCCGCACGTGTTCGGCCAGCCGAACGATCCGGAAGAATGCCGTGCGGCGCTCCGAGAGGCGCTGATGCTGGGCGTCGACCATATCGACACCAGCGACTTCTATGGCCCGCACGTCACCAACCGGTTGATCCGCGAGGCGCTCCATCCCTATCCCGACACCCTCACCCTGGTCACGAAAGTCGGGGCGCGGCGCGACGATCAGGGCGCGTGGATTCTCGACCGATCGGACGACCTGCTGCGCAGCTCGGTCGAGGACAATCTCGCCAATCTGGCGCTGGAGCGGCTCGACATCGTCAATCTGCGCATGGGTGGTCCCGAGGATGACGTCGTCGCCCCGATGCGGACCATGCGCCGCATGCAGGAGGAAGGACTGATCGCGCATATCGGGATCAGCACCGTGACCGCGGCGCAACTGGCGGCGGCGCGGGACATCGCCCCGATCGTGTGCGTCCAGAACCAGTATAATCTGGTTCAGCGGAGCGACGACGCCCTGATCGATGCGCTGGCCGCCGGCGGCATCGCCTATGTCCCCTATTTCCCGCTGGGCGGCTTCAGCCCGTTGCAGGTCGACGCGCTGAATGCGGTCGCAGCGGAACTGGAACAGACGCCGCAGGCGGTGGCGCTGGCCTGGCTGCTTCAGCGCAGCCCGAACATCCTGCTGATCCCCGGCACCTCGAAGCGCGCCCATCTGCGCGCCAACATCGCAGCGGCGTCGCTGCGGCTTGAGGGGGATCAGCTGAGTCGGCTGGACGGGTTGGCCGGGCTGGATTGAGGATTGGGCTCCGGCGGGCAGCCACACCCGCCGGCGTACCAGAGGACAGCGCGTCTTAATTTCCGAACTGGCGGATCAGGCGGATGCCGAAGCGGGGGCGCCATGCCTCGTCACGGGCCTTCACCCCGCCGACGCCGATCTGCAGGTCGATCCCGTCCGCCACCTGCTTGTGAAGCTGCGGCATCACCAGCAGCGAGCGGTCGGCGCCCGAGCGGTAGTTCACCTCGACCCCGGCCAGGCTGTGCCGGCCGAGATCGTAGAAGGTCGAGTGGTTGAGCAGAAGCACGGGATGCGACGGGCCGGAGGTGGTGACGTCCCCGATGCCCACCATGCTCAGCGTGCTCAGCCGGTCGGAAAACCGATTGCCGAGCACATAGAGCAGGCTGTTTTCCCACCGGCCATGCTGGCGATTATAGAGCCCGAGATACTGGACGCCGTGGATGCCGCGGCCCCGGTTGAGCGTACCGAACGTGCCTTGCACGCCCAGTTTATATTCGACCACCCGGCCATTCTCGAACGGCAGTTCCAGCTCGACGGCAAAGCCGTCGGCGACCGCATATTCGATCTCGGGCGCCCATTCGACGCTGCGCTCCGGGCCGGACAGGTTGCGCTGTAGCAGGACGTTCGCCTCGAGCTCGCCGCGCTTCGCACCGAGCGGGCGGACGAGGTCGAACACCATCGGCTCGGGTATCGAGGGCGCCGGCGCGTCCTGCGCGGCGGCGGGCATGGCGAGTAGCAGCCCGGCCAGGGCAGGCATAATTCTGCGGATCATGTGCGGTTCGGGTTCCCGGTGGCAGTCGGTGGCCGCTGTCCGCACACAGGCTTACATGGTCCTTACAACCGATCCGTGCAGTTCCGATCGGTTGCAATTGCCGCTTCGGGATGCGACCCGCGGGCCGGGATGCGATTGCTTATCGTCGAGGACAGCGCCGAGCTGGTGGCCATGCTCGGCCGCCTGCTGGCCGCTGCCGGCCTTGCCAGCGACCACGCCGCGACCGCCGAGGATGCGGCGCTGCTGCTGCGGACGAACGCTTATGCCGCGGTGGTGCTGGACATCGGCCTCCCCGACGGCAGCGGGCTGGACGTCGTGCGCACGCTGCGATCGGTGCAGGATGCGACACCCGTGCTGATGCTGACCGCGCGCGGCAGCGTGGCGGACAAAGTGGCGGGACTGGCGGCCGGCGGCGACGACTATCTGGTGAAGCCGTTCGCGCCGGAGGAACTCGTCGCGCGGATCCAGGCGCTGCTGCGCCGGTCCGGGGCGATCGTCGACCGGGTGATCGCGTGCGGCAACATCGCCTTCGATCCGGTGCGCCGCGAGGTGCGCATCGCCGGCGCGACGACGATCCTGTCGGCACGCGAGCTGAGCGTGCTGGAGGCGCTGATCCGCCGCAGCGAGCGCGTCGTCGCCAAGTCCGCGGTCGAGGCGCAGTTGTTCGGGATTGACGACGATCTGGGGTCGAACGCGATCGAGGTCTATGTCCACCGGCTGCGCCGACGCCTGTCCATGGCGGGGGCGACCGCGCAGATCGTCACCATTCGCGGCCTGGGCTATATGCTGGCGGGACCGGCGGCATGAGGCGGTGGCGCATGCCCGTTCCGCGCTCGCTGCTGACGCGGATCCTGTTGTGGCATGGCATCGCAGTGCTGGCGACCGCGATCGCGGTGTCGGCAGGCATCTACCTGTTCCTGGAGGGCACGGCCGAGCGGTTCCAGCGCCAGACGTTCCAGGCGCAGGTCCAGGCGATCCGCGACGGGTTGCGGGCGGAGAAGGGCGGCAGGCTGAGCCTGACGCCGGCGGCCGCGCGCGAGGCATCCGACGAAGGCCGCGGCCTGAGCTTCCGGATCGTCGACGGCGAGGGTCGCGTGCTGCTGGCTCCCGACGGTGCCGGCGTCTTTCCGCTGGCGCAGGTGCCGCGCGGCGCCGAAGAGGCCTATTTCACCCGCCGGTCGCGGACCGCCTTCTATTCGGGGCTCAGCGTGCCGGCGCGGATCGCCGGCGAGGCGGCGTGGATCGTCACGATCCAGAATCTCGACCACCCGGCAAATGTCGTCGACGACATCGTGCGCCAGTTCCTGCTCTATGGGCTGGCGGTGATCCTGCCGCTGCTGATGCTGATGCTGGGAATCGACGCGCTGATCGTGCGCCGCGCGCTGCGGCCCGTGACGCGCGCATCGGCGCAGGTCCGCGCGCTTGATCCCAACCGGCTCGACGCGCGGATCGATGCCGCGCCCCTGCCCGTCGAGGTCCGCCCCCTCGCTACTTCGATCAACGACACGCTCGACCGGCTGGTCGCGAGCCTGCACCTGCAGCGCGACTTCACCGCCGATGCCGCACACGAGTTGCGCACCCCGATCACCATCGCGCGGATGCGCGCCGGCGAGATCGCCGATGCCGAGCTGCGCGCGGCACTGGTCGCCGATCTGGACGGCGTCGCCGGGATCATCGCCAACCTGCTGCAGATCGCCGAGCTCGATGCGATGGACCCGGGCGCGGGCGATGCGATCGACCTGTCCGCGCTGGCGGCCGACTGCGCCGCGGCGATCGCTCCGCTCGTCCATCGTAGCGGCCGGTCGATCACCTTCACCGCCGCTCCGGCCGAGGTCGCGGTGCGCGGCGACCGCGACCTGATCGCACGCGCGATCGGCGCGCTGCTGGAGAATGCGGTCAAGCATACCCCGGTCGGCAGTTCGATCGAGCTGGCCGTCAGCTCCGAAGGCGCTGTCGAGGTTCGCGACGACGGCCCCGGCATACCCGCCGAACAGCAGCAGTTCGTGTTCCGCCGCTTCTGGCGCGGAGACCGCGGCGCACGCAACAATGCCGGGCTGGGCCTGGCCATCGTCGAGCGCGTCGCGCAGATCCATGGCGGTCGAGTCCAGCTCGATTCCGTGCCGGGCCGGACGATCTTCAGGCTGGAATTCCCGAACGCCGTTGGCGACGCGATGATCGACCGGCCGACGCGCTAGTCGATCGCGTTTCGCACCAGCCCGACGACATCGGCAGCACGCCCGCTGAGCACCGCCTTGGCCGAATACAGCGCGGTGCCGAAGATCTGGCTCGCCTCGACCTTGGGCGGCATCACCAGTTCGAACCGGTCGGTCACCACGTCGAGCAATGCGGGCCCGGGCGCATCGAGCCACTCGCGCACCGCGCCGGCCAGCTCTCCGCTCCGCTCGACCCGGCGGGCGTGGAACCCGATCGCCTCGGCCACGCGCGCGAAATCGGGGTTCACGAGATTCGTATAGGCGTCGAGCAATCCGTCGACCTTCTGTTCCAGTTCGACGAAGCCGAGCGAGCTGTTGTTGAAGACGCAGACCTTGATCGCCAGCTTTTCCTGAACGGCGGTCAGCAGGTCGCCCAGCAGCATCGCGATCCCGCCATCGCCCGACAGCGAGATCACCTGGCGATCGGGAAACGCGGCCTTGGCACCCAGCGCCTGCGGCATCGCATTCGCCATGGTGCCATGGGTCAGCGAGATCACCCGGCGGTTTCGCCCGGTGGACGGGACATGGCGCAGGCACCAGACCATCGGCGAGCCGCAATCGGCGGTGTAGATCGCATCGGCGCGCGCGGCGGCGGCGATCGTCTCGGTCAGATATTGCGGGTGGATCGGCCGATCGTCGTCGGCGACCGAATGCTTGCGCTGTGCTGCGACCGCCTTGTCATGATGGCCGAGACAGTCGTCGAGGAAGCTGCGGTCGTCGCGCTTCACGATCAGCGGGAGCAGCGCGTCGAGCGTGTCGGCGATGTCGCCCGCCGCCGCGATATCGACGGGGTGCCGGCGGCCGAGATGACTGCCGTCGATATCGATCTGGATGATCGTCGCGTCCGAGGGATAATATTGCCGCCACGCGAAGTCGCAGCCGAGGAGCAGCAGCGTGTCGCACGTCATCAGCGCGTGATAGCCGGCCTCCGATCCGAACACGCCGGTCATGCCGACATTGTGCGGATTGCCATGTTCGAGGAAATCCTTGGCACGCGAGGTGTGCGCGACCGGTGCGTTCAGCTGCTCGGCCAGCGCCACGACATAGTCGTGCGCGCCCTCGCATCCCGATCCGCCATAGATCGCGATCCGCCTGCCCCCGTTCAGCGCCTCGGCGATCCGCGCCAGTTCGGCCTCGGACGGGCGGGTGCGCGGCCGGGTCCGATGCACCGCGAATGCGGGCGTGTCCGTAACCTTCGCCTGAGAGACGTCGACGGGCACGATCAGGACCGCCACGCCCTGTTTTGTCAGCGCCGCCTGCGCCGCCATCGCGGTCATCCGCCGCGCCTGTTCGGGCGTCCTGATCTCTTCGCAGAAGACGCTGCAGCTCGAATAGACCGCCTTGAAATCGACTTCCTGCGGAAAGTCGAAGCCCAGCTCGTCGCGCACGATCTGGCTGGCGATCAGCACGACCGGCGCGCGGTTGCGATGGCTTTCGAACAGGCCGTTGATAAAATGCAGCCCGCCCGGGCCGCAGGAGCCGGCGCAGGCCGCGAGTTCGCCGGTCAGCAGCGCGTCGGCGCCGGCGGCGAACCCGCCCGCTTCCTCGTGCCGGACATGGATCCAGCGAATGTCGCTGCGCCGGATCGCGTCGGTCACATAATTGAGCGTATCGCCCGCCACCCCGTAGCAGCGGCGCACGCCGGCTTCGTGGAGCGTCTCGACGATGATCTCTGCAACGGTGTGGCTCATTCGGAAACTCCGGCTGAAAACTGACATGGGTCAACGCCCATGGGCGTGCCGCGTTTCCTGCCCGGGGTCGTGACCGTGGCCAATCATATGGAAGTTTGGATCGGTGTCGCGGCGCCCCTAGCGGGTGTTCTCCGGACCGGGCACGCCGGATTCGTTGCCGACCGCCTCGCCCCGTTCGCTTTCGCGCAGATGCGACAGGTTCATGCCGATGAAGATGATGCCGACGATCGCGAAGATCGCGACGATGACGAGGATCAGCCCGCGGCGATTGCGGGGCGTGGACGGGGTTTCGCGGGGGGTCGGTTCCATCGCGCCACAACGTCGCGCCCGCAGTTCCGATCCCGCAACCGGCGCAGTCGTCACAGCAGCAGGACGGCACCCAGCACGACGACAGCGGCGGTGATCGCCATCGCGGCGATCATCAGCACACCGTCGCGCAGCAGCAAGGCGGTGCCGAACGCCGCGATCGCCGACATCGGGGCAGTGGTGGCGAGCGGGATCAGTTCGAGCGGCGGCACCGTCAGGGCCAGCCCGATGATCAGCGCGGCGGCGACCTTCAGCGGCGTCCCTTGCGTCATCCAGCACAGACGGCCGTGAAACCATCGGTCGAGCCGGCGGCCGGTCGAACGCAGCTTGCCCGTGACCTTGCACAAGGTGCGCGCCTTGATGTGGCGTCGTTCGACGAAGCCGGGCAGCCAGGGTTCGCTTCGGCCGATCAGGATCTCGACCGCGACCAGGATGATCGTCGCTGCCATCAGCGTCGGCACGCCGGGGATCGATCCCACCGGCGTGATGTCGATCAATGCGGGAAAGAGCAGGAAGGCGCCCTGCCCCCGCTGGCCCAGCGCCTCGCGAATGTCGCCCACGCTGACGCGGTCGCTCCCCTGCGCAGCCTGGTCGAGGCGGTCGAGGATGTCGTCGATGCCGTGGGGCCGATAACTCATGGGCAAGCTGAACGGCATGGGGATGTGCGCGGTTCCCGACAGCGAACGCAACGCAACGGCATAAAAACGACTCGGGGGCTGCATCCGATCGCGCTTTCGGGCATTGGTGGGGCAGATGATCGTTGTTCTGCTGATTTCCTTCTTCGGTGCGTGCACGGTCCCCCTGCTCGCCCGGGTGATGGGGCGTGGCGCGGGGTTCCTGATTGCGTTGCTGCCGCTCGGGCTGCTCACCGGGTTCGTCTCCGTCGCGTCGATCGTGGAGCGCGGATGGGTTCGCGGACAGGGCATTCCCTGGGCACCGCAACTGGGTCTCGACTTCACGCTGCGGCTGGATGGTTTCTCGTTCCTGTTCTGCCTGCTGGTGACGGGCATCGGCGCGCTCGTGATCATCTATTCGGGCGGCTATCTGACCGGAAAGCCGCGCGTCGAGCGCAGCCGGTTCTTCACGCTGATCCTGTTGTTCATGACCGCGATGCTGGGAACGGTTCTGGCGGAAAACCTGCTGGTGCTGCTGATCTTCTGGGAGGCGACCAGCGTCCTGTCGTTCCTGCTGGTCGGGTTCGACGGACGCAGCTCGCGATCACGCCGCGCCGCCACCATGGCGCTTCAGGTCACCGCCTTTGGCGGGCTGATGCTGTTGGCTGCGGTCTGCATGATCGGCCATGTGCTGGGCACCTATTCGATGGCGGAGGCGGTGCGCCAGGCCGACGTCATCGCCGCCAGCCCGTTCGGCGGGCCGATCGTCGCCTGTATCCTGATCGCAGCCTTCACCAAGTCGGCGCAGTTCCCGTTCCATTTCTGGCTCCCCAACGCGATGCAGGCGCCGACACCGGCATCGGCCTATCTCCATTCGGCGACGATGGTGAAGCTGGGCATCTACCTGCTCGCGCGGTTCGAGCCGGTATTCGCGGCGACCAGCTGGGGCCGTGCGACCGTTATCACCGTTGCCTGCATCACCATGCTGGTCGCGGCGCTCCAGGCGCTGCGGGCGGAGAATTTCAAGTCGGCGCTCGCCTATTCGACGATCGCGTCGCTGGGCATCCTCACCTTGCTCGTCGGGCTGGACGGGCCGGCGGCGACGGTTGCGATGGTCGGCTTCCTGATGGCGCATGCGCTGTACAAGGCGGCGCTGTTCTTCTGTGCCGGATCGGTGATCCATTCCACGGGCCAGCAGAATTTGCGGTCGCTGGGCGGACTCGTCCGGGTATTGCCGATCACCGCGATCGCCTGCCTGGGGGCGAGCCTGTCGATGGCGGGCATCCCGCCGTTCCTGGGCTTCATCTCGAAGGAATTCCTGTTCGAGGCGCAGCTGGAGAGCAGCTGGGAGCTGGTGCCGCTGGCGATCGCGGTGCTCGTCAACGCGGTGATGGTCGGCGTCGCGGGCGTCATCACGCTGCGCCCCTTCTTCCTTGGCCGCGACAAGCTGAAACCGGTCCGCCACAAGGAAAGCCTGTCGATCGTCGCGCCGCCGCTGCTGCTGGCGCTGGCCGGACTGATCATCAGCCTCGACCCCGACTGGATCACCCGCGTCGCGCTGCGCCCTGCGGTCGCGGCCGTCTATGGGCGGCCGGTCGAGGTCGACATCTCGGTATGGCACGGCATCACGCCGATGCTGATGCTCAGCTTCGTCGCGGTCAGCATCGGGCTGCTGATCATCCGCTTCTGGCGCCCGATCCACACCAGGCTGCGCAGCGTCGACCGGCTGGATGCCTATTCGGTCGAGCGGCTGTGGGAGCGCGGGCTGCGCGGGCTGGTCGCCGGTGCGCGGGGCCTGACCGCCTGGGTCCAGCATGGCGACCTGCGCCGCTATCTGCTGATGGTCGTTGCCGGGACTGCCGCGCTGATCCTGTGGTCGGTCGGGATGGCGGATGCGTGGCCCAAGCTGCCCGAACCGGGCGATGTTCGCATCGCGCCGACGATCGTCGCCCTTGTCGGACTGGGCGGCGCCTTTGCCGCGACGCGGACCAAGTCGCTGGTCGCCGGGCTGGTCGCGACCGGGCTGACCGGATTCTCGGTCGCGATCACCTTCATGATGAACGGTGCGCCCGACCTGGCGCTGACCCAGTTCACCGTCGAGGCGCTGATCGTCGTGCTGCTGACCGCGCTGCTGCTGGCGATCCCGATCGCCACGCCCGCCACCCGGACGCCGGGGATGCGGCGCAGCGACGCGATCATCGCGGCGCTGCTGGCAGGTCTGTTGTTCTTCGGTTTTCTCGACATGGCGGCGCACGGGCATGAGTCGGCGGCAGGAGAATTCTTCGGCCGGATGAGCTATGTCGCCGCGCAGGGCCACAATGTCGTCAACGTGATCCTGGTGGACTTCCGGGCGATCGACACGCTGGGCGAGACATTCGTCATCGCGGTCTCCGCGATCCTTGCCGCCTCGCTGCTCGCCACGCGCGGCCGCAAGGCCGCACCGGGCACCCCGGCCCCGGTCCATTTCTCGTTCGCGATCGTCGGACGGGGCCTCGCGCTGCTCCTGCTGGCCGCGTCGATCGTGATCCTGTGGCGCGGCCATGACCAGCCGGGCGGCGGGTTCGTCGGCGGGCTGGTCGCGGCGCTTGCCTTTGCCGTGCTGTCGCTGGCCTATGGCGTCGATCGCGCGCAACGGTCGCTGCGCGCACGGCCGCTGACGCTGGTCGGCATCGGCATGGGCTGCGCGCTGGTGAGCGGCCTGCCGGCGATGCTGGCGGGCAAGCCCTATCTGACGCACCTGTGGTGGGACGGCGGCGGCGTGCTGCCCAAGCTGGGCACGACGATCGTGTTCGACCTGGGCGTCTATCTGGTCGTCCTCGGCGCGGTGCTGGCGTTCCTGTTCGGCCTTCAGCGGGAGGCGAGCCGATGACCTATCTCTATGCCCTGGTCGGTGCCGGCATGTTCGGCTGCGCGATCATCCTGATCCTGTCGCGCAACATGGTGCGCATGCTGCTGGGGCTGTCGCTGCTGGCGACGGGCACCAACATGCTGCTGTTCCTGGCCGGGCGGATCCGCAGCCAGCAGCCACCGATCATCGAGGAAGGTGTGCGAACGCTGGGCGAGTCCGCCGATCCGATCACCCAGGCGATGATCCTGACCGCCATCGTCATCGGCTTCGCGCTGACGGTGATGCTTGCCGTCCTGGTGCTGCGCGCCTGGCGGACTCAGGGCACGGTCGACGCGCGCGACGGCGATGCGGCCGAAACGCTGGGGCCGCCGAGGGAGCGCGATCCGGTCGATGCCTGACGCCCTGCTCCTGATCGCACCGGTCTTGGTGCCCTTTTTCGGCGCCGCGCTGGCGATGATGCTGCGCGGCCGGCCGGTACTCGCGCGCGCCGTCGGGGTGGCGACCACGGGCGTGCTGGCGGTCGCCTCGTTCGCGTTGCTGTGGCGGGCAGCCACCTGGTCCGGCCTTCCGCTGACCGTTTTCGGCGGCTGGCCCCGCGGGTTCGGCATCAGCTTTTCCGCATCCTGGCCCGGCGTCATGCTGGTCGCGGTCACCGCGCTGATCGCGGTCGCCGCCGCGATCTATGCGATCGGAGATATCGGCACCAGGCGGCGGCGCGCAGGCTATGACGCGCTGATGCTGGCGATGCTGGGCGCGGTGAACGGCGCCTTCCTGACCGACGACCTGTTCAACCTCTATGTCTGGTTCGAGCTTGCGCTGGTCGCCGCACTCGGCCTGCTGACGATCGACCGGCGCCCGTCCCAGATCGACGGCGCGATCCGTTATGCCAGCTTCGCGATGCTGGCGGCGACCGCGATTCTGCTGGGCGTCGGCATGATCTACGGCATCACCGGCACGCTCGACATTCGGGAGGCCGGCGCGGCACTGGCCGGGCGGCCTCCGGGCTTCGCGCTGGCGGTCGCATCGGCGCTGCTGCTGGCGGGACTGGCGCTGAAGGCCGGGCTTGCGCCGTTTCACCTGTGGCTGCCGGCATCCTACCATACCGCCCCGACCACGGTCGCGTCGGTATTCGCCGGGTTGCTGACCAAGATGGGCTTCTATGCCCTGTTGCTGGTCTTCGTCGCGCTGTTCGGCATCGCGTCGGGCTCGCTGGCGGCAGCGCAGCTGACCCCGGTGTTCGGGCTGATCGCGGCGGTGACGATGATCGTGTGCGCGCTGGGCGCGCTGGCGCAGACCGACATGCGCCGGCTGCTCGCCTATCACGTGATCGCCCAGGTCGGCTATATGGCGGTCGGCCTGGCGCTGGCATCGCGCGACGGCGTCGCCGCGTCGGTCTTCTACATGGTCCATTCGATCATCGTGCAGGCAAACCTGTTCCTGGGGATCGGCCTGATCCGCCGCGCCAGCGGCAGCTGGGACCTGAGCGGTGCCGGCGGGATGGTTCGGCGCGAGCCGCTGTTCGCGCTGGTCTTTGCCGTCCCGGTCCTGTCGCTGGCCGGCATCCCGCCCTTTTCGGGCTTCTGGGCAAAGCTGATCGTGATCCGCGAGAGCCTGGACGCGGGCATGGGCTGGCTGGGCGCGATCGGGATCGTCGCCGGGCTGCTCACGATCGTCTCGATGGCGATCCTGTGGTCCGACGCGTGCTGGAAGGATCCGCGCCGGCCGCTCCACCGCATCCCGCGCACCGGCGTGGCGGCAATGGCGTTGCTCAGTGCCGCCACGATCGCGATCGGCCTCCTGCCGCAATGGCTGTGGACGGTCGCGCAACTCTCCGCCCGCGCGCTGACGGGGACGCCATGAGGATGGTGCGCAAGATCCGCGCGGCGCTGGTGCTGGTGGCGGTGTTCCTGTGGGACCTGGTCGCCGCGTCGTTCGCGGTGGCCCGCATCGTGCTGGCCCCGCGGGTGCGGACCAACCCGGCGATCGTCGAAGTCCCCGTGTCGGTGCGCCGCCCCTGGGCGGTGGCGCTGTTCGCCTATTTCACCTCGCTGACGCCGGGATCGACCTGCATCCATGTGTCCGAGGATCGCACGCGGCTGTACCTGCACGTCCTGGATACGCGCGATCCGCAGGCCACCGCCGCCCGGTTCAAACGGCTGTACGAACGCTGGATCGCGGAGCTGGAGGCATGATCGGGATCGAGACCCTGGCGACGATCCTCGCGGTCGCGCTCACGCTGGCGCTGGTCCTCGCGGCATGGCGCATGGTGCGCGGGCCGAGCTTCGCCGACCGGTTCATCGCGCTGGACATGCTGACGGCGGTCGCGGTGGGCTTCGCCGCGCTGACCGCGGTGGCGACCGGACGCGGCGCGTTCCTCGACATCGCGCTCGGCATCTCGCTGATCAATTTCGTTGCGACCGCTGCGTTCGCGGTGTTCCTCGAACGCAAGCAGAGGGAGGAGTCATGACGATCGCGGCGATGCTGCTGATGGTGCTGGGCACAGGTTTCCTGCTGGTCGCGGCGATCGGCGTGATCCGGCTGCCCGATCCGCTTCAGCGGATGCACAGCGCGACCAAGGCGGGGACGCTGGGCACCGCGCTGCTGCTGCTGGGCGTCGCATTGTCGGGCAGGATCGACGGCGGCAACAGCGGTATCCTGGCGATCCTGTTCCTGCTGGTGACGCTGCCGATCGGCGCACAGTTGCTGGCGCGCGGCGCCTATGTCTCGGGCACGCCGCTAAAGGGCGTCGAGGACGATGTGCTGAAGGGCGAACTCGACCGGGCGGAGGAGCCGGCCGGCGTCAGGTCGCCAGAGGCCTGAGCCCCGCCGGAGCGGTGGCATGCAGTTCGCCGCCGGCGATCCGGTCGCGCACGTCGAGGAAGATGCGGCGCGCCGCGTCGGAGAGTTCAGGATCGAGCAGATGGTCGTCGATCAGCTTCAGCAGGCCTCGCTTGGACTCGCGGCTCGCGGTGTCGGCGCAGGCATCGTCATCGTCCCATAGCCGGTCGACCGCCAGCTTCACCTGATCGATCACGCGCAGCATCGATCCCGGTTCGCCGTCACGCCCCTGCCGCACCTCGATCGCGAGCCGGTCGAGCTTCTGTTCGCGGCGCGCCATGGTTTCAGCCAGCGCGGGATCGTCCGCCACCCGTGCGGCGGAGCGGTGCACGCTGGCGGCATCGGCCAGCGCGTCCGAAAGTGCGACGAGCGCGGAAGCATCATGGCGATCGAGCATCCAGGCGATCCTTTCATCGTTGCGGGTCACCAACCGAACCCCCGTGCCGCCGCTGCCGTTCCCTTTTCCACGCGCAGGCGGACCTTCCCCACCGCCACCACGTTGGCCCGCAAACCCCGACAGGACTGGAGACGCGCATGGCCGTCAGGCTCAAACCGATATCGGATCAGGTGATCGTCATCACCGGCGCCACCTCCGGCCATGGCCTGGGTACCGCGCAGAAGGCGGCGGCAGCCGGCGCCCGGGTGATGCTAGCGGCGCGGGACGGGGAGGCGCTGGCGAGGATTTGCGAGGCGATCCGGGCCGCAGGCGGCGTCGCGGACCATGTCGTGACCGATGTCGGGATCGAAGCCGATGTCGAGCGCCTCGCCGACGAGACCATCGCCCGGTTCGGCGGGTTCGACAGCTGGGTGAACAATGCCGGTGCCGGCGTCTATGCCCTGCTGAGCACGCTGCCGATCGACGAGCATCGCAAGGTCTTCGAGACCAATTACTGGGGCATCGTCCACGGCTCGCTGATCGCGCTGCGCCATCTGGAGTCGCGGCCGGGCGGCGGCGCGCTGATCAACATCGGATCGATCAATGGCGACATGGGTGCCCCGCTGCTCGGTGCGTACAGCGCCTCGAAACATGCCGTGAAAGGCTTTACCGATTCGCTTCGGATCGAGCTGATGCAGCGCAAGGCCCCGGTCTCGCTCACGCTGATCAAGCCCAGTGCGATCGGCACGCCCTTCCCCGATCACGGACGCAATCACACCGGCTATCGCGCAAGGCTGCCGGATCCAGTCTATTCCCCCGATCTGGTCGCCGATGCGATCCTGGACGCCGCGCAGCATCGCCGGCGCGCGGTCACCGTTGGCGGCGTCGGCAAGCTGCAGGTCCTGGGCGCGACGCTGTTCCCGTCGCTGTTCGACCGCCTTGCCACGACCATGAACGCGATGCTGGTCGATCGCACCGCGCCGGTCCCCGATACGCCCGGCAATCTGTACGCCCCGCAGGGCGATGACCGCCGCGCCGAAGGTCGACAGCATGGGCGCAGGTTCAGCCTCTTCTCCACGGCACGGCGGCACGGCGCCTTGACGGCAGGCGCGGCAGTGGCGGTCGCCATGGTCGCGATCGCGCTCAGAAATGCGCGAGATAGCCGCCGTCTACCGCCAGCACCTGCCCGGTGACGTAGGAGGCGGCGTCCGAGGCAAGGAACAGGACGGCGCCGGCAATCTCCTCGGGACGGCCCCAGCGGCCGAGCGAGGTGCGGCGCTCGAGATGTTCGGCGATTGCCGGATCGGCGACCATCGCCGCGTTCGCCTCGGTCGCGAAGAAGCCGGGCGCCACTGCGTTCACGGTGATCTGGCGCGATCCCAGTTCGGCGGCGAGCGCACGGGTCAGCGCGTCGAGTCCGCCCTTCGACAGGGTGTAGGCGGCGTCGCCACCGCGCGCGATCGGCCCCGCGATCGAGGTGATGTTGATGATCCGCCCGCCCGCGGCCATGCGCGGCGCCAGCATCCGGGCAAGGTCGAACGGCGCGACCAGGTTGATCTCCAGCACCCGCCGCACCGCTGCGCGATCGAGATCGCCGAGCGGCCGGCGGTCGCGTTCGCCGGCATTGTTGACCAGGATATCGACCGGCGGCCGGTCGGCGAGCGCCGCCGCAAGTGCAGCCTCGTCGGCCAGGTCGAAGACGATCGCCTCGGACGATCCGCCGGCACGGCCGATCTCGTCCGCCAGTGCCGCCAGCCGATCGATCGACCGGCCGTGAAGCACCACATGCGCCCCTGCCCGCGCCAGCCCCAGCGCGATCTCGCGGCCAAGGCCGCCGGCGGCGCCGGTGACAAGCGCCGTCCTTCCCGAAAGCGTCACGACGCCGCCGTCACTCCGCGTGCAGCGTCATCAGCGAGTCCATCAGCCCGTCCTCGGCGCTGGAGCAGACGCCCAGCACGACCGCCTCGTCACATCCCGGCGCGGCGACATAGGCATGGCCCATGTTCGAATCGAGATAGATGGACTGGCCTTCCTCGAGCGTGACCGAGTCGTAGAATTCGGTGTGGACGACGATGCTGCCCGCCACGACGTAGATGAACTCCTCGCCATGATGATGGACGAGTTCGCCGAACTCCTCCGCCGACTTGGCGCGCACGCGGGTGATCACCGGGATCATCCGCTTGCGCCGCAATTCGGTGCACAGGTAGAAATAGTCGTAGTTCGCGGTGTTGACCCGGATCGCGCGATCAAGATCGCCGATGCTGCGCCGCGCGGTGATCTGCACCTCGGGACCCGTGTCGTTCTCGGCGAACAGCTCCGACATGCGGATGTTCAGCCGCTGGCTGACCTGGAGCAGCTTGTCATAGGTCAGCGTCAGCCGGTCATGCTCGACCTTCGACAGGGTCGAGACCGGAATGCCGCTGCGGTCGCTCATTTCCTTGAGCGTCCAGTTGTTCCGGGCGCGCATCGCGCGGAGCAGCGTGCCGAGCGTCGGATGCTCGGGTTTCAACCGAGTCGCCATCAGCGCCCGCCTCCAAAAACAGCAATGTTTGACAATTTTCCAAACAGGATCATTATGTCCCGATCAGGAGCATGGCGTGTCATAATGGGCACATCGTAGCCATCTCGGTGCAGGCGCGCAATCCAAGACGCTCCGCGCGCAGCAAGATCAAAGAGGGGAAGGGTCATGTGGAAGCGATCATGGAAGGCAGTCGCGGCGGGGGTCCTCGCTCTGGCCGTCGCGGTACCTGCACTTACTCAACCCGGCACGCCGCTGGCGCCGAAGCCGGCCACGGCCGAAAGCGCGGCCGCCGTGCCGATCACCGGCACCAGCTATGCGGCAAACCTGACCAAGACCGACGCCGACGCCTGGCTTGACGGCTATATGCCCTATGCGCTCGCGCGCGGCGACGTCGCCGGCGCGGTCGTCGTCATCGTCAAGGACGGCCAGGTCGTCACCGAGCGCGGCTATGGCTATTCCGACGTGGCGAAGCGCAAGCCGGTCGATCCGGCGACCACCCTGTTCCGCCCCGGCTCGACCTCGAAGCTGTTCACCTGGACCGCGGTCATGCAGCAGGTCGAGGCCGGCAAGCTGAACCTCGACGCCGACGTGAACCAGTATCTCGACTTCAAGATCCCCGACTATCAGGGGAAGCCGGTCACGCTGCGCCAGATCATGACGCACACCGCCGGGTTCGAGGAGATCATCAAGGGCCTCCTGGCCTTCGATCACGTCACCCCGCTGGGCGAGGAACTGAAGAAGCGCGTGCCGGAGCGGATCTTCGCGCCGGGCACCACCCCCGCCTATTCCAACTACGCCACGGCGCTGGCCGGCTATATCGTCGAGCGCGTATCGGGCATGCCGTTCGACGACTATATCGAGCGCAACATCTTCCAGCGGCTGGGCATGGCGCATTCGACCTTCCGCCAGCCCCTGCCCGCCAATCTGAAGCCGTTCATGTCGCAGGGCTATATGCTCGGGTCGGGCAAGGCCGAGAAGTACGAGATGATCTCGCTCGCCCCCGCCGGCTCGCTGGCGGCAAGCGGCAGCGACATGGCGAAGTTCATGATCGCGCACCTCAATGACGGCGGCCCGCTGATCAAGCCGGAGACGGCGCGGCTGATGCACACGCCTGCGGGCAACATCCTGCCCGGCGTGAACCGCATGGCGCTCGGCTTCTACGAGCAGGACATCAACGGCCACACCGCCGTCGCGCACGGCGGCGACACCGTCTTCTTCCACAGCGACCTGCTGATCTGGCCCAAGGAAAAGGTCGGCGTGTTCATCTCGGTCAACAGCCCGGGCAAGGATGGCGCCGCCGGCGCGATCCGCGGCGCGCTGATGGACCAGTTCGCCGATCGCTACCTTCCGGTCGAGAATCCCAAGCCGCTGGTCGAGCTGCCCACCGCCAAGGAGCATGCCAAGATGCTCGTGGGCACCTGGACCAACAGCCGCAAGATCGGATCGAACTTCGCCTCGATCGTCAGTTTCATCAGCGACGCGACGGTCAGCCTCGATGCGGACGGCCGTCCGCTGATCCCCAGCGTGACCACGCGTGGCGGTGCGCCGCGCACCTGGATCGAGACCGCGCCGTTCGTGTGGCAGGCCTCCGACGGACACCAGCGGCTCGCTGCCAAGGTCGTCGATGGCAAGATCGTGCGCTGGTCGGTCGACGACATCTCGCCCTTCATGGTGTTCGACCGGACGCCCTGGTATCTCGACGGCGCCTGGCTGATGCCGCTGTTCCTGATCGGGGTCGGCGTGATCCTGCTGACTGCGCTGGCCTGGCCCGTCGCCGCCCTCACCCGCCGTCGCTTCGGCGCGACGCTGGCGCTGGCCGGAAACGACCGAAAGGCGTATCGCCTGGTCCGCGGCTTCTCGTGGCTGGTGATCGGCGTGCTCATCGGCTGGGCGATCGTCATCACCGGGATCGAGAATTTCGAGGCGCATGGCAGCACCGACTGGCTGATCTACCTGGTGCAGATTCTGGGCGCGATCGGGTTCTTCGGTCTCGTCGGCGTCGCGATCTGGAACGCGCTGCGCGTGTGGACCGGCAAGCGGGGCTGGTTCGCCAAGCTGTGGAGCGTGCTGCTGGTTCTCAGCGCGGTGTTCGTGCTGTGGGTCGCGCTTGCCTTCAAGCTGATCAGCTTCGGCGCGGCGTACTGATCCGATGACGCGCACGCTCGACGTCGCGGTGGAACGGCTTCCCTTCGCGAAGCCGTTCCACATCTCCGGCCACGTCTTCACCGAGAGCCCGGTGGTCGTCGTCACCCTCGCCGACGGTCCGCATACGGGCCGCGGCGAGGCAAGCGGCGCCTATTATCTGGACGACGACGTGCCGGCGATGCTCGCGGCGATCGAGCGCGTGCGGGCGGGCATCGAGGCCGGCATGACCCGGGAGGCGCTTCAGTCGGCGCTGCCGCCCTGCGGCGGTCGCAATGCACTCGACTGCGCCCTGTGGGAGCTGGAGGCGCGCCAGACCGGGCGGCCCGTCTGGGACCTGGCCGGACTGCCCGAGCCCACCCCCCTGCTCACCACCTTCACGCTGGGCGCAGACGCACCGGAGGTCATGGCCGAAGGCGCGCTGGCATTCAGCGACGCGTGTGCGCTGAAGCTCAAGCTGACCGGCGAGCTTGCGCTCGACATCGCCCGGGTGAACGCCGTTCGCACGGCGCGGCCGGACTGCTGGATCGGCGTAGATGCCAATCAGGGCTTTGCCATCGGTGATCTGCCGATGCTGGTCGAGGCACTGGTCGCGGCGGACATCCGTCTGCTCGAACAGCCGCTCGCGCGCGGCCGCGAAGCCGATCTCGACGGCTTCGTCTCGCCGATCCCGATCGCAGCCGACGAAAGCGCGCTGAGCCTGGCCGACGTGCCGGGCTTGGGCGGGCGCTTCCAGACGGTCAACATCAAGCTCGACAAATGCGGAGGCCTGACCGAGGCGATCGCGATCGCCCGGACCGCACGCGCGCAGGGCCTGGACGTGATGGTCGGCAACATGGTCGGATCCAGCCTGGCAATGGCGCCAGCCTATCTGCTCGGCCAATTGTGCGACGTCGTCGATCTCGACGGGCCCATTTTCCTCGCGGCCGACCGCGTGCCGTCGATCCGCTATGCCGGCGGACTGATCCATTGCGACGAGACGGTGTGGGGCCGCGTCATCTCACCGAAATAGTTTTGCAACACGCGTTGACATTTCTCCGATCAGGACAGTAGCATCCGGATCAGAGAATGGCTCCTCGAAGGGCCGATCCGAACAGGGAGCAAGGCGATGACGACATTGCCAAGGATATCGCGTCGCCGGATGCTCGGCGGCGCGGCGGCAAGTGCTGCGGTGGCTTTCCCGATGATCAACACCGGTTCCTATCGGCTCCATGCCGCGTCGCCCAAGACCTATTCGAAGCGGGCGGTCGACCTGATCGCGCAGTCGCTGGTCATCGACATGCTCGGCGTTCTCAAGATCACGCTGACGAATGATTTCTACGCGGCGCCGATGACCCCGCAGGATCGGGCCGACTTCAAGGCCGCCAGCATCACCGGCATGCATCATTCCTACGGCATCGGCGGTCCGGACGCCTATTCCGAGGTGCTGTCCTATATGGGCCAGTCGCTGGGCTATTGCTCCCGCAACCCGGACGTCTTCACGCTGATCGACAAGGCGGCCGATCTCGACCTGGCGAAGAAGCAGGGCAAGGTCGGCGTCATCCTGGGCGTGCAGAGTTCGGAGCATTTCCGCACCCCCGCCGATGTGAAGCTGTTCCACCAGATCGGCCAGCGCTGTTCGCAGCTGACCTATAATGCGCAGAACCTGCTCGGATCGGGATCGACCGAGCGCGTCGACGGCGGCGTCACCGATTTCGGCGTTTCGATCATCGAGGCGATGAACAAGGTCGGCATGCTGGTCGACGTGTCGCATTGCGGCCCGCGCACCACGCTGGATGCGATCGAGATCTCGCCCAGGCCGATCGCGATCACCCACAGCAACTGCCGCGCGCTGGTCGACCATCCCCGCCTGAAGACCGACGAGGCGATCAAGGCGCTGGCGGCCAAGGGCGGCGTGATGGGGATCACCGGCGTGCGCATGTTCGTGCGCGACCGCGAGCCGACCGGGATCGGCCATATCGCCGACCATGTGGATCACGTCGCCAAGCTGGTCGGCATCGAGCATGTCGGGATCGGCACCGACGCCGACCTGAACGGCTATGACGACATGGAGCCGGAGGCCTATGCGCGGCTGAAGGCGTCCTACAAGTCGAGCTACGGGTTTCGCGACAAGATCGATACCGACGGGTTCGATCATCCGATGAAGATCTACGACCTCACCGAAGAACTGATCCGCCGCAACTATTCCGACAAGAATATCGCGGCTGTTCTCGGCGGCAATTTCCGCCGCCTGCTCGCCCAGACCTGGGGCGGATAACCTTTCGCAATCTCTAGGGGGAGATCGAAAATGACCAAGACCGGCCATATCCTGCGCAGCGCTCTCGCGCTGTCCACCGCCATGGGCGCACTCGCCTTCCCGCTCGCCGCGATGGCCCAGACGGCCGAAGATGCGGTGCGCGATACCGACGAGATCGTCGTCACCGCACAGAAGCGCGAACAGAATCTCCAGGACGTTCCCATCTCGATCAGCGTGGTGACGGGCGACGACCTGCAGCAGCAGGGCGCCGCCTCGCTGACCGACTATGCCGGATATGTGCCCGGCATGCAGGTCAGCAGCGCCGGCACGCCCGGTCAGTCCACCATCACGCTTCGCGGCGTCGCCCCGCTGTCCGCGTCGCAGACCGTCGGCATCTATCTCGACGATGCGCCGGTTGGATCGAGCAGCATCTATAACCGCGCCGGCGTCTTCTCGCTCGACCTGCTCCCTTATGACGTCGAGCGCGTCGAAGTGCTGCGCGGTCCCCAGGGCACGCTGTACGGCGCCAGCTCGATCGGCGGTCTCGTCAAATATGTCACCGTCGCGCCGAGCACGTCGGATTTCAGCGTTCGCGGCGGCGGCGAGCTGTTCTTCATCGACGGCGCCGAACATCCCGGCTGGGCCGGCCAGACGATGGTCAACGCGCCGCTGGTCCAGGGCGTGCTGGGCGTCACCGGCAGCTTTGCCTGGCGCAAGACGCCGGGGTTCGTGAACAGCGTCAACAACGCCGCGCTGAACGACCAGAACAGCTATGAGCAGATCAGCGGCCGCGTTAGCATGTTGTTCAGGCCGACCGACGATCTCAGCATCCGCCTGAGCGGCATGTGGCAGTCGATCGACGCCGACGGCAACGGCCTGTATGCGGCGGACCTGACGGGCAAGCGGCTGGGCGACGGACAGTCCAACAACAACTACATCGCCGAGAAATTCACCACCGACATCGAATATTATGCGGCGACGGTGGACTACGACTTTGGCCCCGTCAGCCTGACCTCAGCCACCACCTACAGCACCCGCAACGCGATGCAGCTGCAGGATGCGACCTATTCGTTCGGCGTCCTGTTTCCCCTGCTGACCGACCCGCCCATCGCGCCCGGCATCACGCCATTCACGATCAACCTGGGCCTCAAGAAGTTCACCCAGGAAGTGCGGCTCGCCTCGGAAAGCGGCGGAACGTTCGAATGGCTGATCGGCGGCTTCTACACGAACGAGGACAGCACCAATAATCAGCTGGTGCGCTCCTACGACATGATGGGCAATGTGATCCCGGCGCTCGACCCGCTGGCGACCATCGCCCTTCCGGCAAACTATAAGGAATATGCCGCCTTCGCGAACGCGACCCTGCGCTTCGGCGAGCGGTTCGAGCTCACCGGCGGCCTGCGCTGGGCGCGCAACGAGCAGACCTTCCGCCAGATCAGCGAAGGCGCGATCGTACCCCAGGCCAACAACCCGGGCGCCTCGAAGGAAGACGTGTTCACCTTCAGCGTCAGCCCGCAATTTCATGTGACCGACACTGCGATGCTCTACGCTCGCGTCGCGTCGGGCTACCGTCCCGGCGGTCCGAACGTCGTCGTCCCGAACGTGCCGCCCACGGTCGGATCGGACACGCTGACCAATTACGAAGTCGGCTTCAAGGCCGACCTGGCGGGCCGCGCGGTCTCGATCGACGTCGCCCTGTTCTACATGGACTGGAAGGACATCCAGGTCGTCCGCGCGTTCGGCGGCGTGTCGGGCCAGGCCAATGGCGGCGGCGCGGTCAGCAAGGGGATCGAGGGATCGCTGTTGTTCCGTCCCGTCCGGGGCCTGACGCTGACCTTCAACGGGTCCTATACCGACGCCAGGCTGACCGATGACGCGCCCGAGATCAGCGGCGTGGACGGCGACCGCCTGCCCTCCGTTCCCGAGTTCAGCGGATCGGCGCGCGCAGATTATCGCTTCGACCTGGGCGGCAATCTCACCAGCGACCTGGGCATCGGCATTCGCCACGCCGGCAGTCGCTTCTCGCTGGTCGAGAGCGATCCGTTGAACGCGACCGCCCGGCCCTATACGTCGGTCGATCTGAACGGTGCCGTCAATATCGGCGACAACTGGAGCGTCCGCGCCTATGCCCGCAACCTGTTCAACAACAAGGGCGAACTCGTGCGCGCGATCCTGACCGATGGCCTCAATCGACCCAGCTATATCAGCATCAACCCGCTCCAGCCGCGCACGGTCGGTGTCGCGTTCGACCTGCGCTTCTGACCTTGTGGACCCTGATCCGATGAATGCCCGCGTCGTTCCCGAAACCGGCACCCTGCTGCTCCCGCAACCCTATCTGCTGTTCCTCGGCGACACGACCATCGCCGGGTTCGCCAAGACGGCGCAGGGGCTGCGGGACTGGGCGGGCGACAAATGCGTGGGCGAATTCGCCCTCCCCGCCGCGACCGTCAGCACCGGCCTGACACCGATGACCCCGGCCGAGGCCGTGGCGGCGGGCGCGCGGGCGCTGGTGATCGGGGTCGCCAATGCGGGCGGGATCATTCCGCCCGCCTGGCGCCCGGCTCTGGTCGAGGCGCTGGAAGCGGGACTGGACATCGTCAGCGGCATGCATGTGCGGCTGCGCGACGTTCCCGAACTGGCAGAAGCGGCAGACCGGCTCGGCCGCAACCTGATCGACATCCGTACCCCACCGGCCAGCATCGCCATCGGCACCGGCCGCAAGCGTAGCGGCAAGCGGCTGCTGACGGTCGGCACCGATTGCGCGCTTGGCAAGAAATATACCGCGCTGGCGCTGCACCGCGCGTTCGTCGGTCGCGGCATCGATGCCACATTCCGTGCGACCGGCCAGACCGGCATCATGATTGCTGGCAGCGGCATGCCGATGGACGCGGTGGTCGCCGATTTCGAGGCGGGAGCGGCCGAGATGCTGTCCCCCGACGCGCCGGCCGATCACTGGGACGTGATCGAGGGCCAGGGATCGATCTTGCATCCGGGGTTCGCCGCGGTCTCGCTCGGCCTGCTCCATGGCAGCCAACCCGATGTCTTCGTCGTCTGCCACGAGCCCGGCCGGGCCGAAATGCTGGGCACCGCCGGCTTCGGCGTCCCGCCGGTCGACGATATCGTCGATCTCACGCTCCGGCTCGGCCGGCGGACCAATCCGGCAATTCGCTGCGGCGGGTTCAGCTTCAACACGTCGCAGCTCGACGAGGCCGAGGCGCTCGCGTTGATGGCGCGCGAGAGCGAGCGGCTGGGCCTGCCGGTCGGTGACCCGGTCCGCCAGGGCGCCGGATTCGACGCGCTGGTCGCGAACTGTCTCTCGGCATGAGCGGCACGGGGGGCGCCGCCGGGTCGAGCTGGTTCCAGCGCTTCCTGCTGCCCGGCTTCGCGCTGAAGGCGGTCATCATCGGCGGCGGCTATGCCACCGGCCGCGAACTCGCCGAATATTTCCTGGCCAGCGGCCCTTGGGGCGGGATCGCCGGCATGGTCTTCGCCATGCTGTTGTGGAGCGTCATCGCGACGGTGACCTTCGCCTATGCCCGCCAGGTGCGCGCATTCGACTATCGCGCCTTCTTCCAGTCGCTCCTGGGCCCGGGCTGGGTCGTCTTCGAGGCGGCCTATATCGTCTTCGTCGTACTGATCCTGGCCGTATTCGGGGCAAGCGCGGGCGCGATCGGCACCGCGATGTTCGGCTGGCCGGCGCTTGTCGGCTCGACACTGCTGGCGGTGTCGATCGTCGTGGTCGCGGCGCTGGGCAGCGGCGCGGTCGAGCGGGTGTTCAAATATGTCTCGATCCTGCTCTACACCGTTTACGCGCTGCTGCTGGTCTTCGGGCTCTTTACCTTCGGCGACCGGATCTCGACCGGCTTCGCCACGCCGGCGCCGAGCGACGGCTGGGCGGCGGGCGGGCTGACCTATGCCAGCTACAACATCGTCGGCGCGGTGGTGATCCTGCCGGTGCTGCGGCACCTGACCAGCCAGCGCGACGCTGTCGTCGCCGGGCTGATCGCGGGTCCGCTGACGATGCTGCCGGCAATCCTGTTCTTCGTGTGCATGGTCGCCTTCTATCCGGCGATCGGGTCGGAGACGCTGCCCTCGGACTTCCTGCTGCGCCAGCTCGACATGCCGGTCTTCCACTGGGCATTCCAGCTGATGATCTTCCTGGCGCTGCTCGAAAGCGGCGCGGGATCGGTCCACGCGATCAACGAGCGCATTGCAGGCGTGGTCCGCGCGCGGCGCGGCCATGACCTGGGCACCGGGGCGCGGGCGATCATCAGCGGCGTGCTGTTGCTGATGTGCGTGTTCGTCGCCGAACGCATCGGTCTCGTGACCCTCATCGCCAGCGGCTATCGCCTGCTCGCCGCGCTGTTCCTGGTCGTGTTCGTCCTGCCGCTCATGACGATCGGCCTTTTCCGCCTCGTTCGCGGCCGTGCCACGCCCATCGAGAGAGAGACAGTCTCATGAAGCTGCGTTTCCTGCCCGCCGCCCTGCTCGTCCTGATCGCGACGCCCGCCGCCGCCGATCCCCCCAAGGGCTTTGTCGAGCGCGTCGAGAGCCTGCGCAAGCAGACCGGCGCGCCGGGCGTCGCGATCGCGATCGTCGAGAAGGGCAAGACGACGATGGTTCGCGGCTGGGGCGTGCGCAAGCTCGGTGCGTCGGCGCCGATCGGACCGCATACGCTCTTCCAGACCGGATCGACCGGCAAGGCGTTCACCGCGACCGCGCTCGCCATCCTGGTAGACCAGGGCAAGATCGCCTGGGACGACCGGGTCATCGACCACATGCCGTGGTTCCGGATGTACGATCCCTATGTCACGCGCGAGATGACCATCCGCGACCTGCTGGTCCATCGCAGCGGCCTGGGCCTGGGTGCCGGCGACCTGCTGTTCGTGCCGCGCAGCGACCTGTCGCGCAGGGAGTCGGTCCGCCGCCTGGCCTTCATCAAGCCGGCGACCAGCTTTCGCGCCTCCTATGCCTATGACAATATCCTCTACATGGTCGCCGGCCAGCTGATCGAGGAAGTCAGCGGCAAGAGCTGGGAACGGTTCATGGTCGAGAACGTGCTGCGCCCCGGCGGCATGACCGATGCGACCGCCGAGAGCGAGGTTCGCTTTTCCCGCGCCGACCGCTCCTACCCCCATGCACGCCTGGGCGGCGCGCTGCGCGGGGACGGCGACCAGCAGGTGCTCGACGAACGCGCCGAACTGGGTCGAAACGCGGCGCCGGCCGGCGGCCTGGCGCTCAGCGCGACCGACCTTGCGCGCTGGCTGCAGATCCAGCTGCGCCATGGCAAGCTGCCGGGCGGCGGCCAGCTGTTCAGCGAAGCCTCCGCGCTGGAGATGTGGAAGCCGGTAGTGCCGATGCCGATCGCGCAATTGCCCGAGCCGCTGGCGCTGGCGACGCCGAAGTTCAACAGCTATGCGCTCGCCTGGAACGTCTCCGACTATCGCGGCGCGCGGATGATCTCGCACGCCGGCGGCGTGTTCGGCTCGATCACCATGGTCGTGCTGCTGCCCGACCAGGATGTCGGCTTCGCGATCGTCATGAACTCCGAGGAAAGCGGGTTCATGCGCGGGCTGATGTACGAGCTGATCGATCATTATCTCGACCTGCCCAACCATGACTGGCCGACCCGCTGGGCGGCGTTCATGGAACAGCGGATCGCCGGCGGCAAGGCGGCGCTGGCGCAGCGCCAGGCATCGCCGGCGAAGGTCGGGCCGTCGCTGGCGCTGGACCGCTATTCGGGCACCTATCGCGACCCCTGGTATGGCGACATCGCGGTGCGCAACGCCGTCAACGGGCTGACGATCGACTTCCGCTCGACCCCGCGCATGGCCGGCCGGCTCGAGCACTGGCAGTATGACACCTTCGTCACCAGGTTCGACGACACGTCGATCGAGCCCGCCTATGTCACCTTCGCGCTCGATGCGGACGGCAAGGTGTCGCGCGTGACGATGAAGGCGGTCAGCCCGCTTGCCGACTTCAGCTACGACTATCACGATCTCGACTTCGCGCCGGTGACGGCGAAGTGATGCGCGGCGCGCTCGTCCCGCTTGCCGCGCTGCTGCTGGCGGGATGCGCGACCACGCCGCACTCCGCGGGGCGCACGTCGCACGCCGGCTTCCTGACGCTCGATACCCATCTCGACACGCCGACCCATTTCGACCGTCCGGGCTGGAGCTTCGGCGAGCGCCACGATCCGGCGACCGACATCGTCCAGATCGATCTGGTGCGGATGGAGGAAGGCGCGCTGGACGGCGGGTTCTTCGTGATCTTCACCGATCAGGGTCCGCTGACGGCGCAGGGCTATGCCGCTGCGCTGGCGCATGCCCGCGCCCGCTCCGACCTGATCGACCGCACGCTGGCCGGTTTTCCGACGCGGATCGGGCCGGCACGCACGGCGCAGGATGCGCGCCGGCTGAACCGCGCGGGCAGGCTGATCGCGTTCAAGAGCATCGAGAACAGCTATCCCCTGGGCGAGGACGTCTCGTTGCTGCGCGACTTCTACGACCGCGGCGTGCGGCTTGCCGGGCCGGTCCACAGCAGGAACAACCAGTTCGCCGATTCCTCCGAAGACAAGCCGCGCTGGAACGGGCTCAGCCCACTGGGCCGGCAATGGGTGGCGGAGGCCAACCGGCTGGGCATCGTGATCGACGCCAGCCATGCGTCGGACCAGACACTGGACCAGTTGCTCGACATCTCGACCACGCCTATCCTGCTGTCGCATACCAGCGCACGCCAGGCCTTCGACCATCCGCGCAACCTGGACGACGACCGCATCCGGCGGCTGGCGGCGCAGGGCGGCGCGATCTGCGTCAGCACGATCTATATGTCGAAGCTGAACCTGGCCGGCGAGCGCGGCGCGCTGTTCGATCGCTACGAACGGATCGGCGAATTGCCGCCCGCCGACCAGGTCGCGCTCGCGCGGCGGTGGCGCGAACTCGACGCCACCGCGCCGCTGTGGGACACCGATTTCGAACGCTACATGGCGATGGTGCTGCACGTGATCGAGGTGGCGGGCGTCGACCATGTCTGCTTCGGCGCCGACTGGGACGGCGGCGGCGGGATCAGGGGGATGGAGGACATCTCCGCCCTGCCCAAGGTCACCGAGCGGTTGCGCAAGGCTGGCTATTCGGATGCGGACCTCGCCAAGATGTGGGGCGGCAACGTCCTGCGCATCGTCGAGGCGGCGGAAGCGAAGCGCACCGCGCGCTGAGACCGGCCGGCGCCAAAGGAACGGATCGGGGCGGCGAGGCATTAGCATCGACCATCGCCAATCCGGAGCCCAGATGCGCGCGCTGCTCGTTCACAATGACAATGCCGGTACCGACCCCGTTTCGCGGGCGGAAATCGAGTCGGTCCTGCGCGAGGCAGGGATCGAGACCGCCTATTGCTCGCATGGCGAGGACGACCTTGCCGAGGCGCTGACGAAGCCGTTCGACCTGATCGTCGCGGCAGGGGGCGACGGGACCGTGGCCGATGTCGTCTCGACGCTGGAACAGGTCGAGCGACCGATCGGCATCCTGCCGATGGGCGGATCGAACAACATCGCCAATTCGCTGCGCGTCGACGGCGACTGGCGCGACATTCCGCGCCGCTGGTCGCTGGACCGCTGGACGCGGCTCGACCGAGGCGAGGCGGACGGCCCCTGGGGCGTCCGCTGCTTCGTCGAGGCGATCGGATCGGGCGTGCTGACCGACTCGTTCGAGCAGGTCGATGACGAACCCGATACGCCCGAGGAGAAGCGCGCCAACGGCCGTAAGGCGTTCCGCCGGGCGCTGGGCGACGCCGAACCCTTCGCTTGCCGGATCGAGACCGACGACTGGTCATGGCAGGGCGAATGTCTGATGATCGAGGTGATGAACCTGCGCTATGTCGGCGCGCGGCTGGCGCTCGCGGGTGACGCCCCGCCCGATGACGGGCTGCTCGACATCGTGCTGGTCACCCCCGACCAGCGCGACCTGCTGTGCCGCTGGGCGGAGGATCCGGATGCCGGCCCCTGCCCGATCGGCACCCGCCGCGCTTCCGAAGTGCGGCTGATCGTCAAGGATCGCCCGTTCCGCCTCGACGACCGGTCGCCCGACGAGACCCTGACGGGCATGGTCGCGGTGCGGATCCGCGGCAATTCGGTCCGTGTCCTCACCCCGAGCGAGCCGCTGTCATGACCGGCGCCGGACCGGCGTCGTCGCTGGACCCCGCCCTTCTCGCGGAGATCGAGAGCGTGGCGGTCGAGCTGGCGCAACTGGGCGGTGCGGAAATTCGCGCCGCCTTGGGCAGCATGTTGCGGATCAAGTACAAGAGCATCGACGATCATCCGGGCCTGTTCCGCGACCCGGTCTCCGAAGTCGACCGCCGCGCCGAGGAACTCATCCGCCAGCGCCTGGCCGAGCGTTTTCCCGACCATGACATCGTCGGCGAGGAGATCGATCACCGCCCCAGCCTGGGCAGCGATTTCCTGTGGGCGGTCGACCCGATCGACGGCACGGCGAACTTCATCAACGGCTTTCCGATGTTCGCTTCGTCGGTCGGCGTTCTCTATCGCGGCTGGCCTATCGCAGGCGCGCTGTGGTGCAGCACCAGCCATGCGCTGGAGCCCGGCGTCTATCATGCCAGCCAGGGCAATCCGGTCCGCTTCGACGGCGTACCGCTCGACACCCGTTCGAACCCCGCGATCCGCCGGCGGCTGGGCGGCGAGCCGCGCGCCACGGTCGCGCCGGAGCGCGGATGGGACGGTCGCAAGACCGGATCCGCGGCGATCGAATGCGCGTTCGTGGCGGCCGGACTGCTCGACATGGCCTGGTTCGACCGGCCGAACCTGTGGGATGTCGCCGGCGGGCTGGCCTTGGCGCTGTCGGCGGGCAAGGAAGCGCAGATCCATCGGGAGCAAGGGTGGACGGCGTTCCAGGGCTTTGCCGAGGATGGCGACGCCGCGCACTGGTCGGCCAGGATCGCGATCGGCACCGGCGATACGGTCGGCGCATTCGTTCGCGAGGATATAGCCGGCTGAACCTCCCGGAGCGCGCCGGTCAGGTTGCCGTGCGGGCCCACCAGAGATGGAAGGGCGGCATGTTCAGCCACTGGCGGGCGCGCTCGACCTCATCGAAGTGACGATGCAGGAGCGGTTCGAGCGCCAGCTTCACCTGATAGGCCATGAACAGTCCGCCGGGCCGCAGCATTTGCGCGGCGCAGGCGACGATCTCGTCGCCGGTCGCCTCGTCGAGCGTCGAGAAGGGAATGCCCGACAGGATATGGTCCGCCCCGTCGTTGCCAAGCCCGTCGATGATCTGCCGAGCGTCGCATGCCGACCCATGGACTGCGACCAGCCGGGGATCGTCGATCGTCGCGCGCAGATGGTCGATGAACCCCACCTCGGTATCGATCGCGATCAGTGTCGCGCTCCGCGGAAGGCGGCGGAGCACCTCGCGGCTGAACGTGCCGACGCCCGGCCCGAACTCGACCAGGGTCCGTACCCGATCCCACTCGACCGGCTGCAGCATCCGCCGCACCGTGTTGGACGATGTTGCGAGCGGGGACCCGACGGCCGCGGGGTTGGCGACGAAGCCGCGCAGGAAGGTCAGGGCGCAGGATGCGCCGGGCTTGTTCAGCGATGCGGACTGGGCAATCTGGTTCATCTGGCCTCCCTGGTCGGGAGATCAACGCGATCACCTGGATCCGTATCCCATTGGTAGGAAAGCTTTATTCGCGACCGCGCGACTGGGTGGGAACGCCGCTGTCCCAGTCGACGAGTTCGAGCTGATGCAGCAGGTCGGCGAAGTCGTCGCCTTCCTGGACCGGGAATGCACGATCGAATCCGGCGCCCAGTCTTTCAAGGTCGCTGTTGGTCAACAGGCCGACGGCCACGATCCGCTTGTCGTCATTCATCGCACCCGAACGCAAAAGCAGGGGAATCGTGCCATCCATTCATCGCATGCGACGGATCGTGCCGGAACGAAGCAGCCGGGCCGCTCATTTTGCAGGGCATCGGCCGGCCTGACTGCCAGTCGTTATATACTCGCACAAAAGGATTATCATGGGCATCTTCGACATGATCCAGGAGTCGATCACCAAGCAGGTCGAGGCAGCGTCCGCGGCTCAGGGCGGCGCGCCCGTCAACGTCGAGAATGCGCTGATGGCCTATGAGGCGAAGCGCGGGAAGACAGACCTCAACTGGCGCACGTCGATCGTCGACCTGATGAAGCTGCTGGAACTGGATTCCAGCCTCGACAACCGCAAGGCGCTGGCCACCGAGCTTGGCTATACCGGCGCGAAGGACGGATCGGCCGAGATGAACATCTGGCTGCACAAGGCGGTGATGCAGCAGGTCGAGAAGAATGGCGGCACCGTGCCGGACTCGCTCAAGAACTGACTCAATTCGAAGCGCCCCGCCGAGCGCGCAACAGCGTTTCGAGTTCGGCGGGGCGCAATTCGCGGGCAAGCTGATCGAACGTGCAGGAGGCTGCGTCCTTGTCCGGACGCCAGCGACGGAAGCGCGTGCCGTGGCGGAACCGGTTGCCGGTCACCTGGTCATAGTCGACCTCGGCGACAAGGTCGTGGCGCAGCGAGGTCCAGGGATGGCCCTTGCCGCCTTTCCAGCGGCTCGGGCCGCCGGGTGCGTTACCGGTGAAGCCGGGCTCGCCCTCATGCTCCTTCAGGACCGGCCCGAGTTCGGCGCGCACCGCACGCGACAGGCCGGAGACGAATCCGACATGATCCAGCCGCCCGTCCTCGTCGAACAACCCCAATAGCAGCGACGCGACTTCGCCCGTGTCGGTCCTGCGATAGCCGCCGACGACGCAGTCGGCGGTGCGTAGCTGCTTCACCTTCGCCATCGCGCGTTCACCGAAGCGATAGGGCTCGTCGAGCCGCTTGGCGATCACCCCGTCCAGCGCCCCGCCGCTGCGCGCCAGCCAGCGCCGAGCGTGCCGAACATCGCTGCTGGCCGGCGACAGCAGCAGGTCGCCCCTGCCCGCCTGTGAATGAAAGCCGGCCAGGGCAGCGCGGCGCTCGCTCAGCGGCCTCGCCGACAGATCCTCCCCGTCGAGCGCCAGGCAATCGAACAGCATGAACTGGGCGGGCGCTTCGGCAACCAGCTTCGCCACGCGCGATGCCGCCGGGTGAAGCCGCGCCTGGAGCGCCGCGAAGGACAGCGCGTCGCCAATCGGGATGATGAGTTCGCCATCGAGGGTAAACCGGTCGCATGGCAGTGCCGCGAGCATCGCGACGATGTCGGGAAAATAGCGGTCGAGCGGCTTGCCCGACCGCGACCACAGATTGACCGCGTCGCCGTCGCGCACGGCGATCGCTCGAAATCCGTCCCATTTGGGCTCGAACTGCCATCCCTCACCGTCCGGCAGCGCCGCGACAAGGCGGGCTTCCATCGGTACCGGCGGGCCCCCGGTCTTCTTGCTGGCGGTCATCGCGGATCAACTGCCCCGGCCGGCCGAGGTTGCGCGGCCTCAATTGGACCGCGAGGGATCGGTCACCGGATCGAATTCATGGGCGTCGGAGGCACGCAGGAACGGCAGCGCGCTCGTCTGGCGCTCGATCCGGCGATGGACGACCGCGTCGGTGCCGGAGATCCACAACTTGTGCAGCGCGTCGCTGTTCGCTTCGTCGGCATGGGTGCGCCGTTCGTTGTGCCGGACATATTCCAGCCAGGTCGAGAAATGGAACCGTTCGATCCACAGGGTCGGATCGGCGAGATCGCGCAGCAGCGTCCATTCGCGCGCGCCGTCACGGCTGCGGATCCGCCGCCGTTCGGCCATGACGCGCAGGAAAATGGTGATGTCGGTCTGGGCGATACGGTGTTCGACGGTGATGACGATCGGACCGCTGCGCGCATCGACCGGGACCGCGGTGTGCGGCTCGGTCCAGCTGTTGCGGGGATCGAGATTGAGGTCGCTAATCTGCGGCAGGCGCAGCACCAGGCCGATGGCGATGCCGGCAAGCTGGATCACGGCTGCCGCCAGCAGCGCCTCGACCACGCCATGAGCGCTCGCGATCGATCCGAACAGCCAGCTCCCCGTCGCCATCCCGCCGAACGCCGCCATCTGGTACAGGGCGATGGCGCGGGCGACGACCCAGCGCGGCGATGCCATCTGCACGCTGACGTTGAAGGTCGACAGCGCCAGGACCCAGCCCCCTCCGGCGAAGGCCAGCGCGGGCAGCGCGAGCCAGAACATCCCGAGCGCGGTGACCGCGCCGCCGATCGCGAGGCCGAGCGAGGCGTAGCGCACCAGATTTTCGGTACTGACCCGCCCGCGAAGCTTCCCGCCCAATACCGCACCGCCGACCGCACCCAGCCCGAACGCGCCGAGCAACACGCCATAGGTCAACGGCCCGCCGCCGATCAGGTCGCGCGCGACCAGCGGCATCAGTGCCGGCAGCGCGCTCGCCGCCAGGCCGAACGCGGCCGCGCGCACCAGCACGGTGCGGATCGGCGGCGACAGGCGGACATATCGGATGCCCGCCGCCATCGCGAGGCCGAGCCGTTCGCGCGGAAGCCGCCGGGGCGGCAGGTTCGGCTGCCAGCGCAGCAGCACCGCGATCAGCCCGACATAGCTGACCGCATTGGCAAGAAAGGCGGCCGCCGCACCCGCGGCCGCGACGATCAGGCCGCCGATCGCGGGACCCAGGCTGCGGGCGATGTTGAAGCCCATGCTGTTCATCGCCACCGCGCTGGGCAGGACGCTGCGCGGCACCATGTCGCCGACCGACGCCTGCCAGGCAGGCCCGTTGACCGCGGTGCCGCAGCCGATCAGGAAGGTGAAGACCAGCAACAGCCAGGGCGTGATCCAGCCCAGCCAAGCCCCCAGCGCGAGCATGGCGGAGACGGCGAGCATGAAGCATTGCGCCGCCAGCATCACGCGGCGGCGATCGAGATTGTCCGCAACGGCGCCTGCCCAGAGCGACAGTAGCATGATCGGCAGGCTGGTGGAGGCCTGGACCAGTGCCACCATCTGCGGCGAGGCGCCGAGACCGGTCATCATCCACGAGGCGCCGACGGACTGGATGAGGCCGCCGAAGTTCGAACACAGGCTGGCGATCCAGACCGCGCGAAACAATCGGATGCTGAAGGGAGAAGGGCTGGGATCGGTCATGACGGGCATCAATGCGGCACCCCCACCGCACGATCCATCCGCATCGCCTTGTCGGACGGAAATCGTTCCGCCCGCGGAGCCCCACCGACCCTGGCGCGTTTGATGGCTGATTTTAGAGGAGAAACGGGTGCGCTTCGGTCTGATCGGCTCATCGCTGTTGGCAGTTTCCATGGCACTGTCGGCCTGTAGCACGGAAAGCGGAGGTTCGGGACAGACGAACGCCGGAGCGGAACAACAACAGTCGGGCTGGACCGAGGCGACCGCAAAGCAGTTGCGCGACGCGATAGGCAAGCGCGCCGAACACGGGCTGGACCGGCTCCCGCTCGACAAGGGGATCGACTCGCTCGACCAGGCGGCGCTCACCAAGGCGGCCCTGACCTATGGCGAGGCGCTCGCCCACGGTGCCACCGATCCCACCAAGCTGTTCGAGGTCTATACCCTCCCCCGGCCCGATCCGGACCTGAAGCCCGGTCTGGCGCAGGCGTTGAAGGACGGCAAGGTCGGCGACTGGCTGGAGAGCCTGGCACCGCGCGACGACGGCTATCGCAAGCTGTCGCAAACCTATTTGTCCCTTCGCGGCAAGCAGGGGCAGCCGGGTCAGGCGACGCCGGTCATTGCCGATTCCGGCGAGCCGCTGAAGCCCGGCTCGACCGATCCCCGCATCCCGGCGATCGCGCAGCAGCTGGTCGTCTTCGACTATCTCGACCGGGCACAGGCGCAGGGACAAAGCTACAGCCCGGCCATGGTGGCCGCGGTGAAGCGGATGCAGGCCGATTACGGGATCAACCCCGACGGCCTGATCGGCAGCGACGCGATCGAGATCCTCAACCTGTCCGATGCGGACCGGGCGCGGGCGATCGCGGTCAATCTCGAGCGGCTGCGCTGGCTGGAGCGCGAACCGCCGGCGACGCGGATCGACGTCAACATCGCGACCGCGAGACTGCGCTACTGGCGCGACGGCAAGGTGGTCGACGAGCGCAAGGTCATCGTCGGCGAGCCCGATACCGAGACGCCGCAGCTCGGCTCCCCGATCTTCCAGCTGGTCGCCAACCCGACCTGGACGGTCCCGCGCTCGATCCAGGAAAAGGAGATCGCCCGAAAGGGTGCCGGCTATCTGCGCGAGAACAACATGGTGTGGAAGGATGGCTGGATCGTCCAGCAGCCGGGGCCCAGGAACTCGCTGGGCCTCGTCAAGTTCGACATGAAGAACGAACATGCCATCTACCTGCACGACACCCCCGCCAAGCAGGTGTTCAACGAGGTGCAGCGCCAGCGCAGCCATGGCTGTGTCCGCGTGTTCGACGCGCTGGGCTTCGCCGAGATGCTGGCGCGCGACAATGGCGTGCTCGATGAATGGAACAAGGCGCGGGCGACCGGCGAGGAGAGCTTCGTCAAGCTGCCGAAGGAGATCCCGGTGCGGCTGCTGTACCAGACCGCGGTCCTGGATGCCGACGGCACCGCGATCGTTCGCGCCGATCCCTATGGCTGGAACGACAAGGTCGCCAAGGCGCTGGGCTTCGACCTTGGCACGATGCGCCGCGCGCGCAGCGGCGGCGTCGATATCGGCCCGTGATCCACTCCCACCTCTTGCTCCCCTCCCGCTTGCGGGAGGGGTCGGGGGGAGGGCCTGTCACATTAATTGGTGCGGCTTTACGGGGACAGGCCCTCCCCTAGTCGCTCCCGCAAGCGGGAGGGGAACTGGTTGCGCACGCATCTTCCCGTTCATGTCCGACGCCGCCACCGATTTCGTCAGGACAGCAGAGCCGCGAGGCGTGGCTCGACGGTCCGGATGCCGATAGCTAGGGTCGACGAATGGTAGCGAAGGGTGCAGCGATAATGGGGCGGGTTTCGGTGAGTTTGGCTGCGCTGGCGACGGCGCTCGTGATTGCGGCACCCGCCTCGGCCCAGGCGCCCGCCCCGTCCCGCCCGTCGCCTGCGCCCGCCAAGCCGCTGATCCCGACCGAGACGATCGTGCTGGCCAACGGCCTGCGCGTCGTCATGAACGTCGATCGCTCGGATCCCGTCGTGGCGGTGGCGCTGGTCGCGCATGTCGGGTCGGCGCGCGAAACCGTCGGGCGCACCGGCTTCGCGCACCTGTTCGAGCATCTGTTCTTCCTCAACTCGGAAAATCTCGGCCCCGGCGGACTCGACCGGCTGTCGGCGCGGGTCGGCGGATCGGGGGCGAATGGCTACACCAATCTCGATCACACCGTGTATCTTCAGACCGTTCCGAAGGATGCGCTGGAAAAGATGCTGTGGGCCGAAGCCGACAAGCTCGGCTATTTCATCAACACGGTCACCCCGGCGGTCGTCGCCAAGGAGATCGAGGTCGTCAAGAACGAGAAGCGCCAGTCCTACGACAACCAGCCCTATGGCCAGCTCTTCCCGATCGCGCAGGCGGCACTCTATCCCGCCGACCATCCCTATAGCTGGACGACGATCGGATCGCTCGCCGACCTGAATGCAGCGACGATCGAGGATGTCCGGCAATTCTATCGCCGCTGGTACGTGCCGAACAATGCGACGCTGGTGATCTCCGGCGATATCGATCCGGCGCAGACGCGGGCATGGGTCGAGAAATATTTCGGCGAGATTCCGCGCGGCGCGCCGGTCGAGATCCCGACCCCGCGAGCGGCCACGCTGACCGCCACCAAGCGGCTGATGCACCTCGACGCCTTCGCCACCCTGCCCCAGGTCACGCTGATCTGGCCGACCGTTCCCGAAGGCGCGGCAGAGGATGCCGCGGTCGAGCTGTTGTTCGACGCGCTGACCCAGGGGCCCGACGGGCCGGTGTACCGCAGCGTGGTGGAGGAAACCAAGGTCAGCGACGAGGTCGGCGGCAATGTCTGGGACGAGCAGATGGCGGGCGTCGCGATGCTGCAGGTTCGCGCCTTCGACGGCGTCCCGCTCGACCGGGTGGTTGCCGCGATCGACGCGGGACTGGCCCGGTTCCGCAAGCAGGGCCTGACGCCCGAGCGGCTGGAGCGGTTGAAGGCGGTGCGCGAGGCGGACCTCTATGACCGCATCGGCAGCGTCGGCGGCAAGGTGGAGACGCTGGCCGAATCCGAAACCATCCGCCGCCGCCCGGACCAGGCGGAAGTCGAACTGGCTCAGCTTCGCGCGGTCACCGTCGCGGACGTGATGCGCGCGTTCGACCGCCATGTCGCCGCCAGACCGCGGCTGGAAGTCGGGTTCGTTCCCAAGGACCAGCCCAAGCTTGCGCTCAGCAATGCCGACACCGCAAAGGTCGTCGAGGAAGCGATCGTCCAGGGCGCGGAGAAACCGGTCGACCAGAATGCCGGCAGGGCGGAAATCGCGCGCACCCCCTCCTCGTTCGACCGGACTGTCGAGCCGCCAGCCGGTCCTGCACCGGTCGTCCCGACGCCGGCGATCTGGAATACGGTGCTGGGCAACGGTACGACCCTGTCGGGGATCGAGGATCGCGAGCTGCCGGTTGTGGCGTTCGAGATCGCGGTCGATACCGGACAGTTGCGCGACGATCCGAAGAAGCCCGGCACCGCCTGGCTGGTCGGCGAGATGCTGACCCGCGGCACCCGCACGAAAACGCGCGAGCAATTCGAGAATGCGATGAAGGCGCTGGGCGCCAGCGTCTCCGTCAGCGTCGGCGAGGAGCGCAGCGTGATCGGCGTCTCGACGCTGGCGCGCAACTTCCCCCAGACCGTGGCGCTGGTTCAGGAAATGCTCACCCAACCGCGCTGGGACGCGAACGAACTGGCGCTGGCAAAGGCATCGACGATCGCCGGGCTGCAGGCGTCGCGCGCCGAGCCGGGCTATCTGGCCGACATGGTGGCGAGACAGGCGATTTACCGCAGCAGCATCCTGTCGAACGACGAACGCGGCACGCCCGCATCGGTCGAGGCGCTGACCCTCGACGATCTCAAGCGGTTCATGGCGACGACCTGGTCGCCGCGCGGCGCCCGGATCCGGGTCGCGGGCGCGGTAACCGAAGGCGATGCGCAGGCCGCCTTCGCCGGGCTGGCGCGCGAATGGACCGGCCCCGCCCTGGCGCCAGCGGGCTCGGTCGCCTTTGCCGCACCCGATCGCACGCGCGTCTATTTCTACGATGTGCCCGGCGCCAAGCAATCGTCGATCCTGATGGTCCGCCCGGGGCCGGCGCGCGGCGCGCCCGACTGGTTCCGTGCCCGTGCCGCCAACTTCATCCTGGGCGGCGGCGGCTTCGCGTCGCGGCTGACGCAGGAATTGCGCGAGGGCAAGGGCTATACCTATGGCGTTCGCTCCGCCTTCGAGGGCATGGCAACCGGCGGGCGCTTCAGCGTCGCCAGCCCGGTTCGCGCCAATGTCACGCTGGAGGCGGCGACGCTGATGCGCGACATCGTGCGCGATTATGGCAGGACGTTCACCGACTCCGACCTCGAACTGACGCGAGGGTCGCTCGCCAAGTCGCGCGCGCGCGAGTTCGAAACACTGGGAGCCAAGGTCGGTCTGCTGGGCATGATCGGCGATTACCGGCTTCCGGCGGACGTGATCCGCGTCGAGAATGCCCAGCTTGCCGGGCTGGACAAGGCGACGGTCCAGACGATCGCCCGCAGCTATATGGACACCGATCACATGATCATCGTGGTGGTCGGGGACGCGGCGACCCAGGCGAAGCGGCTCGAGGCGCTCGGCTATGGCGCGCCGGTGATGGTGCCGAAGCTGAAATAGCGGCGTTGGACCCGGGCAAGAACCCGAGGTCTTGTTGTTTCGCAGGCACTTGCCTCTTGCACGACACCCTTTGGATTCCCACTTCAGGGTCATCGTTCAACCAACGGAAAGGAGGTGGTCTGATGTCTCATTGTCCCATGCCGCGTGCGGCAGTTCTGGTGAGCAAGACCCCCGTAGCGGGGGAGCAGCTCGGCTGAGCTGTCCGCATCCGGGCAAAGACAATGGAAGGGCCGTGCCGCAAGATGCGGCCCTTCGCTTTTGTGGGGTCGGGAGAAGCCTCCGCCTGTCAACGGGTCTGCCACCTATACCCGGCCAACCCTAAGTATGATTTCGCGTCCGCCCTCGCTGCGGCACATCTGATCGCGTCATCGGGAACAGGTGCTCTGCGGCGATGAGGAACCGGCCGGTCTTGCGGCCGCCCTTCCGCTGGAAAGATGCGCCCGCTCTCCGAAACGACCCGGCGGAATGCCCGCCGGACCTGCAACCGGGGAGCGTCTCGATGCCTGCATATCCCTTCCCAGTGACCCGTCGTTCGGTCGTTGCCGGCACCGCCGGCCTCGGCCTCGCCTCCCTGCTGCCCGCCATGGCGGCAGCATCGCCCCGTCATACCCCCAAAGTTCGCGCCAAAGATGGAGAGACCAACATGACCAGCGGCTTCGTGAAGACCAAGGACGGCACCGAAATTTACTACAAGGACTGGGGGCCCAAGAATGGCCAGCCGATCGTGTTCCACCATGGCTGGCCGCTGTCGTCGGACGACTGGGACGCGCAGATGCTGTTCTTCTTCAACAAGGACTATCGCGTCGTCGCCCATGACCGGCGCGGCCATGGGCGCTCGTCGCAGGTCGATACCGGCCACGACATCGACCATTATGCCTCGGACGCGTCGGCAGTCGCCGAGCATCTCGACCTGCGCAATGCGGTCCATATCGGCCATTCGACCGGCGGCGGCGAAGTCGCCCGCTATGTCGCCAAGTTCGGCCAGCCCCAGGGCCGGGTCGCCAAGGCCGTGCTGGTCGCAGCGATCCCGCCGCTGATGCTGAAGACCGACGCCACCCCCGGCGGCACGCCGATCGAGGTGTTCGACGGGTTCCGCCAGGCGCTGGCCGCCAATCGCGCCCAGTTCTTCCTCGATGTCGCCTCGGGGCCCTTTTACGGCTTCAACCGTCCCGATGCGAAGGTCTCTCCCGCCGTCGTCCAGAATTGGTGGCGCCAGGGCATGGAGGGCAGCGCGCTGGCCCATTATGCCGGGATCAAGGCGTTCTCGGAAACCGACCAGACCGAGGACCTGAAGGCGATCACCGTGCCGACGCTGGTGCTGGCCGGCGATGACGACCAGATCGTGCCGTACAAGAACGGGGCAGAACTCCAGGCGAAATATCTGAAGAACGCGACGCTGAAAATCTATCCCGGCTTTCCGCACGGCATGCTGACCACCCATGCCGACGTCATCAATCCAGACCTGCTGGCCTTCATCAAGGCCTGAACGGGTTCGACGCAAAAGGGAGGGCGGGTCACCCGCCCTCCCTTGCTGGTTGCCGCCCGCAGGCGGCGCCCCCCGGCTACCAGCCCTTGACCGTGCGCGGTGCGCCACCGACGGTGAAGGTCGCGTGCGCGTCGGCGTTGGAGCTCGATCCCACCCAGACGTCGAAGGTGCCGGGATCGACCACCCAGTCCTTCAGCGCAGCGTTCCAGTATTTAACGCTCGATTCGTCGAGGGTGAAGCTCAGCGTCCGGCGCTCGCCGGGGCGCAGCGTCACCCGCTGGAACCCCTTGAGCTCGCGCACCGGGCGCGAGGCGCGGCCCGCACGCTGGTGGATGTAGAGCTGGACCACTTCGTCGCCGACGCGCTGGCCGGTATTGGCGACCGTCGTCGTCACCGTGACCTTGCCCGCCGCGGTGACGCTGCCCGACACGACCGGCGCACCGATCTCGAACGAGGTGTAGCTCAGGCCATAGCCGAACTCATATTGCGGCGTCGCCGGGATGTCCCAGTAGCGCTTGCCCTGTTCCTTGGGCGAGTGGCTGGTGTTGTGCGCATAATAGATCGGGACCTGCCCGGCGGTGCGTGGCCAGGTGACCGGCAGCTTGCCGCCCGGATTGACGTCGCCGAACAGCGCGCGGGCGATCGCGTTGCCGCCGCGGGTGCCGCCATACCAGGCATGGAGGATCGCCGGCGCCTTCTCGATCACCTCGCCCAGTTCGACCGGGCGGCCGCTCATCGTCACGACCACCAGCGGCTTGCCGGTGGCGACCGCGGCCTGGAACAGCCGCAACTGGCCATTGGGCAGCTTCAGGTCGGAGCGCGAGGCGCCCTCGCCGCTCATATCCTCGGCCTCGCCCAGCGTCAGGATGATCAGGTCCGACTTCTTCGCCAGGTCGATCGCCCGGTCGAATTCGCTGTCGGCGCGCGCCTCGTCCCAGCGCGGCTCCTTCTTCGCCTGGCCCGGGATGGTGATCGATTCGAACATCGACGGCACGTTGCGGCGGAACTGGATGCCGGGCGCGGTCTCGACCTTCACCGAGGCTCCCAACCGGGTACGGATGCCCTCGACCAGCGTCACCGTCTCCGGCAAGTCGTACTGGAACGACCAGGGGCCCAGCATGTCGCGCTTGGAATCGGCAAGCGCGCCGATCACCGCGATCCGCTTGTGCGCGCCGGGGGTCAGCGGCAGCGTGTTGTCGTCGTTCTTGAGCAGCACCAGCGCGCGTTCCGCAGCGGACTGAGCCGCGTCGCGGTGCGCGGGGTCGGCCAGGGTGGCGGCGGCCTTGGCCTCGTCGACGAACGGCACCTCGAACAGGCCCATCCTGAACTTGGCGACCAGGATGCGGCGCACGGCGGTGTTGAGCGTCGCCACCGGCAGCTTGCCCGAACGGACCGAGGCGGCCAGCGTCTCGGCCGAGGCGGCAGGTCCGAACGACATCTCCATGTCGTTGCCCGCGGCGATGCTGCGCACCGCGGCGTCGGCATTGTCCTTCGCGAAATTCTGGACGACCTGGTTCTTGGTGCCGTTGGCGTCGGACACGACCCAGCCCTTGAACCCCATCTGGCGCCGCAGCACGTCGGTCAGCAGCCATTTGTTGCCGACCGCGGGCACGTCGTTGAGGTCCATATAGGCGCTCATGACATTGCCGGCGCCGGCCTCCACCGCCGCGGCGAAGGGCGGCAGGATCACGTTGTAGAGCTGGGCGTCGGACAGATAGACGCCGTCATAGTCGCGACCGCCCTCCGACGCGCCATAGCCGGCGAAGTGCTTCGGGCCGGCGATGATCCGGCCGGGCGTTCCGATCGAGGGACCCTGGAAGCCGCGGACCTGCGCCCGGGCGATCGCCGCGCCCAGGAACGGATCCTCGCCCGGTCCCTCGACGATCCGGCCCCAGCGCGGGTCGCGCGCGATGTCGAGCATCGGCGAGAAGGCCCAGTGGATGCCGACCGCGCGCGCCTCGGCCGCGGCGACCGCCTGTCCCCGCTCGATATTGGCGGGGTCCCACGACGCGGCATTGGCCAGCGGCACCGGGAAGATCGTGCGGAAGCCGTGGATGACATCATAGCCGAAGATCAGCGGGATCTTCAGCCGGCTTTCCTCGACGGCGATCTTCTGCAACCGGTTGATCACCGCGGGATCGGTGACGAACAGCAGCGAACCGACCTTGGCATCGCGGACCTGACCGGCAAATTGCTCGGGCGCGCCGAACATGAATTGCTGCGAGACCTGGCCGGCCTTCTCCTCCAGCGTCATCGCCGCGAGCAGCGCATCGGCGCGCTGCTCGGCGGTCAGCCGGGTATTCAGCCAGGGCCTGGCCGCCGGTGCCGCCTGCTGCGCGACGACCGGCTGCATCGTGCCGGTCATCGCCGCGGCACCGGCGAGCATCAGGGCTGCGAGCTTCAACTTGCGCATCAAATTCTCCTGCGGATCAGCGGGTGGGTGCCGGGGCGGCATCGATGGTGGGGCCGAGCGGATCCTTCTTCAGCACCGCGGTGCCGCCTGCCTCGAAGTCCAGCACCTGGTCGGCTGCCGGGTCATAGCGGGACCAGACCGGCAGGCCCGGGCCATTGGGATCGCCCTTCTTCGCGAAGTTGACGATATAGGCGCTGACCGTCTTCGCCACCGCCAGGTCGCGCGGGCTGGTCTTGTCGCCATATTTGACCGCGACCGTGTCGAAGAACCACGGAATCTCCGCCGCATGGTCGGCGCCGGTCTTGTTCAGCGATTCCGCGACATAGGAGAAGCGATAGTGCCAGGTGGGCGCGCCGGCCTGTGCGGTCGAACGCGCCACCTGGCGCGCACCCGCGACCATGAAGCCGGTCGGGCCACCGATATCGTTGTCAGTCGCGCCGACCATGATCGGCACCTTGGGGAAATTGCCCGAGCGATAGGCTTCGGCCGCATCGACCACCAGCGTTCCGTCGGGGAACGGGCTGGCAAAGGTGCGCGGGCCTGCGGCAGGCGCGAACAGCGCCATCATGTTGAGCCCGTCGGTCACCTGCTCCGCCGACAGCGCGCGCAGCTTGGCCAGCGCCTGCGGGTCGTCCGCGGCGATGCCGTTCTTCGCGGCGAAGTCGAGGCCGATCTTCTCGGTCACCGCCAGGCCGCCCGGGCCCATGCCCTGGCCGTTGCCGCCCGACATGATGACTGCGCGCGAGAACAGGCCCTTCGCCATCGGCGAGGTGACCAGGCTGTTGACCGACATGCCGCCGGCACTCTCGCCGATGATCGTCACGTTCGCCGGGTCGCCGCCGAACGCCGCGATGTTGCGCTGGACCCATTTCAGCGCGGCAAGCTGGTCCATATGGCCGTAATTGCCGAGCAGCCCGCCATCGAGATTGGCCTTGGTCAGCTGCGGATGGGCGAAGGTGCCGAACCGGCCGACGCGATAGTTGGCGCTGACGAAGATCACGCCCTGCCTAGCCAGGTTCGCACCCGAATAGGTCGGCGGCGACGCGCCGCCGTTCACGAAGCCGCCGCCATAGATCCAGAAGACGACCGGCAGCTTGCCCTTGGCGTCCCTGGGCTTCCACACGTTGAGGACAAGGCAGTCCTCGGCCGGCTGGGTGCCGAGCGGGGCCGCGTCGCTGGGGAACGGCACCTGCATGCAGTCATGACCATATTCGGTGGCGGCGCGCACGTCGTTCCACTTTGCAACCGGTTGCGGCGCGCGCCAGCGCAGGTCGCCCAGCGGCGGTGCCGAGAACGGGATCCCCTTCCAGCTCGACACGCCGTCCGACGTGCTGCCCGACACCTTGCCGGCGTCGATCGTGACGGTCTGCGCCCCCGCAGCCGCACAGAGAGTCAGCGCCGAAACGGCGACCAGCGTTCTAAGCATGTCCATGAATCAGGGTCCTCAACGGAAGGCGTTCTTCAGCGCCGGTTGAACGATCGGGCGATAGGATATCGGTACGCAAATCGATTGCACTGCCGCCTTCTCAGCACGATCGGGGGCCTGGCGTCGAATAAATTTTGCACATTGGCCGACAGGCGGGTGCAACGCATGCGCGCGGTGCCCTCGAAGTCGCTCATCCGGCCTTCGCCAAGCAGCGGGATGCATCACCCCCGCGACTTGCCGGCCGGCGGGGCAGATGCCACCGCCGGCCGGCGCGCGCTCAATCCGGGCGGGGAGGATAGGTCCCGTCGTTGCAGATATAATAGGCCATGACGAGGTAGGGCTGGATGTTCGGATGCGGGTCCGTGCCCCCCTGCGCATTGCCATAGGCGGGCGATACCTGGAGCCCCAGCGTGGTGTCGTTCGAGATCGGGGGCACGTCATAGGCGTTGATGGTTTTCGCCGCGCTCGTCAGCCCCCGGCTCAGCAACGAATTGCCTGCCGCGCCAGTGGCGGTGGCCGTTCCGGTCATTCCGGTCGTGCCAGAGCCCGAAAGCCTGGCGGAAAAGCCGTGCCTGTGCGCCGGCGCGGTGCTGTTCGTCAGCGTCACGGTCTCCTGGCCCAGCGTCGCACCGAATGCATAGACCGTCCCGGTCTGCGCGGTCCCGCTGCTGAGCGGAATGCGGCCGTTGAGATTGGGCATATTGAAATAGGTCCGCGAGTCCCCGCCGAACCGCGATCCCAGCAGACTGTACAGCGCCTGGTTCTGCGCAAGACTCACCTGCTGTCCATTGCAGGCGATCCATCCGATCGGACTATAGCCGAAAGGAAACATGCGAATTTCGCCGATAAAAGCGTCAGCCATATAAACCTCCGGATAACCGATTAATTGGGGAATTCGGGATACAATCCGCCCGTTGCGATCGCGTAACACAATGCGATACTGGGTTGGACGTTGAGATGTGCCTGGCCTAGACCTCCGCCTGGCTGAATCGTCGTCGGCTCCAGTGCAAGGGTCGTTCCCGCCTGCGACTCGTTGCAATAATAGAAGTTCGACCCGACGTTGCCGGGCGCGACACCCGTTGTCGGGATCGTCGCCGTGGCATTGTTGCTCGTGACCGACACGGTATGGGTGTGCGCCGGCACCATCGCCGACGTCAGCGTCACCGTTTCCGCGCCGGCGGATTGCCCGAGCGCATAGTTGGTGCCGCCGGCGGTCTGGCCGAAACTGACCGGGCTGCGACCGCGAAGGTCGGGAAGATTGAACGTCGTCTGCCCGTTTCCGCCATAGGTGGTACCGATGAGCGAGAAGAGCGCCTGATATTGGGAGATGCTGACCGCGCGCCCATCACAGGGCAGGAAGTCGACCGGCGTATATTGGTCGAATGCGAGAAGGCGAATTTCGCCGACATAATAATTGGACATGTTTCCTCCGCTGCTAGCTGGTTCAGTTGCGGGCGGGCCAAAGGCCCTGGGTGGCGATGCAGATCTGAACTGCCAGGATCGGCTGGCGATTCTCATGCGCTCCGCCGCCGCCCGATGCGGAAAGCGTGGATATGTGCAACGGCACCCATGCGGGGTCGGCCGGGTAGGTCGGACTGGGTGCGTAGAGATTGAACGGCTGGATGCCCGCCGGACTGGCGCTTGCCACCCCGATGAAATTGCCCGCCGGGGAAGATCCGGTGGTGGTCGTGGACTGCGACGCGGTGACCGAATGGGTATGCGGCGGCGTCTGGGCTGCCGTCAGCGTGACGCTTTCGGCACCACCGGTCTTGCCCAGTTGATAGAGCGTCGGCCCGGCGGTCGACTGGCCGGTGGCGACGGCGACGCGCCCACGCAGATCGGGCAGCGCGAAGTTGACCTTGCCGTCACCGCCATACGTGTTGTGGATCAGGGCGAAGAGCGCCTGATATTGTTGGATGGTCAGGATCTGGCCATTGCAGGGCAACCATCCTTTGGGCACCTTGCCGTATGAGAATAGTCGCAACTCCCCCAGAAAATTGTCCGTCATTTCACCCTCCTTCGCTCGGAACATCTACGAGACATCGAATCGGCAGCGATTGGAGGAAGATATTGCGCCCGCCCCCGCGCCGCATCTCGCGAGGATAAAGACCAGGCGTGACGGGTGAGGCTATAAATATAGAGTCCAAAACGGACTGATGCTCGAATGCCGCAAAAAATTCGGTTGCGACCGCCTATAGTCGTTCGGGATAACGCCTTGTCATTGGCGAAGGGCTGAGCTAGCGCATGCGCGACTGACCCGACCCTCCTGCCGGGCGGTGTTTGCCGGGTCCTGTTGAACTGTTGTGAAATTTATACGTGCGGGGAGCTTGATGATGAACGAACTTCGCAATTCCGTCGATCTCTCTGGCGATCGCTCTTGCGATGCCGAAACGCGGCAATGGGTCGCACCGCTTCAGTCGATGACGACGTTCTCCGCAACGGAGTTCACCCAGTCGGGCGCGCTGCCTCCCGCCGACGACGGCAACGGTACCTGGACCCAGTCATAAGGCGGGCGACCGGGCAGCGCATCTGCCCGGCACAGGATCCAGGCGGGATTTCGCCATGGCTGCCTGCCGGACGTCCGGACGCGGTCCGGAATCCCGCATTGTGCCTGTGAGATGGATCGACCCGATCTGATCTTTACCGAAGGCGCTGGCATCATCCCCGTGGATGGAAGCTCGTTATGACCGAGTTCCGCGGCCATGTCGCGTTCGAGCCGGAGGCAGGGACTCAGGATGATCGCGCGCGCGCAGGCGCCCCATTTCTCGCGTCAGGTGTCGGGGCGCCGCGCGCCTGGCGCGACAACAGCGCCGCCCTCGCCATCGGCCAGCGCATCGTCACTGCCGAAGACCGTCGCGAACGCCAACCGGAGCCGGACGCGGCGGGACGGGTGGTTCTCTTCAGCGGGTATCTTTTCGAACCGTCCGAGGTCGCCGGGGAACTGGGCCTCCCTGCCGGGTCGCCCGATTCGCGGGTCGTCGCTTCGTGGTTCGACCGGCACGGCCTCGGGTCGCTCCACCGGCTGAAAGGCGACTATACCTTCGCCCTGTGGGATCCGAACCGGCGGCAGGTCCATCTCGTGGTCTCGCCGATGGCAAGCCGGATCGTCTACTGGCATGCCCGGTCGACCGGGTTCTGGTTCGCCACGACGCTCAGTGCGCTGCACCAGTTTGCCGGGGTTCCGAAGGCCCTCGATCCGCTGCAGCTGGCGCTTCATTTCACCGTCCACATCGTCGATCCTGCCGATACCCTGTACCGGCAGATCCGGTTGCTCCCGCCCGGCACCGCGCTGACGGCCGATGCGAAAGGCGTGAGGGAAAACGCGTTCTGGCGTCCCGACCCGGCCCGCAGGCTGAGCCTGCGAACCCCGCACGCCTATGCCGAAGCGGCGCGGGACCTGCTGGACCAGGCGGTGCGCCGGCAGTTGCGCAGCGACAGGATTCCTGGCGTGCTCGTCTCGGGCGGGCTCGACAGCTCGGCGGTCGCGGCCACGGCGGCCCGGACGATCGCCCCCGCGACGATCGACACCTATACGTCCGAGCCGCCGCCCGGACAGCCGGTCGAAGGCCGCGAAGGCTGGTATGATCGCGAGCGGCCGCATGTCGAGGCGCTCGCGGCGCGCTACCCCAACCTGACCCCCCATTTCTGTCATTCGCACGAGCCGGCGCCGTTCGAGGTCGATCCGACGCCGCTGTTCGCCGCCGGCGGGCGCATGCAGTTCATCGCCAACCATATCGGCTGGTTCGATGCCGCCTATCGCGCGGCCCGCAGGGACGGTCATGCCGCGCTGCTCACCGGCGCGATGGGCAACATGACGCTCAGCTTCGACGGCCTTCGCGGATTGAGCGACTATGCCCGCGCGGGGCGGATCGACAAGCTGGTCCGGCTGCTTCCGGCGGCGGCGCGCTTCCGCCAGAGGTCGCTCTGGGGTCTCGTCAAATCGCACGTCCTGTTTCCGTCGCTGCCCCCGAAACTGCGCGACACCCTGTGGCGCCGCCGCCATCCCGGCAAACATCCCTGGGCCGAATATGCCGCGATCCGCGCCGAGTTCGCGGGCCAGGTCGATCTCGACGCCACGCTCTGGTCGTCGGGAGAGAGCGCGCGCTTCGCGAACAGCCCGGACAGCCGCAAGATGGTCGCGCGATTCCTCCAGGCCCAGCGCATCCGTGTTCTGGAAACGCTTGGCACGCTGAGGGCTTATTACGGCTTCGAACTGCGTGATCCCTTCGCCGATCCCGACCTGGTCGAATTCTGCCTGGCAATCCCGCGCGACCAGTATCTCCTGGGCGGCGAGCAACGCAGCCTCGCCCGGCGGACCCTGGCCGATCGCCTGCCCCCCGCCCTGCTGGACGAGCGTCGCTATGGCCAGCAGAACCCGGAATGGTTCACCCGCCTGTCGGCGCAGCGCGACAGTTTCGCCGCCGATATCGAGCGGCTGGGCAACGTCCCGCTTGCGGCCGAGATGCTGGACCTGCCCCGCCTCAGGCAGCTGATCGAGACGTGGCCGGCCGACGCCGAAGCGGCCACAGCCCGGCGCTTCGAATATGAGCATCTGATTCCCCGCGCCGTCCAGACCGGCCGCTTCATCCGCTGGGCCGAGGGCAGCAACCAGTAGTTATGCGGTAACGGCGCGATATCCCAGGCGGCGCATGGCAGCGCCATGGTCGGTCTCGATGCGCGCGATCTGCCCCGCAGTCAGCCGGTCGCGCCACGCGGCCACGCGCCCCTCCCCGAAGAAGCCGCGCCCGTCGCGCCATTCGGTGAACCCGCGTTCCGCCTCCTGCGCGCGCAAGGTCTCGATCGACGTGGCCGCGACCGCGCGCTGCACTGCCTGCGGGTCGTGCGGCAACGCGAGCGCCGTCACGATCCCTGCAAGTGCCGATGCCGGATCGGCCCTCAGCGACTCGTACCGAACCAGATGGGCGGCGAAGGGCTGCGGCGCGCACCAGTCCTCGACATTCTGGCTCCAACTGCCCCAGTGATCGAACAGACAGGGCCGCAACCCCTGGCGCGAGCGCGCCATCCGGTGATCGGGCGTTCCCATCACTGCGATGGCCTCGTCGATGCTCATGTTCAGATGCCGCGCCAGCGACAGCGCCACGTCGCGCGGATCGCGCACCAGATAGATTGCGCCGAGGGACAGGTCGGCGGGAAACAGGCTCTCGCGCCCGATCAGCGGCGAGCGCAGTTCGTGCGTCTTGAGATAGACGGGTTCGGGCTGCGTCGCCATCCAGGTGCGGATGGCAGCGGGACGCCAGGCCAGGATCTCGGCCTCCGTCAGGTCCGCGGCGGCGATGCCGATCGCCTCGTCGAACTGCCCGCGCTCGTGGGTGCGATGGCTCCCCAGGACGATCGCGTTGATGTCGACCGCAGCGCCCCCCGCCAGATAGGACTGGAGCAGCAGCCGCAGCCAGGTATTTCCCGACTTGGGATAGGAGGCCAGCCAGTAGATGCCGGTCATGGCGGCGGCGTCCCCACCGACGCGAGGATCGTGTCGACCAGCGCCGGCAACGCGGCGAAATCGTCGCTTCGCGTCACTTCCGCAACCGTCGCGGCCTCGACCAGCCGGGCCATGCTCCTGAACATGGCCGGCTGTTTCCCAAGCCCCAGGCCCAACCGCCAGCGATGGACCAGATCGTAGCGCCGCAGCGCCTCCAATCCGCTCATTGCCCGGATCCGCGCGGGTCCGGACCCGGGCTCGGATCGCAGGAACAGCACATGCGCCGGGGGCAGCGGCTCGAGCTGGAACCCGCCCTGCGCGACCGGCACGTGATATTTCTCCAGCTCGGCTCGGCTGCGCTCCAGTCCCCCCGTGGCGATCGCGAGTTGCCGAGCCGAATCCCGCCACAGCTTCACACGCGGAAAGGCGGGCAGGATTCTCGGTCCCGGATGCCCGTCGACATCGAGCGCGCACAAATCGTCGCTGAGCAGCCGATAGCCGCGCCCGGCGAACGCCGCGGCAAGCGTCGATTTGCCCGCGCCGGAATTGCCCGAGATCAGCAGGACGCGCCCACCGATGTCGATCCCGCTGGCATGAAGCGGCAGCACGCCGCGCTGAAAACACAGGATCGCCAGCACCGATCCGAGCAGGAAGACGCGGATATCGGGCACCTCCAGCGGCAGGGCCGTCTGGACCACGATCCGCCGTCCCGCTTCCACCCAATAGTCGGCAACCGCCGGAATCGTCACCCGGACGCCGGCCGGCTGGATCTGGACGGCAGGGCTGAAACTCGGCAGTTCCGGATCAAGCGGTGGCACCGCGCCGATCTCGACGACGATATCCGGCTCGCGCGCATCCCCCTGCCAGGGCAGCAGATCGGGAAGCCGCAATGCGCTGCGCACGCGCCAGCCGAAAAGATGATAGTCGCTCATACCGCTCCGCTGCCGCCCCCTCGCTACGATCCTCGTCCGTTTCTATACGGTGCCGATGGCAAGTCTTGGGGAGTTCTTCAATATGGTGGCGATGGAAGCGGTGATTGCACGCAACGGGTCGGTTCTCGATGCCAATGTCGGTGACGAAACCGTGCTGATGAGCGTCGATACCGGGGAATATTACGCGCTCACCGCCACCAGCCGCGATATCTGGAACCGGCTGGATACCCCGATCAGCGTGCGCGACCTTTGCCAGGCGCTGGCCGACGCCTATGGCGCCCCCGTCGAGACGGTGACCGCCGATACGCTCGCGTTTCTCGACTATCTCGAGCGCCGGAACATGCTGAAAATCGGGGATTGAGGGTCGTCGGCGGCTTGAGAAGATCGCCGAGCAGGACGGCCATTTGTCCGGTCGTCGGAAACTGCCAACGCCTCGGCTCCGAGTGCGAGTTCCGGTCCGCTAATGGTGCATGCGGACCTGCGCGACACGCGGTCTGACTGTAAGAGCCCGAGCCGCTGGGCGGCCGTCCAGCAGCCAGCCGGGGTCCATCTCGCCCGCCAGGTTGCGAGTCGAACGGATCACATCTGCGCCGGCCCTTTCAACCCGGGCGGCGGCACATCGTCCGCATCCGGATCGCGGCCCTGCTGGCGATCGAGCGACCGCATGATCGGGGTCACGGTAAGCCCGTGCAGCAGGATCGAGAACAGCACGACCAGCCCGACGATCCCCCAGAGGCGCTCTGCCTGCGCCACGGCCATATGGTTGATGCCATAGGCCAGATAATAGATCGTCCCGACGCCGCGGATGCCGAAGAAGGACAGCGTCAGCTTCTCGCTCCGCTCGGCGCGGTACCCGATCAGCGCGAGCCATCCGGCAAGCGGTCGAATCAGCACCAGCGTCGCGACTGCAAAGACGATATCCGTCCAGCTGACCCGCGCGAACAGCCCGCTCACCATCGCGCCGCCGAACAGGATCAGCAGGATCATCATCACCAGCCGCTCGAGCTGCTCGATGATCGTATGCATTTCGTGATGGAAATCATGCTCGCGATGCGTGTGGCGGAAGGTGAGCGCGGTGACGAACACCGCCAGGAAACCATAGACATGGACGATCTCGGTCAGCCCGTAGGATACGAAGGTCGCCGACAGCGCGATAAGGCCGTCGCCCGTCTTCGCCAGCTTGGAGTCCGCGGGGACATGGAAGGTCAGCCACCCGAAGGCGCGCCCCACCAGCCAGCCCCCGACGATGCCGCCGCCAATCTCCCAGGCGACACGGTAGGTGAGCCATTCGCCAAGCCACGGCGTTCCCGCGGCGGCGCTGGCGGCAAGCAGGATGGCAAGATGGACGAACGGAAACGCTGCCCCGTCGTTGAGCCCTGCTTCCGAGGTGAGCCCGAAGCGGACTTCGTCTTCCCCGCCCGTCTTGGGCGGGCCCACCTGCACATCGGCGGCGAGCACCGGATCGGTGGGCGCAAGGCTCGCCCCCAGGAGCAGGGCAACCGCGATCGGCAGGCCCAGCGTCCACGTGGCCAGAACGGTGATCGCAAGGATGCTCAGCGGCATGGTGATCGCCAGCAGCCGCCAGGTGACCGCCCAGCGCCGCCATCCGAATATCCGGTCGATCTTCAACCCTGCCCCCATCAGCGCGATGATCACGATCAGCTCGGAAAAGCGTTCGGTCACCTCGGGGTAGCGGATCGGCAGCGGGCGAAGCGTGATCTGGGGCAGGAGGAAGATCACAGCGCCGATCCCGATGCACACGATCGGCAGCGAAAGCGGCAATTTTTTCAGCGCAAGCGGAAGCCAGGCGACCAGCGCGATCAGCAACCCCGTCCCGGTGAGCACCAGGATATAGGGGGACGGAAGCAGACTTGCGTGTTCCATGACGGCTGAACAAGCCGGAACGCGGTTCGGACGCGATCCGACGATCTGCAACTCGGTCTTCGACGAATTACCGGCGTCAGAGTGGCCGGTCGCCAATTCCACACGCGACCACCGCCGTTCATGGGAAAGTGCAATCGCGCTCGCGATCGAGCACCATGAGCTCGCCATGCCGTGCCGGCGGCACAGGTCCATCACCCCCGCTCCCGCCTCCGGCCTTCCTTCAATATGTCGATGATCTGCTCTTCCGGAAACTGCTCCGCTTCATCGTCCATGCCTTCGATCGAGCCTGACTCCAGCTCGAGGTCCACTGGAGAAGAAAACGGGGGTCACGTCAGTGTGCATGTTACATGCTTTGGGCCCGCGTGGCCTGACCAGCTGGTTGCGGCGGCATTACGAGCCGTTCCCGGCGCGATACATGGCGAGCGCATCGTCGCGCCATGCGGCGCCGCTGGTCGCGCGATCATAGAACATGTGCCCGCCGGGATAGACACGCAGCCGAAGCCGGTCGCCGACCAGGTTACGCGGCATTTGCTGGATCAGCAGCTTGGAAAGGAAATAGGGGCAGGCAGTGTCGTTCCAGCCATGCGAGATGAGCACCTGCAACCGCGCATCGCTGGCCATCACCTTTCTCAACTCGGCCACCGCGGTGTCAGCAGTGTCGTTCTCGAAAATCTCGTACAACGCGTAGTTGTGGGCGCGATAATGGCCATCCACGCGCCAGCCCACCTCGTTCATGACAAAGTCGGTTATTGCGGCTGTGTATGGCGCGCTTGCTGAGAGGATCGGATCGAAATAATCCCGACTTTCGTTGGCCGGAAACGGGTCCAAGGCCTTTGCGCGAGCATCATAGCCCGACGAGACGACGCCCTCGTCCCGATGACGCTCGCGCAGCGCCAGCGTGGGCGACAGACGACCATCCATTCGACGGACGATAAAAGGGTTCACACCGATATAGTCAGCCACCTTGGCGGAGAGACGGTCCGTGGCAGCGGCATCCGAGGCCCCGGCAAAGAAGTCGGTGAGGAATTCAGTCTGCGCGTAGCGCTCGACCGGCGCCAATGCCTCCGGCGTAAGCGACTTGCCTTCCTCCTCCCAGTGCGACGCCGTAAGCGATGGCAGAATGGCCATGTAGCGGAGCGGCGACAAGGCATCCTGTTCGCCCATGGCCGGGATATCGAGATAGGGCGAAACCAGGGCAAGTCCCGAAAAGCCGATCCCACCGTTGATCTGGAGTTCATAGGCTATCCGGGGTAGCCGATACCCCGAGTAACTCTCCCCGACCATATATTTGGCGCTCTTCATGCGGTCGTTACGGGCAAGCCACTGGTACATGACCTCACTCAGATATTTGACGTCCGCCTTGGCGGTCATGAACGCTTTTCTGGTTTCGCCCTCGTCAACTCGGCTACGCGAAAATCCGGTCCCGATCGGGTCGATGAAAACCAGATCGGTAAAGGGCAGCCAGCTGTTCTGGTTTTCGACCGTAATCGGTGCGCCGGATGCCGTATGTCCGGGTTCGATCCGTCTGGGTCCGAGCGCCCCGAGATTGAGCGTCGCGGATGCGGCGCCTGGCCCGCCGTTCATGGCAAACGTCACGGGACGGGCGATCGCAGATCCCGGGACGGTATAGGCGGTGTACACCACCTCGCCGAGCATCCTGCCCCGTTCGTCGCGCAGATCGATTGCACCGACGGTCACGACATAGTCGATCCGCTTGCCCTCGATGATCCCGGAGCGACGGATCGACCGCGGCGCGGGAAAATCCTTTAGCTGGTCTGCGACCGGAGCTGCCTGTTCGAGCTTATCGGTCGCCGCCGCCGCCGCCGCCGGGCTGAACTGAAGGAGCGTCGCGCTCAACGCAATCAGGACAACCACGCGACGCAACATCATCATCTCCTGGAATATCGCGCCGACCGAGGTCACCACCTGACATCGTGCGGCAAACTTGCCGCGCCCTGATTTGGTGTCAATAGCCATTAAGACAAATTGTCAGGAAAAACCTTGATCAAAAAGCACTCTTGGGAGCTGATTGTTACGTGACAGAACGTCCAAATTAGCTTGACGGCCGATGAGCCGTCACGGCACATCGGCCAGACCATCCAAGGGGAGTCACCATGAAGCCTTGCAACAGGGTCCGTTTCGCGGTGGGACTGCGATACCTCGCCGGCACGATGCTAATGGTGGCGGCAACCCCCGCCGCGCGCGCCATGATGACGCCAGACACGGCCGCCGCTGCCCCAGCAAGAGTGGTTCACGCCGAAGCCCTGCAGGATGCCCTCGCGCCCCGCCTGATCGATGACGAGAGCGTGGTGGTCAGCGAACGTCGCGTCCAGACCCGGCGTGGACCGCTGACCTACGAGGTCAGGGTCGGTCGCGTGCCGATCCGCAACGATGATACGGGCCAGGTGCGCGGTCGTCTGTTCTTCGTCGCCTATGTGGTCAAGACGAAGGGCCCCCGCCGCCCGATCACCTTTGCCTGGAATGGAGGGCCGCTGGTCGCGTCCGCGATCATCCATATGGACGGACTGGGACCACGCCGCCGAACGGCCCAGGGTATGGTCGACAATCCCGACACGCTGCTCGCGGATACCGACCTTGTTTTCATGGACGCTATGGAAACCGGCTTCTCCCGGCCGGCAGCCCCGGAATTCTCGCCTGAGTTCATGAACATGACCGGCGACGTCAACGCGACGGCCGAGTTCATTCGCGCATATCGGGCGCGGTTCCGCACCGGAGACCAGCCGCTTTTCATTGCCGGCGAAAGCTATGGCGTGTTCCGGGCGGCGGCACTGGCCGAAAAGCTGAGCGCTGCCCATGTCGACATCGCCGGAGCGATCCTGCTCTCGGGCGACATTCCGAATATTCCGCAGCCGCCCGAGTTCTACGACGCGATGCACATCCCGGCGCGAACCGCAGCGGCCTTCCATCACAAACGCCTTGCACCGGACCTGATGCGGGACCGCGAGGCGACGATGCAGGCTGCGCTGGACTGGGCGCGGACGGTCTATATGCCCGCGCTTGCGCGCCGCGGCACGCTCGCTGCAGACGAACGCGAGGCGATCGCCACGACGCTTGCGCGCTACACCGGCATCTCGCCGGCGCAGGTTAACCGCGAGACGCTCGTCGTACCCATCCAGCAATATTTGACTACCTCTCTGAGCCTCGACGGCAGCAAGGCGCTCAGCGACGAGGATATGCGCGTCAGGATAGACGAAGATCGCAGCGACGTGCGCAGCGCAGAACTCGTCGACAGTTATATCCGCGGCGAGCTTGGTTATACGACCGACCTTACCTATGCCGGGCTCGAAACCGGTTATTCGCCTTATCCCGCCCCCAGGAAGCTCTCGATCCGCGACCGCTGGATCTACAATCAGCCCGGGGTCACACCCGAGATCGTCGCCGAGGTCAAAAGGACCTGGGAAGTGTCGCCGCTGGCGCGCGCAAACCCGACCTGGATCATCAATGCGATGAAGCAGGATAAGGATATGCGTGTCTTCGTCGCAACCGGCCGCTTTGACCCGCTGAACATGTGCGAGGGCAATGCGATCGCCGCCGCGCAGTTGCCGACCGATCTCCGCACCCGCATGAGCACGCACTGCTATGAAAGCGGGCACATCATCTTTCGCGACAATGATGCGCGCGCCCCCTTCCTGCACGACTTGTCCGCGTTCATCCAGCGGACGATGGCGGAGCGGCAGCCGAAGCCGTAAGGCGACGGGGTGGCGCTCGACAGTTCAGTCCGCACCGGGATGGGGCAACGTCGAAGGCCCTGCCCGCCGGTATCTTGAACCATCGCTCGGGACGGCCAGCGACCCACGGCGCAGGCCGTAGAGCCCGCGAGCAACCGTTGGCGCAAACCATTCTCAGCTACGGTTTTCCCCGACCGCGTCCGCAGCACAGCGAAATCCGATAAACGCCGAACGGTCCTTCGACGGCGCCATCAACAGCAGCCGCGCGTGCTCGGTATTGCGATATGCTTGCGGAAAATACCAATAAGCGCCTTGCGGCTGATAATAGCTTCCGCCCCTCAGGATAGCCGATCTTGTATGCTCGTCGCGATGCTCGTCTGTCCACTGCCAGACAGTGCCGACCATGTCCTCGACACCAAACGGACTCGCGCCCGATGGATGCAGGCCCCGCGCGTCGGGTGCGCGCGGGTTTCGGCTCTTGTCCGGTACGGGGACCGCATCAACGCGCCAGTCGTTGCCCCAAGGATATACTCTGCCATCGCTGCCTTGCGCCGCGTATTGCCACTCCCATTCGCGAGGAAGGCGCTTACCGGCCCAGGCGCAATATGCACGCGCATCCTCGATCGAAATCCAGGTGACCGGTTTAGCCTCCGCGCCGACCGGAAAGATCCCACTGCGCCAATCCAGAAGAAAATTGCCGTCGTCCTTGGGTTTGTATCCGCTCGCGAGAAACCGGCTGAAAGCACTGTTACTGACCAGATGGCGATCGATGTAGTATCGCGGGATATCCATCACGCGTTTATGCACACGGCGCGGACTATCTTCCCAAGGATATTGAACGTCGACATTCCCCTTGTCCTCCTCGATGGTCACGGCCTGCACGGAAAATACGAAGCGGCCGCCGGGAATTTCGAGCATGCCATCTGGCGGAGACGCATAGGGCTTTGTTTGGTCGATCGGTAAGATAGCCTGGGGTAAGGGCCGCCACCTATCGTCGAACTCCGAGAGCGCAGAACCCGAAAGTTGCCGCATCGTCGCCATCAGCGTGAGAATTTCCGGCGCGGGTGCCGCGCGCGTCGCGAGAATTGCCCCGATACCTTGCGCCTCGAGGTCGAAGCTCAAAAGGCGTTGTCCGTTCACGCTCGTCGGCGTCAGCTCAACGCCGTGATAGAGATCGAAATAACGCTCGCCGGATCGTTCAGGTACGGCGATCTGGGCACCAGTAACGCTGAACCCGTTGCGATTGACGATCGTCCAGAGCGTCTGGTCCTGATTTGGCCACCGGCTGGCAAACACGCCGCCCTGCTCCATCGGTGAATAGGGTTCCCACTCCTTCGTTCGAAGCATCGGGGCAATTGCTCTGGAAATGGTGGCGAAGCGGCGGATGAGCTCCGCGTCGCGCGGCGTAAGACCGTTCCAGATGCCCCACACATTCTCCCAGGTCTCGAACCCCACGCCATTGAAGAACGCGTAATGAACATGATCGACCTTACTGCGCGCCCAGCGCTCGTTGACATGAACCATGTGGCGTGGCTCAAGCCATTTGTAGCGGTCGACGCGCGGCGCGAACTCGAACCCCTTGTCGTGATAGTAACCCCAACTCATCAGATTGTTGGCAAGCATGGCGTCGTTGAACCGCAGCTCAGGCTCCAGAACGAGCGGGTAGCCTATACGGTCCGCGGCCTGGTTATAGGCCTCCGGCACGCCCGGCTGCGTATCCCCATTGATGCCGTCGGCTCCCACTTCCTTCATGACTGCCGCAAGTTCGTCAGGCCAGGGTTTGTCGGGCTTCCGGGTTCCCTGGTCCCACATCATCATTGGGAACAACACCCTCACGCCGCGGCGATGGAAGTCATCGACCATCTGCTTCACACCGGAAATGCCGCCAGGCATGGAGCGTATCATGTCGATGTGATTGCGTGCATCGATGCCGCTGTTCGGGTAAAATGGCCAAACCAGAACCGAGTCGATTCCGCCATATCGCTTGACGAGATCGTCTAGATAGCGGTCGACCGTGTAGCGGCGCGCCACAGGATCATAGAGATAGCGATCCTCCACGCCGACTTGAGCCTGAATGAAATCGTTCTGGGTCCACGCCGTGCGCGGATCGGCATAGCGATGGTCCGAATAGCCGATGTAGAAATATCGTTGGTCGCGCCACACGCGATTGCTTTCGAGCCACGCTTTTCTTTCGGCTTCACCGCAAAACCCGGAGCGATCTAATCGCAAACACGCCGGCGGGATCAGCAGGCGCTCATCGGGAGGCGCAAACTCTCCGTTCTGCGCGTGGGTGCAGCTTGCCGAGAATAGCATGGCGGCCGCGGTTCCGATCCCGGCCCATCGTTGAAAGAAAAGGGTCGCGCCGCTCATTGATTTGGCCCTCCTAGTGCAAGTGCGCAGTCGGCGACTGGCAGGCGATGGGCGAAGGTCCCGGAAACGCATTTCCGCTGCGCCCGCCACCATCGCTCAGCCATATCCGCGAGATGATGATGCCGCGTCCCTCGCCCGGTGGCCGCATCGGCCTCCGGAACGGGCGCACTCACAACCGCAGCGCGTCGCCATGACGCCGCGCCGAGATCCTCGCCCATCCCCATGAACCCGCGGCGATTTCCTTTCGGTGTGGATCAGAATCTTTGAGAGAAGCGAAGGCCGTAGGTGCGCGGCTGATTCACGTTGACGACGAGCGGATTGAAGAAGCTGTAATAGCCTTGCGCCGTCGCGGTGATCGCACGCTCGTTGGTCAGGTTGCTGATATAGAAATTGACACCGAACCGCTCCATCTCGAGACCGGCCCGGAAGTCGACAGTGGAATAGCCGGGGACCGTGTAGGGCTCAGCGATCGAGTCATAGGTCGATCCCCGATAAGCGTAGGTGCCACCGACATAGGCGCGCGCATTGTCCTGCAGTTGCCAAGCATAGCTGACATCCGCAGTCGCCGTCCATTTCGGTATGGCTGGAATACGTTCGCCTTTGACCTTCCGGACCTCAGGCGAGTCCTCGGTAAATTCCGCATCGGTATAGGCAGCGTTGCCGCTCAGGATCAGCCCCTTCACCGGCTCGAACGATGCCTGGACTTCGCCACCCTGGCTGCGGGCCGTGCCGCCATTGCCGGTGAGACCGAAGGGCCCGACATAGATGAGCGTCTGAATGTCCGTCCAATCGATACGGAAGAGATCCGCATCGAAGGTCACACGTCCGCCCAGCAGGTGCATCTTCACGCCGGCCTCATAGCTCCAGATGCTGTCCGATACGAAGAAGGGCTTGAGATCAGCAGGCGCACCCGGCGGCAGGCTACGCGCACCACCCGGCCGGTAGCCGCTCGCAGCGCGGACATAGAACATCAGGTCACGGGTCAGCCGCCAGCGGGCTCCGAGCTGATAGGTATCCGCATCTTCACCCGATGCGGTGTTGGTTTCTTCGGTGGCGCCCGGCGGCAAGCCGTAAAAGAATCCTGCCAGCACCGATGTGCTGTGCTGGTCGATCCGGCTGTGCCGATAGCCAGCGGTGACGTCGAACGTTTCCGAGAGATAGGCCGTCGCATTGATGAAACCGGCATATTCGTCGAGAGTCGCTTCAAGCCTGTTCTGCGCCAACGGGACGGACGTCGTGTCAGGCACACCAATCGGAAGATACGGAATGAAGTTCAGTGCGACGTCGGAATTGGCGTGCTGATAGAAGGCGCCTGCCTGAAACTCGACCGGCCCGAAACGATTCGACGTGAAGCGCAGCTCTTGCGAGAATTGCTTCTGACCAAGCTTGCTTTGCTGACTGGCCGGGGTGGCGTATTCGATCCCGCTGCCGGTGCCGACATAATTATATGTCAGGTCGTTCATTGCACGCGGCACGACATTGGAAAGGCCACTGGACGACAGGATGGTCCCGATCGACGTGTCCCATTTGAGCGTTGCGGCATAGACTTCGCTGCGCACGCGAAAGCTCTCGGGCGTGTAGCGTTCCTGCTTGTCCCGCCCAAACAGCGGCTTCGACGTTTCCCAATCGAGATCGACGGAGGCGAAACCATTGACGACCGAATTCTGGATCGATGCCGAGAGGTCGACACTGAAATTGTCAGTTGGCCGCCAGTATAATGCGCCGCGAACACCCCATGCCTCACCATTGTTCACCGCTTCGCGAGCGAGAGGTCCGACATTGTCGATATAGCCGGCGTCACGCCGATAATGACCGCTGACACGGACCGCGAGGTTCCCGGTGAGTGGCGTCGACGCCGATGCGCGCAGCGTCGTGCCGAATTGACCGTTGTCCAGCATATTGACCTCTTCCGAGGTATTGAGCTCGGACTTGGTCAGGCTGGGCTTCTTGAGAACATATTTGATCACGCCGCCCAGTGACGATGCGCCGTAAAGCGTCCCCTGCGGCCCCTTGAGAACCTCGACACGCTCAATGTCGTTGGGATCCAGATCGGGAGAATTCAGGCCGCTGCGCGATGCGCCGCCGGAACCGCTGATCGGCACATCATCGACATAGACGGAGACGGTTCCTGCGACGACAAGCGGCGGGATGCCGCGGATCGCGACAGATCCGTTGCCCGCCGCCCCACCGGGCTTGATGCTGATGCCTGGCGTCAATGCGATGAAGTCCGCGAGGCTCTTCGCACCGCGCTGCTCGAGTTGCGCACCGGTGACCACCGAAATCCCTTGTGGCACGGTGCTGAGAAGCTGTTCACGCTTGTACGCGGTTACGACGATGTCATTGGACGAAGGGCCAGATTGCGGCTCGTCCTGGGCATCTGTCGCCACGGGCGCGGTGGCGGTTGGATCGCCAGCGGCAACCTGTGCCATCGCCACCGACGGAAAGAACGCAGCGGCGGTCGCCAGCATCAGCGCTTTCCTCGCGTGCATGCGGTTGGCTGACAACATCACCTTGGCACTTCCGAGGGCAGCTCGCATCACACAGTTCCCCTGACCATTTTTCCTGCTGGGCGAGCACGTGGCGTTCCCGACGATACTCGACCCCCACTGCCTTACCGTCGTAACAATCAGGATCGACGTCAAGTCCATTTAGCTATTTTGTAACCTGGAAGCAGTAGCGACGTTTCTAACCGTCGCTACCGCTGCACCTCGGTATCGGACTCGTGCATTAGGCGAAATCCAGCCCGGCATATACATTTTGTCAGGCAACGCGGGGACCGAGCCGTGAGCCGGCACCAGGCCCGAGATGCTGGCCGCATGTCCAGTCAATCCGCCGTTGCAACGCAATATGGATCATGGGCTCGTCGGATGTGCGCGCAGCGCTGTTGCCTTGACAAAATGTCTGTCGCGCGGACTGTTTGCATCCCCTACCGCCCCACACATATCGTGGGCGAAACCCGAGATCGACTGTTTGAGGCATTTTAGATGGCAATCACCAAGAAGAAGCTCGCCCCTCCGCCCGAAACGGTCGATCCCTTCAGCGCGTATTTTTCAGTGGGCGAAGCCATTGCGACTCTGCTGCATCCGTTTGCCGAAGTCGTTCTGCACGATCTGCGGACGGGTCGCATCGTGCGGATATGGAACAGCTTCACGCAACGCCAGGCTGGCGACCTGTCGAACTTGAAGGGCGCCAAGGACGCTTTTCCTGACGAGGAATCCGTCCTCGGCCCTTATGAGAAAGCCCTGCCATCACAGGGTCGCACCAAGTCCATCACAGCCGGCCTTCGCAATCCCGAGAACGAATTGATCGGTTTTCTCTGCGTCAATCTCGACGTCAGCGTTCTGGACAGCGCGATAGCGACGATGACGAGCTTTGCATCGACCGAACTTAAACGGCCGGAACCCATTTACCGGAACGACCTCCAGCAGCATGTCAGCTATCTGGTTCGTGATTATTCGCTTCGCGTCAACAAGCCGATCGAAAATCTGACGCGCGCCGAGCGCGCCGAACTGGTGGGAATGGTCGATCGTGATGGCCTTTTCCAGGCACGCCACTCGGTAACCCACGTCGCGAATGCCATGAAGATCAGCCGCGCGAGCATCTACAACCTGCTCAGCAAGATTAACAAGGATAGTGACAATGGGGATGCCGAGAAGCCTTCGACCACCCCAGGAACCGCGGGCACCAAAACATCGCGCCGCCGTACAGCCCCCGGAAGCGAATAAGAGCCCCAGCCACTTGAAGGCATCCTCTGCCGCGCGCCCGGCCAGGGCAGCGGGGTGCACGGCCGACATTCCCGCCGGCGTCTGGGTTGATAACAGGATCGCCTGCAGCCCGTCGTTTGCCGGGGAAATTGCCGAATCACTGATGATTCGCGTTTCACGCTGCAGTCGCTCGATTGATGTCAGAAAAGAGTCGTCGCGGGACGGTTCTCATCCACATGGCGAGATCAACACGGAAAGGGATCGCGCCGAAGCGCGGCCCCTTTCCTGATCAAGGAAATGCCCCCCTCTACGCAGTCAGTACTTTTGACTGAGAATGATTCCGAAGGTCCGGGGCTGATTAATCGTGAACGGGTAATATGGAAGCCTGTAACTGTTGGAAATCACGCTGCCTAGCAATGCACGCTTGTCGGTCAGATTCTTCACGTAGAAATTTACAGAGAAGAGGCCGGTTTGAAAACCGGCATGAGCATTCCAGAGAGCGTAGGCATCCAGCGTACGGCGGCTTGAGTCGAGTTGGGAGGAGCGTGTGTTCCAGTCGCCCCCGAAGGTGATCGACATCGTATCGCTGACCGGTGCCGAATATTCGGCGTAGGCACCTGCTGTCCATTCCGGCACAAAATAGAGCTTTTGGCCGGGAGTCACCTGAGTGACGATATTCCCCTCGGTGAACCTCCCGTCGGTGTAGGCGAAGTTCCCCCCAAGCGTCAGACCGCGAACGGGAACATAGGACGCCTGGAACTCGACGCCCTTGCTGCGCGCCTTGCCCGCATTACCGTCCGTTGCGTCGTTGGCCACGGGCTCGAGTGCCTGGATGTTCGACCAGTCGATCCAGAAGCCGTCGAATTCGACGAGCAGCCTGCCGCCCAGGGTGCGCAGCTTTGCGCCTGCCTCATAGCTCCACAGGCTGTCAGACGTGAAGAAAGGCGCGAACCCCGCCGGTGAACCGGGCGGCACCGTTCGACCGCCTCCCGGCCGATAACCGCTTGCTGCGCGTCCATAAAGCAACAGGCTGTCCGTCGGGCGCCAGCGGACTCCCGCCAGATAGGTACTCGCATTCTCGGACGATCCGGAAGTGCTTGTGAAGGGGGTCGTCGGAGCGGTGCGACTCACAAGCACGCCAGTCCGTACACTCAGGTTGTCCGTATCGATCGAACTGTAGCGATAGCCGGCAGTGATATCGAGGCGTTCGGTGAGGTAGAAGGTGCCATTTGCGAACCCGGCATATTCCGTAAGACCCGCGGTGCGGTTCGCGATGATCCGCGGGGACACTGGCGCGATCTGTCCGCTCGGCAAGAAGCTCCGATAGCTGGCGACCTCGAACAGGTCTTCATTCTGGTAGAACCCGCCCGCCATGAACTCGACCGGACCAAATCGGTTCGAGACAAAACGCACTTCCTGCGTGGTCTTCTTGACGCTGCCGTCATAGCCACGCCCGAGCGGGGTTGCAGGACCTACAGGGAAAATGGAATTGTAGGATCTTTGAAGATCGGTTGCATCATACTGAACGGACGTATCGAACTTCGAATAGCTGGTTGCGGAGACCAGCGTGCCCGGCCCCAGGTCCCAGTTGATAGACGCCGAGTAGAGTTCAAGATCCACGCCAAAGGGCTCGGCAACGTAGCGGCGCTGTTCGAGATCACCGTAGAATGGAGCCTTCGTTGCGAGAACATAGTCTACGTTCGCGCCCCCATCCGACTTGCTGTGCTGGCGCACTGCATCCAGCCGGATCGAGAAGTTTCCTGTCGGCGCGTATTTCAGCGAACCGCGAAAGCCCCAGTCGCGCGAACGATTGGCGCCTTTACCGCTGATGCCCAGATCCGTGATATATCCGCCGGAATAGCGGTAATATCCACTCGCACGGACTGCGAGCTTGCCGGTAACGATCGGGGTCGAGATTGCAGCGCGAACCTTGACGCCGGCCTCACCGCCATCGATGAAATTCAGTTCCTGGCTCGCCGTGAGTTCGGTCCTTGCGAGATTTGGCGCCCGGGTCACATAGTGGAGGACCCCGCCCATCGAGGAAGCACCGTACAACGTACCCTGCGGCCCCTTTAGCACCTCGACTCGATCCAGATCTGTTGGATCAAGATCAACGGTAAACTGCGATCCCCGCGTTGCGGGACTAGCGGGCCCGACGGGGATATCATCGACATAGGTTGCGGTGGTGGCCCCGACACTCTGCGGGGAAACGCCCCGAATGGAAACCGCGCCGTGACCTGTGTTCCCGTAGGAATTGATCGACAGACCCGGCACGAATGCGATGTAATCAGCAATGCTGTCGGCGCTGCGGGTGGTGAGTGTGTCGCTCGAGACTGCCGAGATACCGGCCGCGACAGTGCTCAGACCCTGCTCCCGCTTGTTGGCGGTGACAACAATGTCGGAAACAGCGTCCTCGGCGGTCGCAGTATTCGCAGCCGGGCTTTGCGACTGCGCCGCCTGTCCGTCGCTCGACTGCGCCCAGGCCGCCTGGAAGGGAAGGGTCGCTGAAATCACCGCCAAAGCGCTGGCGGCGCCCAACTGCGTCAAGCGGTGACCAAGAGAAGCATCTCGTTCTCGGTTGCCCATTTCATTCCCCTTTCAAGCAGTGTGCCCGGATCCGGATATCCTGCGAGGCCATCCCATTTTTACAATGTGCCCGCATAGACACTCTGTCAATCTGGTAACCACCACCCCGGCGTGGCGCCACTCTCTGGAGCAGCTTCAGGCCACATCGCCCGCAAACCGGATTGAGGACGCATCCCTCTCAACCCAGGCCAAGGCTGGACATTGACGTTTCGTCTCCAACGACGTTTAGTCGGAAGGGCGCGAGTGGAGAGCGATTATGTTGACGAGACGGGACATCCTTCACGCGGCCGCAGCGCTCCCGGTGAGTGCATCTGCAGCTATTCGCTCGGATGCCTCAAACCAGACCGGGACCGGCAGGGCGATTGTCGCGCTGCCTGATCGGACCGCCTTTTCGCACAAGGGCGTTCATCTCAACGCAGCCTATACCCATGTTCTGCCTGATGTTGCGGCAGATGCGGGTTGGCGGCATCTGGAAACGAGGCGGAGGGACGGCTGGCGCGAATTTCCCGTCGATAACGATCGCGATGCGGCGGCGGCTGCATTCGCCGCCCTGATCGGTGCCGATCCACGGGAAATCGCGATTGTCCCGAGCACGAACGAGGGTGAGAACCTGATCGCGGCCGCTCTGGATCTCGGGCCGGGTGCCGGCGTCGTGACCGATTCTTTCCACTATAGTGCATCGCTGGCGATGTACGGAGAGCGCCACAAGCTGGGCATGCCACTGACCGTTATCGCGCCGTCCGGCGGCACGATTGACTATGGCGCCCTGGAAGCAGCGATCGTACCCGGCACGCGCCTGGTGGCGGTAACGCTCGTTTCCAGCCTGACCGGACACACGCATGATCTGCGCCGCGTGTGCGAGATTGCGCATGCCCGCGGAGCGCTGGTGTTCGCCGATATCATTCAGGCAGCGGGGGCGATGCCGATCGACGTTCGCTCCTCGGGCGTCGACTTCTGCTGTGCCGGAACTTACAAATGGTTGATGGGCGATTTCGGCGCCGCGTTTCTATACGTTCGCGCGGACCGACTGGCGCAATTGCGCCGAGTGCAACTCGGCTGGCGCGGCGTCAAGAAATACCAGATGCATGCTTTGCCAAGCCAACCACCGGGACCTGCCGGAGGAGATTGGTCGCTTGCGACTGACACGGCCGGCATGTTCGAAGTCAGTACGCCCGCATGGGGAAGTCTCACGATCGCGGTGGCGGCCATGAACTACATCAGCAGCATCGGCGTGGACCGCATAGCGCAACACCGGGCGCCCCTGTTGAGCCGCCTGCAAGATGTTCTGCCAGGATTGGGCTATACGCCGCTCACGCCACGAAACGCAGCAGGTCCGTTTGTTGCTTTCGAAAAGCCCGGGTTGCGCGAACGGCTCCAGGCAAAGCTGACGGCCGCTCAGATCGCGGTCACTTTACAGCCAGACAAGATCAGGATCGCTCCATCGGTCCACAACGGACGTGACGACATCGAGCAGCTGATCGAAGTCCTGTCGCAAGCGGCGTGAAGTGCCAGCGGGCCGCAGCGATCGGCGCCCGCGTGGCAATCCCAAGCCGGAAGTCAGCACGCAGGACAGCATCGAAGGCGATTGCGCAAGTGCGATGCAGGCCCGCGAGGATGAGTCAGGATGTTGGCCCGCGCACCAAATTCCGACCAGTACTCACCATGGCAACCGCCCATGCCATTGCCTGGCCGACGTCAACTCAAAGGCGCGCCCGGCAACGGCAATATCCTGAGCGACGTGTCCCAGAGACTTGTAAATGGTGATCTGGTCCGGTCCCTCCCTGCCCGTCGCCGCATCACCGAGCACTTCGCCGATCTCGGCGGCGATGTGATCCTCGCCAACGATGCCGGCAGCGATGGCGTCCCGAAGCTCTCCGGCTTGCAAAAGTGCATTTGCGCGTGAGTCCGCGAAATACCTCGATCGCCTGACCGCCTCGACATCAACTTCACGAGACGCGGCTGTGCTCGCTCCGATCAAATTCAGGTGCTGGCCCCGCTCGAGCCATTCGCCTCGCACAACCGCCGTGTCCGAATGCGTGAGCGTACAAACGACGTCGGCGCCGATTATCGCCGTTTGGGCGTCATTGGCGACCGTCACGGTCTTGAAGCCCCGGAGATGATTTTCCGCAAAGGTCTCCGCTTTGGTCCGATCCCGCGCCCAAATGCGGATCTCGTCGAACGAACGGACGGCAGTCATCGCCTCGACATGACGAACCGCCTGCGCGCCGGCCCCGAGCAATGCGAGCACGCGCGATTGCGGACGAGACAGGGCATCTGTTGCGACCGCCGTGGCGGCTGCGGTCCGAAGCGCCGTCAGAGAGCTCGCTTCCACGATCGCCAGCGGGCGACCGTCGACGCTGTCAAAAAGGAGCATGGCCCCCTGATGTCCGGAAAGACTCCCCCGGGCTGCTGGCTTGAACAGGCTTAACACCTTGATGCCGAACCGGTTGTCGGAGAACATTCCGCCAGGCATCAGCGCCATCGCTCCGCCGCGCTCCAGTTGCTCGACCCAACGATGGGGCGCCCAGCTTCGCGCCGCTGACACGTCGATCATCGCTGTTTTCACCAGCTTGATTGCATCGTCCATCGTCAGAAGCGCCGCCAGGTCGGCCGACCCGATGATATCGATCATGTGCGCGGGAGCTCGCGACTCCAATGATGTTTCGCGCACGAAAGTATCAGCCCGAACGTCCATCCATCCCCTGCCATTTCTAATCGAGCTGCGGTGAAACCCGGGCGCTCCGGTTGATACAACAAACATATATAGACAGTTTGTCATTTTCCAAGCACCATCCTCCCGATATCGGGTTGTCCGATTTTACCGGTCAGGCAAAATATTGACGCCGGGCAGCGGCTTGAGGTTGGAGGAAGAAGATGGTCGACCAAGGCTGGGACATCTGCCCTTACTTGCCCTGTCCGGATCGAAGCGGAGCGAGGATGCGGATCCCGGGCACGATCCCCGCGGAAGGAAAAAAATGAAGGTTCAGAAGCCAGGCGCGGCAACGATCATCTTCATCTGCTTTCTCATAGCAGTGTTTGAGGGACTCGATATTCAGTCGATGGGGGTCGCCTCGCCGGGGCTCTCGCGCGAGCTTGGCTTCTCGCCGGGCGAAATGGGCATCCTCATGAGCGCAAGCACCGTCGGGCTGATGATCGGTGCAGCGCTTGGGGGAAGGCTCTCGGACCGATATGGCCGCCGCTCCGCTCTCTTGCTGTCGATGCTCATGCTCGGGCTGTTTTCGCTCGCAACCGCCAAGGTATCGACATTCCCGATCCTGGTCACCGTCCGCCTGCTGGCGGGCCTTGGCCTGGGAGGTGCGTTCCCCAATCTGATCGCCCTGACATCCGAATCCGCTCCTCCTCGCTATCGCGCCACGGCGCTCAGCTTCATGTATTGCGGCCTCCCGATCGGCGGCGCCGCCGCAGGAGCCCTTTTGGGATTTCACGGGGGGGCGGAGTGGCGAGCGGTATTCTGGGCCGGTGGGCTCGGGCCGCTCCTGCTCCTGATCCCGATTGCGTTCGGCTTACCGGCGGCAAGCTCCAAGGCCGAGCGGACTGGCGGCACGGTTGCGACTTCATCTGAATCCGAGCGTGACGCAAAGCTGCTGGGCACTCGCTCGGCAATCACGCTGCGGCTTTGGCTTGCCTATTTCTTCACGCTGCTCGTCGTCTATCTCTTGCTGAACTGGTTGCCATCGCTGCTGGTCTCCCAGGGCTTTTCCGGCGCCGAAGCTGCCAGGTTTGCCCTGATCATGAACGGCGGGGCGGTGGTAGGAAGTCTCGTCCTTGGACGCCTTGTCGATATCGGCCGGCCGAGCATCGTCCTGGCCACGGCCTATTCCGGCATGGTCGCAGCTTTGCTGATACTCTCACTGGGCCCGAACGATGCCCTGATCCTCGGCGTGTTTGCCGCCGGCTTTTTTGTGATCGGCGGACAGCTCGTGCTCTATGCGCTGGGGCCGATGGCCTATCCGCCGGAAATACTCGGCGCCGGCGTCGGCGCCGCTGTATCCGTCGGCCGGGCCGGTTCGGTGGCGGGGCCGCTGCTGGCAGGCTTGATCATTTCCGCGGGGGTCGCGCCTGCCCTTGTCCCTGCGCTCGCTGCCCCGGGGCTGGCCGTTGCCCTTATTGCAGGCTTGGGCGTGCTTCGTCGATTACCCGATGAGCGACGCGGATAATGGCGCAAGTCACTCGAGCCTGGGGGTGGCGAGCTCGGCGGCAAGCCCCCGACGTCGCTACTTCATCAAGCTTTCAATGAAGAAGATCACCTGCGCCGCGTGCTCCTTCGGATTCGCAAACTCACTGGGGAAGCCGTGACCGCCGGTAGGCCCTTCCAAAAGCAGCGAGTCCGCACCGACACTTTGCAGCTTCGCCGCGAAGCGCCGTCCGTAACCGGGTCCAACAATTCCGTCTTCTGCCGAAACCACGGTCAACACATGGGGATAACGGATTCCGCTGCGTATATTCTGATAAGGGGAATAGCCCAGCATTATCGGGACCTGACTGGGATCCTTCGGGTCGCCCGTCTCCGTGGCCTGGCCTGCATCGATGATGCTGCCATCGTCAACGCCTCGGAACAAGTCGGTGACGGGAACCCCCACGATAGCGGCACCGAATAGATCCGGCTGCTGCGTAACCATATTCGCCGACAGCAAGCCGCCGAATGAACGTCCGAAGCTTCCGATCCTTCGGGGCGCGGTGAGGCCAGAATTCACCATGTCCTGCGCAACTGCCGCGAAATCATCGAAGGTGCGCTGCCTTTTGATGCCCTTCGCCGAATTCGCCCATGCCGAGCCACGCTCACCGCCACCGCGAACGGCGGCAAGTGAAAAAGCGCCGCCGCGCGTAAGCCAGGGAACGAGCCCCAAACCAAGATCACCTGTGAAATAGCTCGGATCCACATTTATGCCATAGCCGCCATAGCCAGACAGGATAACGGGCACAGGACCGGGTTTTGTCGTCTTGGGCTTGACCAGATAATAGTCGATCATCGTGCCGTCGCGAGATTTGGCCGAATGAACTTCGGTCACGAATTTGCTCGCATCCACCACCGGTGTGCCGCTGAACAGCGCGATCGGCTTACGGCCGGGCAGGACGAGGCTTGTCTGGGTCGGTTGCAGGAACCCGGTTTGCCGTACGATCAGGCCCGGTCCAAAATGATCATTACTCGGAATTGTCATCGCCACCCCAGGCGGAGCGGACAGTGATCGCGTGATCGACCAACCGCGCGCCGCAGGCCGAGCGATCACCAGCGTCTTCCTGAGGTCGCGGGTTTCGATGAAAGCGATTCCATCGCCGCCTCCCGCTATGCCTTCGGAGGGGTCGTTGACGTACGAGCCCTTTGCCGGCGTGTATACTGTTGATACTCGGTGGCCATCCGCGGCTTCCAGATCGTAGGATATCAGCGTGTCTGCCGCGTAGGATCTCCCCTCGATCACCGCTGTGTCAGCCAACTGCACGACAACCTTGCTGCCGGTCACAAAAGCCGTGCCGAAATTCTGAAGCCTGGTCGGAAGTTTGAGCTGCTCGATTGATCCGTCTTGTCCGGCGAGATAGAGTTCGAAGTTCGAATAGTCGATTACCCGGGTGAGAAGGCCCCGTTGGGTAGCCCCTGCGCCAATCGTCGTCGCGCTCACCATCGAGTCCAGCGGCTTGGCTGACAGGACCGGCTTGGCATCTGCTATCGGCGTGCCTCGCTTCCAAGCGACCAGCCTCTGCGGGAACCCGCTCGCCAGCTGATCAGCAGGATTGGCAACATACCCGATGATGATTGTGTCAGTATCGAGCCAAGCGAAATCGCCGCGGGTCGGCGGACTGTGGAAGCCGCCCTTGACGAACTCACCCGCGGAAAAATCAAATTCCCGATTTTCTATGAAAGAAGATCCGCGATTACCGAACGGGAGAAGGCAGCGATTTTTCCTCGGCAGGCATTGAACGTTCAGGTTCAAATACATGACCTCATACTCTTTACCCTCGCTGGCATTCAGAGCATCCATGTCGAGCACGAGCCGCCAGTCAATCGCGCGTCCGTCGGCAACCGCTCGCCGCGACGCAACGTAAAACGCGCCGGCCTTGTACTCATTGTTGCGCACGAATCGGACGATATTGTCTTCGAGCAGGAAAAAGCTCGGCGCCGGCGAACTCGCAGCGCGTGCTTGCTTGATTTCCGCCTCGACGGCAGCGAAATCCGGGCTGGCCGTAAGCCGCCGCATGGTCTCCTCGGATTGCTTCGCCGCCCAATCCAAAGCCGCGGGATCACGCCCCTTGGCGAGCCAAGTGAACTGGTCCGGCGCTGCGGGATCGCCAGCAGCCTGCGCCAGGGCCGAAGCGCCCATCGGCAAGAGCGAAAGAACGCTGGCGGCCAACATAGCTCGCACAAGTCTGCAGCGATTGACCCGGCCAGCCCGCAAAAGCGTTTGCTGACCAACTCTGCGGTTTGAAAAACTTTGCATGACACATCCTAACGCTAGCCGCGCAGCCTTATCTGTGACAATTCGTCCATGCCATCACGATGTCAACCACGATAGGGCTCTGATCGCGAATACTCGCTTCCGGTCAACGACCTTTGGTTGGGTCGAGCACATGTGGCGCGCACCATCGGGTTGGCGACCTCATGCACCGGTCACGCTTGCAGCGCCTGCACCGACATGCATCGGCATACTCCCCGGAGGCAGCGTGTGATCTGCAGAAGGTGAGATACGGCATGTTCTTACGGACCCGGGCCCTTTCCTCGAGCAGCGATGCTGCGTTCAGTTGCGAGGCCTTTGCCGTATCGCTTCTGCGGCGGTTCCGGCGGGCAGTGTCGTAACCAAGGGACAGCGGCTCCTGATGCTGATCATCAATCCAGCCAAAGTCTCGTCGCGCCGTCCGATATCGTCGCCGCGAGGATCCAAGCGGTTGCAGTGCGAATGGGGGTGCATTGCTGATGCGCGCTTGAAGGGTTGCGTCACATGCCCAGACGCTTCTTCGACGGCCGAGCGAGCGGGTTTCAGATCATCCATGGAGTTCGACACACCGTACCCGAACCCGCAATCTTCTGTTCTCGCTGACGCCTTTGGCTCGTTCGGTATCGGATACCAGTCGCGCAAGAGACCGCGCCGGGCGACATAAGATCGTTCGCATGCGCGAGACGGACATCCGGCTGCGCCTCGTCGGCACTATGGATGTAGCCCGTTAGCCTGTACCGATCCCAGTCTCGCCAACAACCCGCACGGTCATTCTCTCAAGCGCGCCATGGCCCAAATGGACGGGCTCCCGCAATGTGGGGCCAGGCCTGTCCGCCCGAGGGTTTGCAAGGCGGCAGCCCGTAACGAACGGTCGGGGGGTGGTGCCTGGGTCGACCGCACGTCGAAGTCGGTTAGAAATCGAACATCGCACGGGCCTATTTCATCAAGCTTTCGATGAAGAAGGTAACCTGCGCCGCGTGCTCCTTGGGATTGGCAAATTCACTGGGGAAACCGTGGCCGCCGGTAGGTCCTTCCAAAAGCAGCGAGTCCGCACCGACACTTTGCAGCTTCGCCGCGAAGCGCCGTCCGAAGCCCGGCCCGACCTGCCCGTCCTCTGTTGATACGACGGTCAGGACATGGGGATACCGTATGCCCCGACGTATATTTTGATAGGGGGAATAGCCGAGCATTATAGGAACCTGCTTGGGATCCTTAGGGTCACCGGTTTCCGTGGTCTGACCTGCATCGATGATGCTGCCATCGTCAACGCTCCTGAACAGATCGGTGACCGGCACGCCCACGATGGCAGCGCCGAACAGCTTGGGCTGCTGGGTTACCATGTTGGCCGACAGCAAGCCTCCGAACGACCGCCCGAAGCTGCCGATCTTTCCTCGCGTGGTGATGCCGGAATTCACCATATCCTGCGCGACAGCGGCGAAATCGTCGAATGTGCGTTGCCGCTTGATGCCCTTTGCCGAATTGGCCCATGCCGATCCGCGCTCACCACCCCCACGAATAGCGGCAAGCGAGAAGGCGCCACCGCGCGAGAGCCAGGCCACAAGCCCCAGCCCGAGGTCACCGGTAAAGTAACTCGGCTCCACGTTTATGCCGTATCCGCCGTAGCCTGAGAGAATGACGGGCATGGGCCCCGGCTTTGCCTGCTTGGGCCGAACCAGATAGTAATCGACCATCGTCCCGTCGCGAGACCGGGCCGAATGAACTTCCGCCACATATTTGCTGGCGTCCACAACCGGCTTGCCGGTGAACAGTGGGATCGGCTTGCGGCCTGGCAGCACGAGGCTTGTCTGGGTCGGTTGCAGAAATCCCGTCTGCCGCACGATCAGCCCTGGTCCAAAGCGGTCATTGCCGGGAATGGTCATCGCGACCCCGGACGGCGCGGACAGCGAGCGCGTGATCGACCAGCCGCGTGACGTCGGCCGCGCCAGCACGAGAGTCTTTTTGAGATTGCGAGTTTCGACAAATGCGATCCCGTCCCCGGTTCCCGCTATGCCTTCGAAGGGGTCGTTGACGTAGGACCCAGAAGCCGGCGCATAGACCGTGGATACCCGGTGACCTTCCGGCGCTTTCAGATCATATGATATGAGCGTGTCTGCGGCATAGGCCTTGCCCTCGATCACCGCTGCGTCAGCCAGTTGCACGACAAGGTGGTTGCCGGTCACAAATGCCGTACCGAAATTCTGAAGTCTGGTGGGAAGTCTGAGCTGCTCGACGGTCCCGTCTTGTCCGGCGAAATAGAGCTCGAAGTTCGAATAGTCCACGACTCGAGTGAGAAGACCCCGTTGCGTGGCGCCCGCTCCAATCGTCGTCGCGCTCACCATCGAGTCCGACGGCTTGGCTGAATAAACCGGTTTGGCTTCCGCTATCGGCGTTCCGCGCTTCCAGGCGACAATCGTCTGCGCAAAGCCGCTCGCCAGCTGGTCGGCAGGCTTGCCGATATACCCGATGAGAATGGTGTGGGGGTCGAGCCATGCGAAATCGCCGCGAGTCGGCGGGCTGTGGAAGCCGCCCTTGACGAACTCGCCAGCTGAAAAATCAAATTCGCGATATTCAACGAACGAGGATCCACCATTGCCGAACGGGAGCAGGCAACGCTCTGCCTTCGGCATGCATTGAACGTTCAGGTTCAGGAACATGACCTCGTACTGCTTGCCTTCGCGGGCATTTAGAGCACCCACGTCAAGCACAAGCCGCCAGTCGATCGCGCGCCCATTGGCAGCCGATTGCCGCGGCGCAACGTAAAAGGCGCCAGCCTTGTACTCATCGTTCCGCACGAAGCGGACGACCTTGTCTCCCACCAGGAAAATATTGGGTGCCGGCGAACTCGCAGCGCGCGCTTGCTTGATTTCAGCCTCGACGGCAGCAAATTCCGGGCTGGCGGTAAGCCGCTGCATCGTCTTCTCGGACTGCCGGGCAGCCCAATCCAGAGCCTTGGGATCACGCGCCTTTGCGAGCCAGGTGAACTGGTCAGGTGCGGCGGGGTCAGCAGTCGGTTGCGCCGAGGCCGAGGACCCCATCGGCGCGAGCGAAAGCACACTTGCAGTCAACAACGCTTGCGCCACTCTACGAGATTTTGATGAGCAAATTTCCCGACGGATTCGCTTGCCTAAGCTGCGCTGTGACAAAATTTGCATGACACTTCCCTCACCCTGTCCGACGCTGCGTCTTGTATGTGACAATTCGTCTATAATACCACCATGTCAATATCTATATGAGGTTCTCCGATAAGCTCGTACGTCAGCCCATAGGAAGCCGACCGAACAGTTAGGGTCGGCTGCCCGCAAAGGCTGGTTCCCTGCCCTCACAGCTCTGATCACCGACGGCGACACGGCTCCCGGGGCCGCCTCCGATCCACAAGCTTCCGACCGACCATCGATGGAACCGCGCGCCGGGCGAGACACTGGTCACGGACGCTGCTCACCTCGGGCCGCCGGCCGACCCATCGGGGCGGCCTCATCCATTCATAGCGACCGGTTGAATCCGCCCAATATGCCTGCACCGCCTATGTGGAGCGCCTCGCCGAAGCCGGGATCGAGCCGTCGGTCGGTAGCGTCGGCGATAGCTACGACAGTGCTTTGGCCGAGACCCATCAATGGCCTCTACAAGGCGGAGGTGATCCACAGGCATGGGCCGTGGCGCAGCTTCGAAGCCGTCGAATATGCCACGCTCGAATGGGTCGACTGGTTCAACCATCGTCGCCTGCTCGAACCCATCGGCAATATCCCGCCTGCCGAAGCCGAAGAGCAATATTATGCTGCCGCGGACAATATCGATATGGCAGCGTGACTTACGACCCAAGGCCTCCGGCAAACCCGGGGCGGTTCAGACCTTCCCGCCGCTGGTGGCGACTTCGATCGAGGGTTCAGGCGTGAGCAGGTCCTGCAGAGCCCCGGATCTCAGATTATCGATAGCGGCGAGGATGAGCGCCTGCTTCGTGCGTGCAATGACCGACTCCAGCCGACTTCAGGCACCTGAAAAACGCGATACAATTTACGATACAATAGCCGTCCAAATCAGGCGTACCCGGTCCGACCGAGTCCAACTGAGCTTCCCGCCTCCGCGTCGAAACTTGTCGATCTTTCAAAGCGTTAAGGCCGAATCACGAGGATTCGGATGGCTGGGGCGGCAGGATTCGAACCTGCGAATGACGGTACCAAAAACCGTTGCCTTACCACTTGGCGACGCCCCACCGGGAAGCGCGGCTTATAGTGGCATCGCCGCGCTTGGGAAGCCTCAGAAAAGCCGTTGCAGCCAGTTGTGCGGGTCGGGTGCCTCGCCGCGCTGCATCGCGACCAGATCGGTGCGCAGCTTCTCGGTCAGGATGCCGGGGCCGCCATTGCCGATGACGAAATCACGGGTTCGGCCGCGCACGCGGCCGATCGGGGTGACCACGGCGGCGGTGCCGCAGGCAAAGGCCTCGCGCAGCTTGCCGCTCTTCGAATCCGCTTCCCACTGGTCGATCGAATAGCGCTCCTCGCGCACGTCGACGCCGGCATCGCGCGCCAGGGTGATCAGCGATTCGCGGGTGATGCCCGGCAGGATCGTGCCGCCCAGCGGAGGCGTGATCACCGATCCGTCGTCCATCACGAAGAAGATGTTCATGCCGCCCAGTTCCTCGACCCACTTGCTCTCGGCAGCGTCGAGGAAGACGACCTGGTCGCAGTCGTTGCGGATCGCCTCGGACTGGGCGACCAGGCTGGAGGCATAGTTGCCGCCGCACTTGGCGGCACCGGTGCCGCCCGGGGCTGCGCGGGTGTAATCCTCCGACACCCAGAGGGTAACCGACGGCGCGCCGCCCTTGAAATAGGCGCCGGCAGGCGATGCCAGGACGATATAGAGATATTCGGATGCAGGCTTCACGCCCAGGAAGACCTCGCTGGCGAACATGAACGGGCGCAGGTACAGCGAGCCGCCCTCGATCTCCGGGATCCAGTCGCGGTCGACCGCGACCAGTTCGCGGATCGAGCTGAGGAACATCTCCTCGGGCAGTTCGGCCATCGCCATGCGGCGCGCGGATTCGCGGAACCGCTTCGCATTCGCCTCGGGCCGGAACAGCGCCGCGCCGCCGTCAGGCAGGCGATAGGCCTTCAGCCCCTCGAAGATTTCCTGGGCGTAATGGAGTACGGCGCAGGCAGGATCGATCTGCAGCGGCGCGCGCGGTTCGATCCGCGCATTGTGCCAGCCCTTTTCCGCCGAATAGCGAATGACCGCCATGTGATCGGTGAAAATCTTGCCGAAACCCGGATTGGCGAGGAGTGCGGTCCGATCGTCGGCTGCGATCGGGTTGGTGTGCGCCTCGAACTCGAAATCCAGGATCGTCGCCATGTTCGCCATCCACTCCTCAACTCGGGTTGCGGACGACTACGCGCGGTGGCAAGAATGGTCAACATGGCTGCCCCAATTCCTGCCTCCCCGCTGTTCCTGCGCGAGCCCGAGATCCGGCGCGGCGTCGAGCTGCTATATTTCGGCTATTCGCACCTGACGCGGTCGATCGATGCGGGTCTGGCCGATCAGGGACTGGGCCGGGCACATCACCGCGCGCTCTATTTCATCGCGCGACAGCCCGACCTGACCGTCAGCGAATTGCTGGGACTGCTGGCGATTACCAAGCAATCGCTGGGCCGGGTGCTGGGCGACCTGACCGAACGCGGCCTGGTCGAGACGCGCACCGGCGACAGGGATCGCCGCCAGCGGCTGTTGCGGCTGACCGAAAGCGGCGCGGCGCTGGAAGCGGAATTGTTCGAGGCGCTGCGCGAGAAGATGAGCGCGGCCTATTCGCGGGCGGACCGTCAGGCGGTCGGCGGCTTCTGGGCAGTGCTGGAAGGGCTGGTGCCCGAGAGCGAGCGCGACCGGGTCGCAAGGCTCGGCAAATAAGCGAACGCCCCCCCCCGCCAGCGGCGAAGAGGGGCGATCGGTTCAGGCGACCTTGAAGCCTTCCTTGTTCATGGCCAGCGTCAGCGCCTTGTTCTTTTCCTCGCTGAGCGTCGCGCGCAGCATCGGGAAGAGATCGGTTTCCTCCTCCTTCACATGCGCCTCGATGTCGGCGCGGAACTTGCGCACGGTCTGCAGCCATTCGGGCGAGGCGTTCGGCATGTTCTCCAGCTCATAGAGATACTGTTTCACATAGCCGTGCTCCTTGTTGAGCTCGTCGGCCTCGGCCTGCTTGCCGGCGTCGCGCAGCGCCGGATAGATCACATTCTCTTCCTCGATCGCATGCTTCATCAGCGCATGCTTCATCTGGGCGAGCAGCACCGAGCGGCGCGTGGTGGCGTTTTCGTCGGTCGCTTCCATCGCGTCGAACAGCTTCATCACCGCCTTGTGCTCGAGCACCAGCGCATCGACCCAGTCGCCGGCCAGCGCGCTGGGCGCCTGGACGATCGCCTTGCGGCCGAGCATCGCGAGCACGCCGAGCGCGGCGCCGCCGGCGACTGCGCCCGCAAGCGCGCCCAGCCCGCGCGAACCGTTGCCGGTTTCGCTGCCATCCTTCTTGCTGCCGGTGAACCGGCCGTTCTTGTCACGAGTTTCGGTGGCCGTGGTCATGTTTCGACTCCGTCCTGAAATGGGGATCGGAGCCAACAACACGCCCGCGCGCTTCGCGTTCCGCGTTATTTGCGTGCGATTTCGGAGAGTTCGGCGCTGCGCCGTGCTGCGGCCGACAGCGTGTCGTGGACGAGCCGCTTCATCGCGTCGCCATCGTCGAGCACATCGAGGCCGGCGCGGGTCGTTCCGCCCGGGCTGGCGACGCGATCGGCCAGCACGCCCGGCGCCTCGCCGCTGCTATGGGCAAGCGCCGCCGATCCCTCGACCGTCGCGATGGCGAAACGCTGCGCCTGATCGGCCGGCAGGCCCAGCGCCTCCCCTGCCCCGGCCAGCGCCTCGATGAAGCGATAGACGAAGCCTGGCCCGGAGCCGGACAGCGCGGTGACCGCGTGGAACAGACCCTCGTCCTCGATCCATTCGGCCAGGCCGAGCGGGCGCATCAGCGCCTCGATCTCGGAACGCGCCGCAGGATCGGCATCGGCCGCATGCATCGCGACGACGCCCTGCCCGATGCTGCCCGGCAGATTGGGCATCGCCCGCACGACGCGCCCGGCATCGAATGCGTCCGCAAGTACCGCTTCCTCGACGCCGGCAAGCACCGAGATCAGCAGGCGGACGGACACGCCCGCATCGGCGAACTGGCGCGCGACCGGCTCGAGGAGCTGTGGCTTGACCGCAAGCACGAGGATGTCGGGCGCACCATCGGGGATGGCCGCGGCCACCGCGACGCCGTCAGGCGCCGCCGGCAGCTGCGGGTCGATGACGGTGATCGACCCCGCGGGCACGCCGCTGGCGATCCAGCCGCGCAGCATCGCGCCGCCCATATTGCCGCATCCGACCAGCCAGATGCCGGTGCCCGCGGGCCGGCTCACGCCTCGCCCTGGGTATCGATCAGCGATGACGCGATGGCCTCGGCCGGGCTCTTGCCGCCCCACAGGACGAACTGGAACACCGGATAGAAGCGCTCGCACTCGTCGATCGCACTTTCGACCAGCAATTCGGCACGCGACAGCGACAGGCTCGGCTCGTCGCCGTCCAGCACCGCGGCATGGCGGTACAACAGGATGCCGCTGGCCGACCATAATTCGAAATGGCCGATCCAGAGCTGCTCGTTGACCAGCCCCATCGTCTCATAGACCGCGGCGCGGCGCTCTTCCGCCACCCGGATGTCCGGGAAGGCAAGGAACTGGAGCACGCCGTCATCCTCGCGCCAGATCGCGCGCAGCTCATACTCGGTCCAGCTGCCCTTGACCTTGGCGACGATCTCGTCGTCCTCCCGCTCATGGCTCCAGCCATGCGCGGCATAGTAATTCTCGAGCATATCGATCGGCGCGGCGTCTTCCCGGTCGAACTCGGCCTCGTCGAGCATCACAACCTCCACCCCCGAAACGCAGGGAGGGGATTAACCGGCCGCCCCTTGGCGGCACAAGCGCAGCGTGCGGAACCCTGTCGAAAAACTGTGGACAATCGGTGCAAACTCAATCGGCGGCCTTCGGCGTTGCAGGGGTGTTGCCGGCCAGCTGCGCCTCGAGCGCGGTGATGCGGGCCTTGAGGATTTCGGCTTCGTCACGGGCGGCGGCGGCCATCGCCTTGGTCGCCTCGAACTCCTCGCGGCTGACGAAGTCGAGCCCGCCCAGCCATTCGCGGGTGCGCTCGCGCGCTGCCTCGCTGCCCTCGCGCGCCATGCCGGCGACGGTGCCGGCGGCGCCGTTCACGAACTTGACGAAATCGTCGAAAAGGCGGTTGTCGGTCTGCATGATGATCCCAATCGGTTGAATTCAGTTGATGATGATCTGGTCACTCGCGCCCGATGGCACAAGTGCCTGTGCATTCGGATTGAGCCGGTCGATCTGGTAGAGGACGAAGCCCGCATAGCAGAGCCATGCCAGATAGGGCAGCATCAACAATGCCGCGCCGACGCGGATGCGCGCGAACAGGGCAATGCAGCCGACCACCAGCACTGCCAGCACGCACAGCAGGATGAACGCCGCCCCGACCTGATGCAGCCCGAAGAACAGCGGCGACCAGGCGAGATTGACGAGCATCTGGACCACGAAGAGGGTCAGCGCCGGGACGCGCCGCGGCGCACTGCGCGCGTTCAGGATCATCGCCACCGCGAGGCCGGCCAGGATGTAGATCGTCGCCCAGGCAATCGGAAAGACCAGATCTGGCGGCGTCGCGGCCGGCTTGGTCAGCGCCGCATACCAGCTGTTCTGTGCCCCGGCGGGATAGAGCCGGGCGGAGACGAACCCAAGCAGCAGGATCAGCGGCACCGTCACCATCGCCCATCGCAAATAGGCCAGGCGCAATTGCCCCCTGGATGCGATCTCGCCCATGTCCCACTCCCCGCTCACAACCCTGTACGTGACGGCCCCCGCCGTGCGCTCCCCTAATATAGACGATCGGCGTTCGGCAAAGGCCAATCCGACGTCCCGATGCGGCATGCCGCATGCCGCACGCGCCGCCGTCGGCTAGTCCGCGTCCCGGTGCGCGGCGATCAGATATTCGACATTGCCCTCGGGCCCGGTGATCGGGCTCTCGACCACCCCCTCGACCCGCCAGCCCTTCGACGTGACCCAGTCGGAGACTTCGCGACAGACGCGGGCATGAACCTCAGGGTCGCGCACCACCCCGCCCTTACCGACTTCCTCGCGCCCCGCCTCGAACTGCGGCTTGATCAGCGCCATCAACCGGGCGCCCGGCCGGGTGAAACCCAGCGGCACGTCGAGCACCTTGGCCAGACCGATGAAGCTCGCGTCGCACACCACCAGGTCGATCGGGTCGGGGACATGCGCCTGCGTAAGGATACGCGCGCTGGTCTGTTCGTGGACGATCACCCGCGGGTCCTGGCGCAATTTCCAGGCGAGCTGGTTGGTGCCCGAATCGACGGCATAGACCTTCGCCGCGCCCCTGGTCAGCAGGACGTCGGTAAAGCCGCCGGTCGACGAGCCGACATCGATCGCCACCGCGCCGCTCACGTCCCAGCCGAAATGGTCCAGCGCGTGCGCCAGCTTGATCCCGCCGCGCGAGACCCAGGGATGGTCCCGCCCGCGCACCTCGATCGCGACATCCTCGGCCAGCGTCTGGCCCGCCTTCTCGACCTTGCGGTCGCCGGCGAACACCAGCCCGGCCATGATCAGTGCCTGCGCCCGGGTCCGGCTTTCGACAAGCCCGCGATCGACGAGCATCTGGTCTGCGCGCTGCTTGGCCATCGCCGCGCTGTAGCGGATCGGGCGCACGGCGCAATCATCGACCCCCATCTCGTAGCTGAAGTCTCGTAGCTGAAGCCTCGTATCTGCAACGATGTGATGCTATCATCCGCCCACACCCCGGGTCGCGCCGATCATTGACTGTCACGGGGGCACAGCATGCGCGTCTATTTCAAGGACTTCAGCAGCAAGATTTCGCCGGCCGATCCGGCATCGGGGCTCAAGGCGAAATATCTCATCTGGGGCGACTGGCTCGACGTCGATCCCGATCCCGCCAGCGCCGCGCATTACATCGTCAACTGGAAGAGCTTCGACGCGCGTACCAACCGCGTCGGCGTCCAGCACTACCGGATCGAGCGGGCTAGGTGCCAGGACGAGGCGCTGCTGGAGATGATCTTCCTCGACGTCGGCCAGGGCGATGGCTGCATCGTCAGCGTGCCCGATGGCAACCGCCAGCGCACGATCATCGTCGATGCCGGTGAAGGTACCAACATGCACCGCTTCCTGAAGTGGAAGTTCCGCTACACCGGCGCGAGCGCCGACTTTGCCGCAGCGGTGATCACCCATCCCGACAGCGATCATTATCAGGGTTTCCAGCCGCTGTTCGACGATTCCCGGATTCGCTTCGACACCGTCTATCACAACGGCCTGGTCGAACGGGTCTCGACCGCGCGCGACGATGTGCTGGGTCCGCGCCAGTCCGGCTATTGCATACAGCTGTTCCCGGATCGCGCCGGGCTGGAAACCTTCCTGTCCGATCCGGCGACGCGCGGCTCGAAACGCTATCCCAAGCTGCTCTGGACCGCACTCCAGTCACCGGCCCGCTTCGCCGATGTCCACATGGCCGCGATCGGGATGGGAGATATGGGCGCCGACGGCCGCACCTATCTGCCCGGCTTCGCCCCCGGCGCCACCGACGCATCGATCGAGATACTCGGACCAGTGCCGGAGGCGGGCCCGGGCGGCGCCCCCGCGCTTCCGACCTTCGGCGCGGCGCCCGGCGATGGCGGCTATGATGTCGGCAAGACAAAGAACGGCCATTCAGTCATCCTGAAGCTCCAGCACGGCAATCTGCGCGTGATCTTCGGCGGCGATCTCAATCGCCCGGCGGAGGATCGGCTGCTGCGCCACTATGGCGGCATCGCCCCCGGCGCGCCGCTGGGCGATGCCGTCCAGCAGGCACGCGGACGGCTGGGCGCCGACCTGCTCAAATGCTGTCATCACGGATCGGCGGACGTGACCGACGAGTTTCTCGATGCGGTCCACCCCTTCGCCTTCGTCGTCTCCTCGGGCGACGAGGAAAGCCATGTCCATCCCCGGCCCGAGATCCTCGGGCTGCTCGGCAAGAAGGGGCGCGGCGCCCGGCCGCTGATCCTGTGTACCGAGATCCTGCGGTCCACCCCCGAAAGCCGCAAGCTGAGCGCCGCCGAAGTCGCGAAGCAGGCCGAACTGCTCGATGCCGAACGCGACGCCGCAACCCCGGCCGAGCGCAAGGTCGCGCGGCAGCGACTGACCGACTTCTTCAACGAACGGTTCCGCCGCCTGGTCAATGTGTATGGCGCGATCACCATCCGCAGCGACGGCGACCGGATGATGGTGGCATTTCGCAAGGAAGCGGTGGCTTCGGGCTCGCCCTGGCAGTTGTACGACTATCGGTTCGAGGGAGGCGAATGGGTCGGCAAGGAGTTGAAAAACAAGGGTTCGCATTGAACGAAGGACAGGCGCATCGGTCCGGCGCACCGGCTCTGCATTTCGTCGCAGGCCTATTGCCTATCGATCGAGTGGGAATTACTTCAATCCTACCGGCCAAGCCCCTCCACACGGAGAACGGATATGTCCATCTTTACCCCGATCGAAAGCGGTTCGCCGCTGATCCTCACGGTTCCGGGCCTGGGTGGTTCGGGCCCGTCGCACTGGCAGACCCTGTGGGAGCAATCGCGTCCCGATACCAGCCGGGTGGAACTCGGCATGTGGAACACGCCGCATCGCAATGCCTGGGTGACCAAGCTCGACCAGGCGATCCGCAATGCCCAGGCGCCGGTGGTGCTTGCGGCGCATTCGCTGGGCTGTCTCGCGGTCGCCTGGTGGGCCGAACTGACCAACCAGCCCTTCGGCTATCCGGTCGTCGGCGCGCTGCTGGTCGCCCCGGCCGATGTCGAGCGCAGCGACGCGCCCGAGCTCGCCGCCTTTCGCCCGACCCCGCGCAAGGCGCTCCCCTTCCCCTCCATTCTGGTGGCCAGCACCGACGATCCCTGGATCTCGATCGACCGCGCCCGCGCGCTGTCGCGTGACTGGGGAAGCCATTTCGTCGATGCCGGACCGCAGGGTCATTTGAACGCCGCCAGCGGAATCGGCTGGTGGGAGGAAGGCCAGGTGCTGCTCGACCGCGTACTCGATGCCTCGTCGGATCGCGGCGGCGCCCGCCCGCGTTCGGCATCGGAGGCCCGCACCTTGCTCGCGGTCAGCGCGACCGAGGCGGCCCAGTCGCACTATCTCGGTTCGGGCTGAGCCCGCACAAGTTGCCCCTCGGGGGCAGGCCGGATGCTGTACCCTAGAGCAGCATCCGGCCCACCGTCGCCGGGTCAGGCCAGCTTCGTCATCAGCGTGCGCGCCGCGGCCTCGCTGCTGCCCGGATTCTGACCGGTGACCAGCTTTCCGTCGGTCACCACGAATTCGCCCCAATCGGGCCCCTTGCGGTAATCCGCGCCCTGGGCGGTGAACTCGTCCTCGATCAGGAACGGGACCACGTCGGTCAGCTGGACCGCCGCCTCCTCGCTATTGGTGAAGCCGGTGACCGTGCGGCCTTTCACATAGGGGTCGCCATTGGCCGCCTTGACGTGGCGCAGCACGCCCGGGGCGTGGCATACCAGCCCGATCGGCTTGCCGGCGCGGTCGAAGCTTTCCAGCAGCGCGATCGATATGGGGCTTTCGGCGAGGTCCCAGAGCGGGCCGTGGCCGCCGGGATAGAAGACCGTGTCGAAATCCTCCTGCCGCACCGAATCGAGCCGGACCGTGTTGGCCAGCACTGCCTGCGCGTCGGCATCCGCCTTGAACCGCTCGGTCATCTCGGTCTGGGCATCGGGCGCATCGCTCTTGGGATCGAGCGGCGGCTGCCCGCCCTCGGGCGAGGCGACGACGATCTCGGCGCCGGCGTCGAGAAAGGTGTAATAGGGCGCGGCAAATTCCTCCAGCCAGAAGCCGGTCTTCTTGCCGGTATCGCCCAGCTGGTCGTGGCTGGTCAGCACCATCAGGATCTTCATGCTCGTCCTCCTGCGACGGTCATCATGGAAACGATGCCGCACAGATGGGCACCGGGCTGCGATAACGCCAGCCCACCCCCTTCCGGTCCTCTCAGCTGCGGGTTTCGTCGCACCCCCGCCCTGTTCCGCCCCATTGCCCTGACGCCCCCGGCGACGCAGGATGCCAAGATGACACCGGTCGACCGACGCACGCTGCTCGGAGCCGCGCTCACCGCGCCACTCCTCCCGCACCCCGCCAACGCGGGCGCGCCCGCCCATGCCCCCTTTCCCGAGCCCGCATTCAGCGTGAAGCTCTGGCCCGGCGAGGCGCCCGGGCTCACCAACCCGTCGCTGCGCGACGAGGTGCTGGAACGGAGCAAGGATCCCGCGATCCGCGACCGGGCGATGGTCAAGGTCCGCACGCCACGCCTCGACGTCTTCCCGGCCGCCAATCCCAATGGCGCAGCGCTGCTCATCACCCCGGGCGGCGCCTATCACCGGGTGGTGATCGACAAGGAAGGCTATGAGCTCGCCGCCTGGCTGGCCGCGCGCGGGGTCACCGCCTTTGTCTGTTTCTACCGCCTGCCCGATCAGGGCTGGGCCGATCCGCGCAACGTCGCGCTCGCGGATGCGCAGCGGGCGATGCGGCTGATCCGCCACCGCGCAGCCGACTGGAAGATCGACCCGAAACGCGTCGCCGCGCTCGGCTATTCCGCCGGCGGCCATCTGTGCGGCGACCTTGCCACCCGGCATGCGGTCAAGACCTACACGCCGGTCGATGCTGCCGATTCGCTCGACGCCAGACCGCTGGTCGCGGCGCCGCTCTACCCGGCGATCGCCATGGACCCGTTCCTGGCGAAGGGCGTCGCGACCTCCGGCGTCTATGCCAGCAGCGGCACCGACTGGCAGATGCTGGATGCCCAGGTCACCGCCGACACCCCGCCCTGCTTCCTCTGCCACGCCGAGGATGATGCGACCCTGCCGGTCGACTTCACCCTCAGGATGCGCGCGGCGCTTCGCGCGGCAGGCGTCCCGACCGACATGCACCTGTTCGAGGAGGGCGGCCATGGCTTCGGCCTCCGACTCGCGGCGGGCAAGCCGGTCGCCGCCTGGCCTGAGCTGTTCATGGCCTGGGCCGCACGACACGGCTGGCTCGGCTGATCGCGTATCGGCATCGCGTCATTTCGGCTGCGATGTTATGTTGTAACTTCATGCCGGCCGGTCTATATCGCGATTCATGGCGACGACTCTCCCCCTGTCACGCGTCTGGAGCGGACTGGACGGTCGACTCGATCGTATCGCGATCGGGCTCAGCGGCCTGTGTCTTGCGCACTGCGTCGGCACGACGATCCTGTTTGCACTGTTTTCGGCCGCGGGTTCGCTGTTGCACCCGGCGATCCACGAGGTCGGGCTGGTCCTCGCGATCCTGTTCGGCATCATCGCGCTGGGTCGCGGGATCGTCACCCATGGCTATATGATGCCGGCAGCGGTCGGCGCCTTTGGCATCGGCGTCATGGCGGGCGCGCTCAGCATGCCGCATGGCGGGGACGAGATCCTGTGGACGCTGGTCGGCATTTCCTTCGTCGCGCTCGGCCACGACCTCAACCGCCGCGCCACCTACTGATCCGCTTGCGGGGGCGTCCCCGCGCGCCTAAATTGATGTCATGGCCATCCACGATCATCACGAGCACGCGGGCAATGACCTGACGCGCGCAGCCCAGACCACGCTGGAAAAGTCCGGCGAGCAATGGACCAGCATGCGCGAACGCGTGTTCGAGGCGCTGGCCGGATTCGACAAGCCGGCATCCGCCTATGACATCGCCGAGGCGGTATCGAAGGCGGAGGGCCGGCGCGTCGCCGCCAACAGCGTCTATCGTATCCTCGACCTGTTCGTCGGCGCGAATCTGGTGCGGCGGGTGGAAAGCGCCAACGCCTATGTCGCCAACGCGCATCCCGACTGCCTGCACGATTGCATCTTCCTGGTGTGCGACAGCTGCGGCCAGACCACCCATATCGATGACGACGCGATCACCAAGACCGTTCGCTCGGCGGCGAAGAACACCGGATTCTCGCCGGTTCGCCCGGTGATCGAGGTCCGCGGCAAGTGCGCCGACTGCGACTGACGCTACGGCAGGCGAGCCTGGCGGCTGCACCAAATCTGCATCACGGCTGCTGAATCACAATAATCGACTTGGATCAAAGGCTGGTCTATCACCTGCCGATGTCAGAATTTCCTCGAACGCCCCTGCTCGATACGGTCAAGACGCCGCACGATCTCCGCAAGCTGAAGCCTGCCGACCTGCGACAGCTCGCAGATGAACTGCGCGCCGAGACGATTTCGGCGGTCGGCCACACCGGGGGCCATCTGGGTTCGGGTCTGGGCGTGGTCGAACTGACCACCGCGATTCACTATGTCTTCAACACGCCCGAGGATCGTCTGGTCTGGGACGTGGGTCACCAATGCTATCCGCACAAGATCCTGACGGGTCGGCGCGATCGCATCCGCACGCTGCGCCAGGGCGGCGGCCTGTCGGGCTTCACCAAGCGCAGCGAGAGCGAGTATGACCCGTTCGGGGCGGCGCACAGCTCGACCTCGATCTCGGCAGCGCTGGGGTTCGCCATCGCCAACAAGCTGTCGGGCAAGCCCGGCCGCGGCATTGCGGTGATCGGCGACGGATCGATGTCGGCCGGCATGGCCTATGAGGCGATGAACAACGCCGCCGCCGCGGGCAACCGGCTGGTCGTGATCCTCAACGACAACGACATGTCGATCGCACCGCCGGTCGGCGGCCTGTCCGCCTATCTCGCGCGACTGATCTCCTCGTCCGAATATCTCGGCCTGCGCAGCCTGGCCAAGCGCGTGACCCGCAAGCTCTCGCCCCGCCTGACCGCCGCAGCGGGCAAGGCAGAGGAATTCGCGCGCGGCATGGCGACCGGCGGCACGTTGTTCGAGGAACTGGGCTTCTATTATGTCGGCCCGATCGACGGCCATAATCTCGAGCATCTGATCCCGGTGCTGGAGAATGTCCGCGATGCGAAGGAAGGCCCGGTCCTGGTCCATGTCGTAACCAAGAAAGGCAAGGGCTATGCCCCGGCCGAGGCCGCGGCGGACAAATATCACGGCGTCCAGAAGTTCGACGTCATCACCGGCGCCCAGGCCAAGGCCCCGCCGGGACCGCCCGCCTATCAGAATGTCTTCGCCGACCAGCTGATCAAGGATGCGGAAAAGGATCCGCGGATTTGCGCGATCACCGCCGCCATGCCCTCGGGCACCGGGCTCGACCGTTTCGGTAAGGTCTATCCCGACCGCACCTTCGACGTCGGCATTGCCGAACAGCATGCGGTGACCTTCGCCGCCGGCCTGGCCGCGCAGGGCATGCGCCCCTTCTGCGCCATCTATTCGACCTTCCTCCAGCGCGCCTATGACCAGGTGGTCCATGACGTCGCGATCCAGAACCTGCCGGTTCGTTTCGCGATCGACCGCGCCGGGCTGGTCGGTGCCGATGGCGCCACCCATGCCGGCAGCTTCGACGTCACCTATCTCGCCACCCTGCCCAATTTCGTGATCATGGCGGCGGCGGACGAGGCCGAACTGGTCCATATGACGCACACTGCGGCGCTCTACGACGATGGCCCGATCGCGGTCCGCTATCCGCGCGGCAACGGCACCGGTGTCGAACTGCCCGCGGTTCCGCGGCAGCTCGAGATCGGCAAGGGCCGCATCGTGCGCGAGGGCAAGAAGGTCGCGATCCTATCGCTCGGCACCCGCCTGGCCGAGGCGCTCAAGGCAGCAGACGCGCTCGAGGCAAAGGGTCTGTCGACCACCGTCGCCGACCTCCGCTTTGCTAAGCCGCTCGACGAGGACCTGATCCGCCGCCTGCTGACCAGCCACGAGGTTGCGGTCACGGTCGAGGAAGGCGCGGTCGGCGGCATGGGCGCACATGTCCTGACCATGGCCAGCGACCAGGGCCTCACCGATGCCGGCCTGAAGCTGCGCACGATGCGCCTGCCTGACATCTTCCAGGACCAGGACGCACCGCAGAAGCAATATGACGAGGCCGGCCTGAACGCCGAGCAGATCGTCGACACGGTGCTCAAGGCGCTGCGCTGGAACGAGACCACAGTCGAAGGCGAAGCGCGCGCCTGATCGGAGGAGCGCCCTTCCGCCGCCGCCCCGTCATCCCGGCCGTAGTGCCGGGATCCACCGGGAGGCACATCCCGGAGGTTAGGGGCTCGGATCGACCGTTCGTCCGGGCAAGCGTAGCCCTCCTCCCTGAGGGTGGGACGGAGGGAGGGTGGACCCCGGCACTGCGACCGGGGTGACGATGTTTAATCGGGACAGGTGATCTCGCCGGCAACCGCCCGACGGTAGCAAGCCCCTTTCACACATAGCTTTCCGCCCCCCGGCGGAGTAGATCGCTGGCCATGCTTCAGGCGACTCCCCTGCCCGCCAGCGCGCGTCCCCGCGCCATCGCCAACTGGTTGTACGCGGTCGCCGCGCTGATCGTGCTTATGGTCGTGGTCGGCGGCATCACCCGCCTCACCGAATCGGGACTGTCGATCACCGAGTGGAAGCCGATCAGCGGCACCATCCCGCCGCTGACCGATGCCCAGTGGCAGGCCGAATTCGACAATTACAAGCGCATCCCGGAATATCAGCAGCTCAACCAGGGCATGACCCTGGCCGGGTTCAAGGCGATCTTCTTCTGGGAATATACCCACCGCCTGCTCGGTCGGCTGATCGGCGTCGCCTTCGCGCTGCCGCTGCTGTGGTTCGCGGTGAAGAAAGCGATTCCGCGCGGCTATGGCTGGAAGCTGGTCGCGCTGCTCGTCGCCGGCGGGATGCAGGGCGTGGTCGGCTGGTGGATGGTCACCTCGGGCCTCAGCGAGCGCACCGATGTCAGCCATATCCGGCTGGCAACCCATCTGCTGATGGCGCTGGCGATCCTCGCCGCGCTGGTCTGGGTCGCGCTCGACCTGCGCGGGCTCGCCCGCAGCGCGGCGGCCCGCCCCGCCCGGCTGACCGCCATCGGCGTCGCCACGACGGCGATCCTGTTCGTCCAGCTGCTGTTCGGCGCGCTGGTGGCCGGTCTCAACGCCGGGCTCGTCACCGACGAATGGCCGCTGATGAACGGCCGCTTCTTCCCTGGCCTGACGACCGCCGGGGAGAGCGTCGGCTTCGCGATCTTCAACGATCCGGCGATCGTCCATTTCATCCACCGCTGGTGGGCATGGGTCGCCGTCGCCGCGCTGGTGATGCTGTCACGCAAGGTGCGCGCGATCGATCGCCGCGCGTCGATCGCGATCCACAGCGCGTTCGGACTTCAGATCCTGCTCGGCATCGCCACCGTCATGAGCGGGATGAACATCGTGCTCGCCGCACTCCATCAGTTGGTTGGCGCGCTGCTGGTGGTCGCGACCATCCGGGGCGCGCATTCCGCCGGGCGCATCCGGTGAGCGATATCGCGCTGCTGTGGTCGACCTTTGCCGACCGCGACGAGGCGGAACGGATCGCGCGGAGCGTGACCACGGAGAGACTTGCCGCCTGCGTCAACATCCTGGCGCCCTGCACCTCCATCTATCGCTGGGAGGGCGAGGTCGAGCATGGCGAGGAAGTGCCCGCCCTGTTCAAGACGACCACCCTGCTCGCCGCGCGCCTGCGCGACCGCATCGCCGAACTGCACAGCTACGACCTGCCGGTGATCGAAGCCTGGCCCGTATCCGCTTGCGCAAACGTCTGGACCTGGATCGACCGCGAAACGCTCGCGCCGTGACGGTTTCTCCGCCCGAACGGGACGGCAAAAGCCTCATGGTATTCTGATACCCGCCAAGAAACCCGCGCATTTGCTTGACTTTCTGCCCCCTGTGAGTCAGATGCCCATCAACCGCGCTGCCCGAGAGGGTGGCGCGATTGCGTTTCAAATCGAAAGGTCCCCGGCCCCATGAAGGCGCTGATGAAGACCACCAAGTCGGTGAAGCCGGCCGAGGTGGAGAAGAAGTGGCATATCGTCGACGCCCAGAATCTGGTCGTCGGTCGCGCTGCCGTCGTGATCGCGAATGTGCTGCGCGGCAAGCACAAGACCAGCTTCACCCCGCACGTCGATTGCGGTGACAATGTCATCGTCATCAACGCCGACAAGGTGCGCTTCACCGGCAAGAAGCTGGGCCAGAAGGTCTATTACAAGCACACCGGCTATGCCGGCGGCATCAAGGGCATCACCGCCGCCAAGGTCCTCGAAGGCCGCTTCCCGGAGCGCGTCCTCGAAAAGGCTGTCGAGCGCATGATCCCGCGCGGCCCGCTGGGCCGTCAGCAGATGCGCAACCTGCGTATCTATGCGGGTGCGGAGCATCCGCACGAAGCGCAGAACCCCGAGGTCCTCGACATCGCCGGCATGAGCCGCAAGAACAAGGTGGGCGCATAATGTCCGATAACCGCCAGTCCCTCTCCGATCTCGGTGCGATTGCCGGTGGCGCTACTGCCGACGCGCCGACCAGCGCCGACGAGTATCTGAACGCACCGGCCGCGCCCGTCGAAAGCACGATGCCGCTGCGTCAGCAGGAGCTCGACGCCTATGGCCGCGCCTATGCGACCGGCCGCCGCAAGGACGCCGTCGCTCGCGTCTGGCTGAAGCCCGGCACCGGCAAGATCACGATCAACGGTCGCGATCAGGAAGTCTATTTCGCACGTCCGACGCTGCGTCTCGTCATCAACCAGGTGTTCGGCATCACCGAGCGCGACGGTCAGTATGACGTGATCTGCACCGTCAAGGGCGGCGGCCTTTCGGGCCAGGCCGGCGCGGTCAAGCACGGCATCAGCCAGGCGCTGACCAAGTACGAGCCGAAGCTGCGCGCGCCGGTGAAGGCAGCGGGCTTCCTGACCCGCGACAGCCGCGCGGTCGAGCGCAAGAAGTACGGTAAGGCAAAGGCTCGCCGTAGCTTCCAGTTCTCGAAGCGCTAAGCACTTCGCGATGCGATCAAAGGGGCGGTCCGGCAACGGGCCGCCCTTTTTCGTTGCCCCGACCCGCCGGCCGGCCCTAGCATCGCGTAATGAGCTTCAACGATCCGATCGTCGCCCGCATCGTGCCCTTTCTCGAACGCATCGGCATTGCGGTGATCGCCGAGCCGGTGGCGGACGATACGCTGCTTCCCGGCGCGACGGTGCGGCACGGCGCGCTGATCTTCGATCCCGATCGCCTGCCCTGGCCGGGCGACCTGCTGCACGAGGCCGGGCATATCGCGGTGACGGACCCCGCGCATCGCCAATCCCGCCCCGAGGTCGATGGCGACCCCTCCGAAGAGATGGCGGCGATGGCCTGGTCCTATGCCGCGGCAATCGAGATCGGCATCGACCCCGCAATCGTTTTCCACGACGGCGGCTACAAGGGTGGCGGCGCGACCTATCTCAACTCCTATCGCAGCGGCGGCGGCATCGGCGTCCCCATGCTGCAATATTACGGCATGACCGCCGAAACGCATCAGGCGGCATCGCTGGCGCGCCCTGCCTTCCCCGCAATGGCGCGCTGGCTGCGCTAGCCGGTCGTCGGGATCAGCCACCCGGTATAGCGGACGATCATTCCGATCAGCGGAACCCGCACCTCGACCTCGAACCGGAACCGGCCCTCCTGCTGCGATTCGCGCGCATCGATGCGCGGACCGAGCCAGCGCGGCAGGCGGATGCCAAAGACGCTCCAGCGGACGAATTCCATCCGCAATCCCGCGGCATCCGACGGCAGTGCGAAACCGAAGCGAAGCGGCCCGAACCGCTCGGCCAGCACCCCGCCCCAGTCGCTCAATTCGCTGCGAAAGCGATGCCCGCCGAAATCCCGCGTCCAGGTTTCGCGCCCGTCGCGTACGTCGAAATGGACATGGACCGGATACGCACCCGCGGGCGGCATCCGCATGATCGCGCCGATCAGCCGCGCGATGCGGCCGCGGCCGCGCTCGACCCGCCCCTCGCCCGCTGACCCCTGATCCGCCTGCACCGAATGCATCGCCTGCAGCGTCTGCGGCAACTCAGCGAAGCGCCAGCCCATCAGCCGGATGTACAGCGGGGAAGGCGCCGGACGCTCGACCGCCTCGTGACGGATCGACAGCGCGGCGAACAGCGGCTGGAACCGGTCCAGCGTCAGCGCGTCCCAGGCATCCCGCGCACCCGGGGCGACCTTTCCGGCAAGCATGTCCTCGGCCAGCAATTGTGCGGCCAGCACCGGGATTTCCGGACCATCGCCGTCGCTCGCAACCAGCGTCCAGCGCCGTTCGACCCCGTCGCCCTCGACGGTCACGCGCATCGCCGAACAATCGCTGCCCAGCCCCAGCGTAATCCGGTAGAGCGGCATCAGCCACCGCTCCCAGCGTAAAAGCGACGGGACCCAGCCCCAGCGCACCGCCCAGCCCAACAGCCACAGCGCCACCATCTGGAAGCCGAGTTCGGTCCCTGCGCGAAACACGACCGACGGGCGCCCCGGCAGCCGCTCGGGCACCAGCGCCGGGTCGGGCACGTCCGCAAGCGCGACCAGCCGCGGCCCCAATCCGCTCCCGTCCGCCAGCCTGAAATCCTCGCGCCGCATCTCGTGCCAGCCACACCCGCTCGTCCAGCGTCCGCCGCGCCACAGCCTTACCGGGAGTCCGACATAGGACAGGATCGCTACCGCCACCGACACCCCGGCGCTGGCGCGGTTCGACGCGCTGATCGCCATCTCCACCCGCTCGACCCGTTCCATCCCCCGGGCCAATTCTCGCACGACCGCGCCCGACAGCGCCGGCACGCTCGACGCCCCCGCGATCACCGCGATTCCGCCAGCCCGAGCATCCCGGTCGAGCGCGCCGATCCCTGCAACGAAGTCGCGACCATCGGCCAGGTCGAGATAAGGGATGCGCATCGCGATGCACGCTTCGGGCACGGTCAGCCCGCCGGTCTGGAACGGTCCGGCGGCGTCGATCACCAGATCGGGCCGTTGCCGTGCCAGCACCATGCCGATCCCTTGGGCGCGGTCCGCCACCACCGGCTCGGCGCGATCGATCCCGACGCAAAAGGCCGCCGCCTTCTCCATGCTCCGCCCGGCCACCAGCACCTCATGCCCCGCGGCCAATAGCCGCCGGCTCAACCGCGCCCCGAACCCGCCATAGCCGCCGATGACCAGAACGCGGCTCATCGCGCCGATAGCTCAGCAGCGACGCTGACCCCGGTCATGCGTGCTTCTGCGGCGTGGGCTGCCGGGATCAGGTTCACAACAGCCGCTCCCGCTGTTCGGCCGTCGGCATCCAGCACTGCTCGCTCCGCCCGAACAGCCGATAGCGATTGCGCGCCACCCAGCGATAGACCGGATCGCGAAGCCCGCGCGGCACGAGGGTCATCACCCCCGCCGCGCGCCACGGCCATCCCAGTCCGCGCCACACCGCCAGGACCGCGTCGCTGTCGCGAAAGACCCGGTCGCCCTCGACCACGAGCATCGTGTCCGGATCCGCCGGGTCGATCCCGAACCGCCGGTACAGCGCCGCGCCCGCCTCGCCCTGCATCGACGCCAGCCGGAAACGCCCGCTCCGGTCGTTCGCCAGCACGAACCGGGCATGGGCTGAGCACAACACGCATTGCGCATCGAACAGGATGATCGGGTGGGTTTCAGTCATGTGCCGTCTCCGCAACCGCGTCCGCGAACACCGCGACCTGCCGCACCATCCGTCCCATCAGCGGGTGATCGAGGTCGAGGGTGAAGGCAAACCGGCCGCCGCCCAGATCGACATGGCCGATCGTCAGCCGCCCGATCGTCCAGTCGGGAATGCGCACCCGCACTACGCCCGCGCGCAGGAAATAATGGTCGCTCTCGAACAGCAGCGCGCCGCCCTCCACTCTCAGGCGCAGCGCGATGCCCATCCCCAGCCCCAGATATTCCTCCAGTCCGGTCGGGCCGGCAAACTGCTTGGCGCTGTGGATAACCTGTGGAAAACCGCTGCGCCGGCCATATTGCCGCGTCCAATATTGCCCGCGCCCCTCGACATCGCCGGTCACGCTGACGCTGGCGGCAACGCCGGTGTCGCGCGTCAGCGGCAGCGGGCCGCCGACCAGGCGGGCAAGCTGCGCCAGCACCCAGCCGGTCCGGCTCATCCGGCATTCGACCACTTCGCCGACATAGGCGACGCAGGCGCCGGCGCCGATATGCCGGGCGAAACGAGTCCGAACGGCGGCGGGAAGCTCGTGCCAGGCATCCCCCAGCAGCCGGCGGAACGGCCCCTGCGGCTCCGCCGCGGCCTCGGTGCGGCGCCACCCGGCACAGCGCCGCCGGACCCGTTCATCCCGCCATGCCAGTGCCTGAGCCGTCATCGCCGCCTCCTATTTCCCGATCTTGCCCTTGGGGAGAAACGCCAGCACCCGCTTGCCCATCGCCACCAGCATGGCCAGCCGGCCGGGCGGGATCGCGATCATCTGCTGATACCAGTCGTCCATCGTCCGGACGAAATCGTGCATCGAATCGATCCGCCCGCGCGCAGTCTCTGAAATGCGCGGATCCTGCTTCGCCTCCGCAGCACAGACCTGAAGCGCGGCGACCGCGGGATCGATCTCGCGCGCCTTGCGGCCTTGGGCAATCCGCGTCAGCATCTGCCACAGATCCACCTCAGCCTCATAATGGTCGCGCCGGTCGCCCATTACCGGCGCGCGACGGATCAGTTTCCACGCAAGCAGTTCCTTCAGGCTGTTGGACGTGTTGCTCCGCGCGATCCGCAGCGTATCGCTGATCTCCTCAGCGTGCAGCGGCCGGTCGCTCAGGTACAGAAGCGCATGAATCTGCGCGACCGAGCGGTTGACGCCCCATTGCCCGCCCATCTCGCCCCAGTGCAGCACGAATTGCTGAACCGCCGTCGGGAGCATATTCGTATGATCCGTAATTTCTGTCATGACAGAAATATAGGAATGCGCCTGTCCGGTGTCAATCCGCCGCGAACCGGCCTTGTCCTTGCCATAACCGGCTGTCATCACTGCGCCGTGCCCGTGGGAAGGCACGCCAACGCGTTCGAGGGGACGGCGTAATGAAGTTGATCGTCCGGGGCAGCCTGCCTGAAGGCCGGCCTTTCGCGCGCGCAAATCCCATCAGCATCATCGTATCCGCGTCTGCGCGCTGCCGCAGCGCCTGGGGAAAGACCATCCATGACGTCGCGTGAACTGACTTCCTTCCTTCCCCTTGCCGATGACGGCGCCTGGCCGGCCGATGCGCGACGCTCGGTTTCCGACATCCTCCACGTCATGGCCTATGGTGCGATCGGCTGGCCGTGGCTGCTGCGCAGCCTGTCGGGCGGATCGCGCGAGGAAAAGCTGCGGCTGACGCAGCGGCTCGGCCTGGCCCACGACGCCCTGCCCTATCTCGGCAGCTGGAAGGCGGACACCGGCTTTCTCAATCTGCTGGTCGATCATATCGAGGCACGCCGTCCCGGCGTCGTCGTCGAATTCGGCGCCGGTGCCTCCAGCCTCGTCGTCGCCCGCGCGCTCCAGCTCAACGGCGGCGGCACCCAGATCAGCTGCGACCAGCATGCCGGCTTCGTCCGCGACACGCGCCAGTGGCTACGCGACAATGGCGTCGATGCCGATCTGCGCGCCACGCCCTTCCGACCCTCGCCCAATGGCTGGCCTGGCGTGTGGTACGACCATGGGGCGCTCCCGGCCGAAATCGACCTGCTGATCGTCGATGGCCCGCCCTGGGCGATCCACCCCTATGTCCGCGGCGCCGCCGACAGCCTGTTCGATCGCATCTCGGTCGGCGGCACGATCATGCTCGACGATGCCGCCCGCCCGGGCGAACGGGTCATCGCCCGCAAGTGGCGGAAGCGCTGGCCGAATTTCGAATTCGACCTGATCCATCCCGGCACCAAGGGCACGCTGGTCGGCACGCGCCTGCGGTGAGTCGGCGTAGCGTTGCCGCGGCGCAACATCCTGACATAAATCGTCGCCGAAGCTGCCGCGATCCTGCTTGTTATCCCCATTTGGGCGCAATAGCCTGTCCCCCTGACCTGGTTTCGTCATCATGACGTTCCGCATCAGGGGGACATTGTTCATGCTCATTTCTCGCAATTCGCGGGCCGTACGCGCGTCTCTGCTCGTCTCGGCAGCCTTCGGCCTGTCGACGCTGGCGGGCATCGCCCACGCCCAGAATGTGTCGGCGATCAATGGCGGGCCCAGCGCTGATGATGCGCTGATCGAGGCACAATATACCGGCGTCGTCGATCGCTCGATGTTCGAAGCGCCCGAGGCGACGCCGCAGATCGTGATCGGCTATCCGGGCACCCCGACCACGGCGCAGGATCCGAACAACATCACCGGCATCGGCCAGATGATCGTCGACAATAATGACGGCACGATCGGCCTGTGCACCGGTACGCTGATCAACCCGCGCACGGTCATCTTCGCTGCGCACTGCGTGAACACCCGTCCGCAGGAGGCCTATGGCGCCAATACCGGGGGCACCGCGATCGGCTTCGGCTTCAACCAGAACAACAACCAGGCGGGCTCCAGCGCGTTCGGCGGCTGGCTGAACGGGGTCGCCGGCGGTGCCGAGTATCAGACCAACACCGGACGCTACATGTACAATGTCAGCGCCGTGGCCTGGCACCCGGATTCGGTCGAGGGCGCGTCGGGCGGCTTCCGCCAGGCCGACGTCGCGATCGCGACGCTCGACACCCCGGCCAAGGACATTCCGACCTGGGCGATGCTGTTCTCGGCACTGCCGCCGCAGGGTGGCGGCGCGGCCGGCACCGGCTATCACGTCAACCTGGCCGGCTATGGCCGCAACGGCACAGGCGACACGGGCTCGATCAACGGCGTCGACTATCGCCGCCGCCTGGCCGAGAACATGCTCGGCGCGCTCGTCTCGCTCGACGATTTCACCGGCTTCCTGTTCGGCAGCAGCACCGGCGCGCTGCCGCAGGATCTGTACTGGATCGATTTCGACGATCCCCGCCGCGGCACTGCGGGCGCCGATCCGCGCGACTTCAACGCATGGCGCGACAATCCCACGCCGCGCGAAGGCACCACCGCCAGCGGCGATTCGGGCGGCCCGCTGATCCTCGACAGCGCCTATGCCAAGCAGTTGGTGATCGGCGTCCTGTCGGGCGGCTACACCCGCTTCTTCAACGGCGCCCCGGCCAACGGCTATGGCACCGTGTCCTTCTATCAGCCGCTCTATCTCTATTGGGACTGGATCGCGGCGAACAATCCCTATCGCTACGTTTCCAGCGTGGCGGGCGACGGCAACTGGACCGATGCCAATCACTGGGTCACCAATGTCGACCCGAACTATCAGATCATCGGGCCGAATGGCGAACTGGTGAACGGCGTGCCGACCGCACCCGGCACCGGCATCGCGCCGGTCGAAGGCGGCAAGTTCGGCGAGGCCTGCTTCGAATCCGGCGGCACGGCGGAATGCTATAATTACGGCACCGGCCAGGCGACCGTCGCGGTCCGTCCGATCGGCACCGACACGACCACGGGCCAGCCGACCGCCGGTGCGCTCGCCAATGGCAGCGACACCGTCGCCGCCGGCTCGCTGAGCAACGGCACCGCCACGGCCCAGGCCGCCGGTCTGGTCCAGACCCAGCCGACCGCCCAGGCGGACGTGACCGCCAACGCCCTGCCCGCGGCGACGATCGCCAACGGCCTGCCGGGCGCGACCAACTTCGTGCCGAACAACATCGATCCCAACCCGGGTCAGGGCGTGATCGGCCGCTATTTCGACGTCACGCTGGCGGCGACCGGCACCACCACGCTCGGCAGTGCGGTGACGGTCGATCGCTTCGCCATCGCCGGCGGCGGCGCGCGGCTGAACATCGCGGCGGGCGGGTCGCTGACCAGCCTGATCGACATCACCCAGGCGACGGGCACGATGCAGGTCAACGGCACGCTGACCTCGCCCGGCGACTATCTGATGATGACCGGCGGCCTCAACGGCACCGGCACGATCACCGTGCCCTTCTTCACCAGCATGGCCGGCGTCATCGCGCCGGGTACGGCGGGCACCACCGGCACGCTCACCTTCCGCGGTAATGTCGTACTTGCCTCGGGCACCCGCTACATGGTCGACCTCGGCGCCAACGGCGTGTCGGACCGGATCGCGGTCCAGGCCAATGGGGCCGGCACCGGCCTCGCCAATCTGGGCGGTACGCTGGCGCTCAACTTCGTGAGCCCCGGCGCGATCCGCAACGGCGACAGCTACACGATCGTCACCGCCCAGGGCGGTGTCAGCGGGCGGTTCAATGCGCTGGGCGCGCTCAGCGCCATCCTGACCCCGACGCTGACCTATGGCACCAATGCGGTCACCCTGCGCATCGTCGCGGGCAATTATGCCAATGTCGTCGATGCGTCGAACCGCAACCAGGTCGCCTTCGCCACGCTGCTCGACCGCAATCGTGGCCAGCAGTCGCGCTATGACGGCATCTACGGCCCGCTCGATCTCGGCGACACCGCCCAGATCCGCGCCTCGCTGAACAGCTGGACCCCGGCGGCGGAGACCACCGGCCAGTCGCTGGCGCTCGTCGGCGCGGCCAACATCGCCAACCTGCTGCGCGACCGCATCACCTCGCTCGACCCCGCCTCGTCGGGCGGCACCGTCGCCCGCTACGGCGCGGTCGGCCAGGTCGCGGAGAACCTGACCTCGACCCGCGGCGTCGCGGGCATCTCCGGCATGGGCTTTGGCGGCGTCGCCACCTCCGCCTCGATGGCGCCGATGGTTCAGGAAAACGCGCTTCCCGAGGATGTCAGTGCCTTCTTCGCCGGCGGCTATCTCAACGGCGACTCCGCGCCGATGAGCGGCATCGACGGGCGTGACGACTATGACGGCTGGTACGGCGCCGCGGGTGTCGAGAAGCTGGTGGGCAACCACGGCGTCATCGGCTTCGCGCTCTCCTATACCCGCCTCGACGGCACCTCGGCCTTTGTCGGCAACAGCGCGCGGGCGAACCTCTATCAGGGTTCGCTCTACGGCAAGCTGAAGACCACCTCGGGCGTCACTTTCGACGCCACGCTGACCGCGGGCCTGCTGGACCTCAACACCGTTCGCAATGTCAGCATCATCGGCAACAGCTACCGCCTGACGGGATCGAACAACTCGCTCGTCGTCGTCGGCGACATCGGCCTGGGCAAGGACTTCGACCTGGGGGCCGCCCGGATCACCCCGCGCCTGTCGGCGCGCGGGACCCATATCGGCTTTTCGCGCGGTCTGGAGGAAGGCGGTCCCAACGCCCTGATGATCGACCGCGAAAAGGTCGAGAGCCTGCAGGGTCGCGCCGGCCTGACGCTGGCCGGCACCGGCACTTTCCGCCCGTTCCTGACCGGCACCTATGTCCATGAGTTCAACGACCGCCCCGGCGTGTTCGGCGCGAACTTCGTCGGCGGCGTCGGCGACAACGTGCTGTTCGCGCTCAATGGCCAGGACAAGGACTGGGCCGAGCTGACCGGCGGCGTCACCTTCTCGACCGGTGCCGTCGATCTCTCGCTCTCGGCCGAAACCACGATCGAACGCAGCGACGTGAAGGGCCAGGCCTATCGCGGCGCGATCTCGTTCAAGTTCTGATCGCCGCTTCCGGACCAGGAAAGGGCCGTCCCTCGCGGGCGGCCCTTTTCCTTTGAGCCCGCGCATTGCGCCGTCCCCGGCCGCCTCTATCGTGCGGCGCCATGAAGACCATCGGCCTGATCGGCGGCATGAGCTGGGAAAGCTCCGCCGAATATTATCGTATCCTCAACCAGGGCGTGCGCGACCGGCGCGGCCCGACCGCCTCGGCGAAATGCCTGCTCTGGTCATTCGACTTTTCCGAGATCGAGCGGCTGCAGCATGACGGCGATTGGCCGGCACTGACCGATCGCATGACCGACGCCGCCCGACGGCTGGAGGGCGCCGGGGCGGACCTGCTGCTGATCTGCACCAACACGATGCACCTGATGGCGGACGCGATCCAGGCCGCCGTTGCCGTCCCCCTGCTCCACATTGCCGATCCGACCGCGAAGGCGATCCGCGCCGCCGGCCTTAGCCGGGTCGGCCTGCTCGGCACCGCCTTCACCATGGAGCGCGACTTTTATCGCGGGCGCCTGGCCGAGAAGCACGGCCTCGACGTCATCGTGCCGGAGGCGGAGGATCGCACCACCGTCCACCGCATCATCTATGACGAGCTCGTCGCCGGCCGCATCGAGCCTGCCTCGCGCGAGGCCTATCGCGCGATCATCGCCCGGCTGGTCGATCGCGGCGCGCAGGCGGTGATTCTCGGCTGTACCGAGATCATGCTGCTGATCGGACCGGACGACAGCCCGGTCCCGCTGTTCGACACGACCGCCCTCCACGCCGCGGCGGCGGTGCGGATCGCATTGGAGGACTGAAGCCCGCCGCGGCGCCGATACCCTTCAGAACGGCCGGGATTTGATTTGCCGCGGCCCCGCCCCCGTCCGAAGCTCGCGTCTCGCACCGCGCGGAGTCGCTGCGGACGGTCAAGGGAGGGAGCGGATGACGACGGTCAGCGCGCGGGTCGAGGCAGTGATCGAGGATCTGAAGACGGCGCGGGTGGAACTTGCGTCCGACACGGACAAGATCAGCGCGATCGCCTCCAGCATGGTCCAGCTGTCCTATTTCGCCTATAACGAGCCGATCGACCAGATCGCGATCGACGTCGCGAACCCGGACATGGTCTTCCCCGCCGTTCCCGACAGCTATTGGCGCTGCGTCTGGGGACCGGTCACCGACCCTGAAAAGGGCAATCTCCTATACGGCGCCGGCCTGTTCGCCGGCAGCCCGGACGATGCGGTCCAGCCCTCGCCCTTCCTGGTCGCGGTGGTCAGCCGCGGCACCGCCGATCCCGATACGACCGGCCTGTTGAAGGACCTGTACGAGGATGCGACGCCGGTTCCGCAATGCCAGTGGCTCGACGTCCCCAACGCCTGGATCGCCACCGGCAGTCTGGACGCGCTGACGACCGTCACCGCGCTCCGCTGGAACGGCGAGACCATGTTGGAGTATCTTTCGGCATTGCCCGAACAGGACGGCTACGAACCCATCATCCTCGTCACCGGACACAGCCTGGGCGGATGCATCGCCAGCATGCTCGCGCCCTGGCTGGCCGCAAAGCTTCCACCGGCGAAGACCGCCTGGCTCACGCCAATCACCTTCGCCGGCCCGACCGCGGGGACGCAGGGCTTCGTAAACACCCTGATCGACGCCTGTCCGCTGCGCCAAATCTACGTCAACCCGATGGACGTCGTTCCCCGCGCCTGGTGGGACATCACCTCGATCCCCGACATTTACGGATGGAAGTATTTCGATCCGGTCGTCGAAACCTGGGCGTTGACGACGGCCGGGCTGCTTGAGGTGCTGGACGATCCCTATGTTCCGGTGCCCAGCCCGATCCCGGCGCTGCCGGGCATTTTCATCGATCTCGGCGATCCGCACTTCGGCATCGAGTGGTTCCAGGAGGCGCTCGCCCAGCACAGCTGCGCCAACTACATGCTGCTGATGGGCCTGCCAGCACCCTACGCCTTCTCACCCGGCGCCCATCCGCTCCAGCGGCTGGAGGAGTCGCAACGGTCGGCGCCGAGCCAGGGTCAGGGCGCCGGGCAGCGGTGGCAAACGCCGCGGTCATAGCTCGGGATCATCTGCGCCTTGAATCCGTCGGCCGGGCCGCCGCCGCCCGCCGAGCCCGCGCTCGCGGCCGACATGAACTGCCCGATCAGCAAGGCGATCTGGGGTTCGGCCCGCTGCAACGTCTCCTGGTAGCATCGATCGTAGCGCGCCGCGATGCCGCCAACCCCGCTCAACTGGCAGACATCGCGGGCAGCGCGTCGCACCCTGGTTCGCAGGACGCGCTGGTCGCGCTCTCTCGCGAGGTCGAGGTCATTGGCCGATACGACGACCCGCGCCCTTTCGGCCGGTTGCGACGGATCGGAAACGATTCGGCCATCGGCGGCATAGGCATTGCTGCACCACGCGAAAACGAGGGCAAAAGCAGTTGGCAGGGTTCGGGGAAAACGCATCGTCGAGCTCCTTGTTGGTACACCCCGTATTTGCGGGGGCGGAGCTTCAGGATGGCTGCACGACCGCCGGGCACGGTTACGCAAGTAGCGCGGGAAAGCCGGTTCGCTGACGACGCGTGTCGGACCATCTGCCTCCTTTTCCCCGACGATATCCGTGCTTTGCCTGCTGCGTTCTACACCATTCGCGCCAGGCAGAGTTCGAGGATCGCCGTAGCGTAAAAGCGCTCCGACCCTTCGCTGGCCTCGCTGCCGCACCACTCGGCATAGTCGCGGCGCAGGCAGTCGCCGTCGACGACCCCCAATTCGGCAAGAAGCGGTGCGGCGAACAGGCGATCGAGCAGCGGACGCGCCGCGAAACGCATGCTGCGGACCAGCGCCGGCGACAGGTCGTCGCCATAGGCCGGATCCGTCACGACGCTGGACACGCCGAGGCGCGTGAGCAGCGCCCGCTGGGTGGTGCGGCCGGCGCGCAGGGGGGCCGGCAGCCGCGCGCAGAAATGCACCAGTTCGGGCGTGCACAGCGGGTGAACTGGCCAGATGCCGTGCCTCAGATATCGCGCGGCGCTGAGCGCGGCGACCGCGACCGATGATCCGGACATCGCGGCGCGCGGCGGCAGGTCACCCGGCTCAGCAAGTGTTGCGCTGGCGGCGGCTGTCAGGAAGGCGGGCCCACCGGGCGGCGACAACGGCTCGTCGTCCATCGGCTCCAGCCCAAGCGCCTGTCGCTCGACCGCGCGCAACATGCTCAGCTCGTCGCCGCCGAACCCGGTCAGCATCACGCGCGTGCCATTCGCATAGGCACATTCCAGCAGGCGATCCATCGCCTCGTAATAACCCTCGTCCCAGGGGAGTGCGGACGCGGTCCCGTCGACTCTCTTGCTGCCGGGGCCAAGCGGCAGAAAGTCCGCCATCGGTATCTCGATGTCGCTCAAGCCCAGCGACGCCACCAGATCGACGCGTCGGGCCCGCTGGTCGGCGACGGCGTCGGCGCCGCCGGTGACGGCAAGGCCATAGCTTGGCAGCGGCCGGTCCGCATCGCGTGCGGCCATCGCCGCCACAAGCGCCGAGTCGAGTCCGCCGCTCAATTCGACGCCCAGCGTGTCTCCCGCCTGCCGGGTCCAGCGCCGCATCGACGTGCGCAGGATGCGTTTCCAAGCCGCGATCGGGTCGGCCCCTTCGCGCAGCGTGCCCGCGACCGGTCGCGGCCAGGGTTCGGGATAGGCGATCTCGAGGCGGTGCCCACCCTGCGGCACCGGCGCCCACTGCGCGACTCCGCGCTCGGTCAACAGCGTCAGTCCGGCGAACAGCGTCTGCCGCGCATAGGGCAGGTCATACTCGGCGATCCACAGCGCCGCGCGGCCATGATCCAGGCTGGCGCGCTTCAGGCCAGGCATCAGCCGATCGGCATCCCAGTCGCCATCCAGCTGCGCCGCCGCTGCCCCATCGGCAGCCCCGGCTACCAGGAACACCGGCGCCGTACCCCACAGGCCGGCCTCGATCCGCACGCTGGTGCCCGCGACGATCAACAGATGCCATTGCAGGGGCCAGTCGCGACACTGTCCCACAAGGCGATCGAACCCCTCGGCACCGATCGATGAAAGCGCCGCCGCCGCTGCCGGTCTGCTTCCCGGCCCGGTCCGACCGTCGTTCTTCTCCCGCACACAGACAAGCAGCCGATCCCCGTCGACTGCGATCACCTCGTCGAGGGCTGCGTGGCGATAAGGATCGATACGGCTCGACCCGCGGGCAAATCCGGTGGCCGTTCGACGCCAGTTCAGCGCCGCGTCGTCAGCCCGAACATGAAAGGAAAGCACCGATCACATGGAGCGGCGCATCTGAGCGTCCTTTCCGCCTGTTCCCTTGCCGTCCGACCGCCTGCCCTGTGAGTCGGTCCCGCCGGGGGGCTTGTTCGCCACCTCATCATCGCTTGCCATGACGGCCGGCTGAGCGAACAATTCGTCCCCATTCGGGATGATGTTGTCGTCGTTCTTCATTTCAGGCTCCCGGGATTCTCTATCGTTGAAGCAGGCCTATCATGCGCAGCACGAAACAAACGACCTCTTTCTTCGCACGATCGTGTGCCCGCCCGAAATTGGCGAGGCGGGTCCGCCACTATCGTCTTTTCGGGACAGCGCCGGCCGGCTGAATAGTTGCCGCCGGTTTCTCGAGCGCCAATTCTTGAGTTTATCCTCGCAGTTGCCGCATGGAACGCTTCAATGGAGTGACCCGATCTAGAATTGCGGCTTTGGCGTCTTGTCGCGATTGCGGCGGTCGGCAATGTAGCTCTGGCCCGTCTCCTCCGCCTTCACGATCTCGAACAGGCCGACGGCTTCGAACAATTTGGGAAAGTTGCGAGCGCCATAGTTGCGCGGATCGATCGGGGCCTGCCGCCGGGCGGCGCTGCCGGCCGCATCCAGCGGCGCCCAGCCATCGTCGCCCGCCGTCGCCTCCACCGCTCCACGCAGCACGGCGACCAGCTTGGCATCCTGGCTCAGCGGTGTCTTTGAAGGCTTGGCGTCCGCGCTTTCCGGCCGTGCCGCCTTCTTTCTGGACGCCCCCTTGGGTTCGGGCGCTTCGTTCAACGTCGGCGCTTCGGCCTTCGCCGTCCCGCCACCCTCTTCCCCCAGCCTGTCCAGATACAGGAACGTCGTGCACGCATTGACGAACGGATCCGGGGTCTTCCGTTCGCCAAAGCCATAGACATCATGGCCGTTCGCCCGCAGCTGCATCACCAGCGGCGTGAAATCGGCATCGCTCGACGCGATGCAGAACGCGTCCAGCTTCTGCGTGTACATCAGCTCCATCGCATCGATCACCAGCGCCATATCCGTGGCGTTCTTGCCCTTGGAATAGCTGAATTGCTGGACCGGCCGGATGGCATGTTCGTGCAGCCGCGCGGTCCAGCCCTTCATGCTCGGGCTCGCCCAGTTGGCATAGGCGCGACGAATATTCGCCACCCCGTATTTGGACAGTTCCGCCAGCATCGCGGCGATCTTGCCGTGAGACACATTGTCGGCATCGATCAGCAGTGCGATGCGTCGGGCCGGCGTCGAACCGCCGGTCTGATCTAGGTCCATGCGCATTCCCCTTTCCAGGGGCAATGGCAGCCAAAGCCCCTCCGTACCACTCCGATAACGCGCTTTCCCGCCACGATCAGCCGTTCGGATCGATCATCCGCTCGGCCAGAGGAGCGATACCCTGCCCCTCGAACCGCTCGAGTTGAACACCGTCGATCGTGACCGGTCGTTCCAGCATGAGGATCGCATTGTCCTTTGCCGGCTGATCGAGCTGCTGCCATGTCCGGACGGCGTCGCGAAGATTGGTGACTTCGGGCATCTGCTGGCCCCCGCGCGGGACATTCTCCAGCGACACGCTCATCGTCCAGTCGGGCGCCGGGTTCTGCGCATCCCGACCCCAGCTCACTGGTCGAGATCGTTTTCGCTGACGACGATGATCGGCACGTCGCTGTTGCGCGACAATGCGTTCAGCGCGGCATCGCGAAGGACGTCGATGAACTCGTTGAATCGAAGCTCCGCGTCGTCTTCAGGCGCTTCGCCGCTCAGGGCTTCGAGGACGCCATATTTCACCGCGAACTCATACTCGTCGCCATCGACCTCGCCGGTGAATTCAACCTGGCGTTCGTCGATATTGTCGAAAATGGTCGAAAGATCGATGTCGAGCTGCTGGGCCATGGGTCGTCCTATCCTGTTCAACCGTGCAAACCGTCGCGCAGGCCAGCTGTTCCCGAAGCTCATGCGCGACGGCGAAACCACGAACGAAAGCTCGGGGTCATTCTCCGGCATGGCGAGAAGCCGGTGCCATCTATCGGAGTCATTTCTCTGAAAACCTGTCCTTAACCGCAGCGATATATCAGGGCGCGGTGCCCCGGATCAGTTCGACAAGCCTGCCCCGCATGCCGACAGGTTCTTGGTCCGCTTATGTGCGGGGCCAGCGGCCGTTCGATCGGCGCGCTGCGCAATGCTATCGCCTGCTGGCGATCCAGGGGATGGCGATCGTGGCGCTGATCTGGGCGCTTGGATTCGGCTATCGCGGCCAGGACATCGATCCGGTGCTTGCCGTGCTCGCGGGTATCGTCGCGACCGCGCTACTGCTGCGTTGGCGCGGCCTTGCACACCTTGCCGCCGGCTTGGAGGCGTCGGCGCTGGTGCTGGCGGCGAGCATGGCGGTGGCCTGCCTCAGCGTCCTCGTCGCGGCGCTGGGCGCACCCTATCAGGACAATCTGCTTGCCGGGGCGGACCGGTTGCTGTTCCCGTTTCTCTCCTGGCCCGCCCTGGCGCGTGCCGCAGGCGCCGATGCCCGGCTAATGGCGGCGATGTGCTGGGTCTATTCGACGCTGTTGTGGCAGCCTTTCCTGCTGATCGCGCTGCTGGCTGCCCTGGGTCGCTTCGACCGGGTCTGGCATTTCGTTCGCGCCTGGATGCTCGCCCTGGTCCTGAGCGTCGCGATCTTCGCGCTGATGCCCGCCGTCACCGCCTATGTGCATTACGGGTTGAGCCCGGCAGACTCGCCCTTTCTCACGGTCAACGCCGGATGGCGCCCGGCACAGATCATCGCCGACCTGCGCAGCGGCGCCATTCGCGAGCTGGGCGTCGGGCAGATGGCCGGGCTGATCACCTTTCCCAGCTTCCATGCCGCCGGCGCGGTCCTGCTCGGATGGGGCTTTCGCCGCGTTCCGCTGATCGGCATCCCGTTCCTGTTGCTGAACGCTGCGATGCTTCCGACCATCCCGGTGATCGGCAGCCATTATTTCGTCGACGTGCTGGGCGGGATCGCCATCGCATTGCTGGCGATCGTCGGATCGGATCGAGACGACGGTCGCAGGTGGCGATACCTGAAAAGAGCCACGAGCGGGCTTCGACGAACTGAACCCCGAACGGACGGCTGACTAGCGTCCCCATACCGTTCGCCCTCGTCGAAGGGCAATGGTGCTCCTATTCAAGCACCCGCGCCACGGTAACAAAGTTGCGTCCCTCTACGCGGATCTCGTTGAACGAGGGGGGATGAAGCCGGACCCGCTCGGACAGGGTGCCGGCGCCGATCATGCGGATCGTCCGCCCCCCGACCTGATGGGCGATGTCGAACGGGTCGTGGACATGGCCCGTGAGCACCGCATCCGCGCCCGCATCGGCCAGCGCCTCCAGCGCGCGGCGGCCCCCGCGGGTGCTGGACGAGGTGCGCGTGCCCGCCTCCACCAGCGGATGGTGGCAGACGATGAACTTCAGGTCGTCGGCCGGTGTCGCCTCGACCAGCGCCAGCGACTTCTGCAGCGACCGCAGCGACACATGGCCCTTCGACCAGTTCAGCCTGAACTGGAATCGCGCGGTGGTCTTCAACGGGATGATGCTGAGCCCCTTGATGTCCAGCGGGCGCTCGATCATCCGCTCCAGCCTGCCATAGCGCTTGTAGGGCGTCACGAAGCGCGACCAGGGATTGAAATAGGGCAGGTCGTGATTGCCGACCTCGACGGTGACCGGTCGTCCCAGCCCCTCCAGCCATTTCGCCGCGGCGGCAAATTCGTGCGAGCGCGCCTGCATCGTCAGGTCGCCGGTCATGATGATCGCGTCGGGCTGTTCCTCGGCCACTACCCGGTCGAACCAGGAGAGAGCAGCACGGTCCTCGGCGCCGAAATGGACGTCGCTGACATGGAAGAGTCGAATCATTTCGGGTCTTGCTTGGTCCTGATGAAGGTCTTGCGGCTCACGCCCGCCTCGATCCGGGTTGCGGGGTCGAGCATGACGGACTCTCCATCGAACAATGCCTGGACGCCGCGGTTCCCGCGCAGCCGCAATTCGGTGGCCCGGGTGCGATCGACCGCATGCGCCGCGATCCAGTCGCCGGTCAGCCATTCCCAGCCCAGTTCGGCGATCGACCGCCAGTCGCGCGCGTCGACTGCCGCGACTTCCAGCCCGTCGGGATTGGGGAAGACGAACACCGCCTGATAGCGGCTGCGCAGTCCGCGCGCGCCGCGGATGCGGATGCCGCGCGCGAACGTGTTGGTCCAGGCGATGCGGGCGGCGCGGAACATCCGCCCGATCTTGCCCACGCGCGCCGCCTCGCGCGCCCGCGCCCAGCTCGCGACGGGGCCCAGGATCAGGCCAACAAAGGCGCGGTGCGGCCCGGCCTCGACATAGGGCAGCGCCACGCGGCGCGACTCCTCATGTGCGGCATGGATGATCTTGGCCGGGTCCATCTCGTCGTGCAGCGCCTTGGCCAGCAGGTTCATCGTTCCGCCTGGCAGGATCAGGAAGCCTCCGCCCCAGTCGCCCAGCGCGCACAGCGCGGCGTTGATCGTCCCGTCGCCGGCGAACAGGATCACGGTATCGACGCCCTTCGCATCGAGATCCGCACCCTGGGGAATGGATTGTTCGGGGAAATCGGTGCGCCCGGCCAGTGTGAGGCCGCGTTCGCTGAAGACCGCCTCCAGCGCCTCGCACTTGGCGCTGGTGGTCGATCCCGATCCGGGGTTGGTGATGAACCAGAGTGTCTTCATGTCGCGCCCGTAACGCATCAAAGCGGTTTTGGGCTCAGTTGACGTGGAATTGCATCGTCGCGAGATGGGAAAGGCCAGGAACCTTGGGACGGCGAAAGGCTTGATCAGCCGATTTTGAACGAAGCGGAGACCCTGATGTTTGACCTTGCCGAACAGCGCGACAGGATCGGGGACGAGATAATGGCGCAGGCCTCGGAATGAGCCGCTTCGCCGTCGATCGCCTCGTCTTCTTCCCTACCGACGTCGATCTCTCCCGATCGCCGCTGGCCGGGCATCTGGGAGTCGAAACCTATGTGCTGGGCGCGTTCAACCCGGCGCTGACGCGGCTGCCGGGCGGCAACCTGCTGATGATGGTGCGGGTGGCCGAGGCGCTGCGCAAGCCGGTGTTCGACGAGCATGTCCATGCGATCCGCTGGGACGCGGGCCGGTTCGTGCTCGACGCCTGGCCGCTCGAGCTGGTCGACACTTCCGATCCGCGCAAGTTCATGCTGAACGGCGGCGGGTGGAAGGTCATGGCGCTCACCTCGCTGTCCTGGCTGCTGCCGGTCGAGCTGAGCCCGGACGGGCTGGAGGTGGTCGAGGTCCATTACGACCGCGCGATCGCGCCGCATGCCAGCTTCCAATGCTATGGGCTGGAAGATGCGCGGATCAGCAAGGTCGGGGAGCGCTGGCTGATGACGACCTGCTCGGTCAGTCCCGAGCGGCATTCAACGACCTTGTACAGCTCCGGCAATGGCCTGGACTGGACGTTCGAGGGGATCGTTCTGGATCACCAGAACAAGGACATGCTGATCTTCGAGGGGCTGGTCGGCGGGCAATATTGGGCGCAGACGCGGCCGCTGGGCGACCTGTATTTCGCCTATCCGCCGGGCAGCGAATGGCGCGCGGGACCGTCGATCAACCTGGCGACCTCACCCGATGCGCTGCACTGGCGGCCGCATGTCGAGCCCGGCATCCGGCCGCATTCGGCCACCGTCGCGACCGCGCGGATGGGGGGCGGGACGCCGCCGATCCTGACCGACCAGGGCTGGCTGACCCTGTGGCATGGGGTGGAGCCCAAGGAGATCGTCGGCATCTATCGCACCTACTGGTCGCTGCTGGACCGCGACGATCCGTCGAAGGTGGTGCGGACCGATCACACGCCGCTGCTGGAGGCGAATCCGGCGCTGACCGCGCCGATCGACGACCTCATGTACCTGCGCGACGTGGTGTTCACGACCGGGATCGCCGAACATGGCGAGGTCTATGTCGTCGCTTCGGGCGAGGCGGATCTGGCGTGCCGGATCACCCATGTGCCCAGGGAAACCTTCGCCTAGCTGTTTAGTCCCCAAAAGTGGCGCTACGGGTTGATCTGGGCATCGACGCGGGTCGCCTGTCCAGACGCGTGCGGCGTATTGATAGGGTGTAAGGCGGCGAAGCGTCTTGAACCTGCTGACGTGACTGCAGGCGTCGATGAACAGCTTGAGGTGCCGCCGAAGCTGGTCGTTGCTCGACCTGACCGCTGGTCCAGGGATGGGTCGGCTTGGTAAGCCGATCTCGTGTCGCCAGCAGGCGCGGCCGAGGGGGTGGCCGGGCCAGCGCGCGGTGAGCCCGTCGTGGTTCTTTGGCAGGTCAGGTGCCTGAAATCGGGCGCGCTCTGGGGCGTGCAACCGTTGCACCGTTTGGCGACCGACGCTGCAACTGCTCGCAACCCCGTGGGACGGCTAGGGGCCCCGCATCGATCCGGCAGCGACGCCGGACGAACCGGATAGAGGATAGCCCCCAATGTCGAAGACCCTGATCATCGCCGCCGCCTTTTCGGCCCTCGTCATCGCCGGCCCTGCCCTTGCGCAGGATCAGGGCAAGCCCGCAGGCAGCGGCGGCTTTGGCGGCATGAACGGCTCCGCCACCGATCTGCGCGACGCCCCGCGCCCCGGCGAGCAGGCCAGGCCAGCGAAGCGCGGAACCGGCACGCGCGCTGCGCCGAAGCCGCGCCCGAGCAAGGACCGGCCGGCGCGGACCCAGAGCACCAACAACCTGAAGCAGATGGGCCTCGCCAACCGCTGAGCGGTTTGACCGTATGCGGCGTCCTCCTCGCGAGAGAAGGGCGCCGCATTTGCGTCAGGTCCGGCTCGCGTCACTTCCAGTCATAGGTCAGTGGCGCCTCGCGGAATGCGAACCGGTCGAGATGGCGTTCGACCGCGCCCTTCAGGCCGTCGAGCTGCTCCTGGCTCGTGGCGTCGATGCGCAGGTCGAGGCCGTCCTCGACGGCGTTGAACGTCACCACCGCGTCGCCGGGATGGTCGGAACCGCGGGCGTCCTTCGGAAAGATCACCGTGCCGTTTTCGGGGGTGAATTCGACCTGGAGGTTATGCTGCCAGTGCTTGCACAGCTGCTGGAGATACTTGCTGGCGCTGTCGGTGGGGACGCGCGCGGCGCTGCTGACGGTTGCGAGGGTCATGTCGGGTTCTTTCAAAGGTGACGCAGGCGCCGGGCCGGGGCCGCGGCACCTGCGCCGGGATCTGGAGATGCGGCGGACGGCTTACAACCGCTCGATCCGGCGCACGGCCTCGTCGAGGATCTCGGCGATCTCGTGCAGCGTCTCCGGGTTCGGATCGCCATTGGCGAGCCGGTCGTGGAGCGCGGTGCGCAGATTGCCCATCGCGCGGCGGACCGGGCCGCCATTGGCGCGTTCGCGCATCGAGCCGAGTTCGGCGAGGCGATCGAACAGTGCCTGGACCTCGTCCGCACGCTCCTCGAGATGGGCGGTGCCGGCGGCGGTGATGCCGAACTGCTTCTTGGCGCCCTCGGCCTTGTGCTCCTCGATCAGATCCATCTCGTCGAGCAGGCTGAGCGTCGGATAGACGACGCCGGGGCTGGGCGCATAGGCGCCGCCCGAGCGCTCCTCGATCTCGCGGATCAGGTCATAGCCGTGACGCGGCTGTTCGCCGATCAGCTTGAGCAGGATCAGGCGCAGTTCGGTGCCGTCGAACATCCGGCGCCGGCCGCGGCCGCCGCCCTGTTCCATGGCCTGTGCCATCTGGTCGAAAAAGGCGCGGTTCCAGCCGCCGCCGCGCGGGCCGCAGCCCCGTTCGCCGCGACCGCCCGGGCCCTCGCCCCCGCCATGGCGGCGGTGGTGGTGATTGTGATGATGGAAACCCCATCCCATGGTCAAATATCCTCTAAAACGACTCACGATACGCTTAAGATATATCTTGAATGGGTTTTGACAAGAGGTGACATCGAAAGCTTCGCAGTTTTCGCGGCATCGACTATCTAGGCCAGTCCATGGCCGACCTCTTCGCATCGCAAGCCCCCCCGCCCCCGCCCGACGAACCGGGCGAAGACGCGCCGCTTGCCGACCGGCTGCGCCCGCGCCGGCTGGAGGATGTCGTCGGGCAGGAGCATCTGACCGGGCCCGAGGGCGCGATCGGGCGAATGGTGGCGGCCGGGCGGCTGTCGTCGATCGTCTTCTGGGGGCCGCCGGGCACCGGCAAGACGACGATGTCGCGGCTGCTGGCGGATGCGGTGGGGCTGCGCTTCGTCGCGATCTCGGCGGTGTTCTCGGGCGTGGCCGAGCTGAAGAAGGTGTTCGCCGAGGCGAAGGAGCATGCGCGGATCGGGCGCAAGACCTTGTTGTTCGTGGACGAGATCCACCGGTTCAACCGATCGCAACAGGACGGATTCCTGCCGTTCGTGGAAAATGGCACGGTCACGCTGGTCGGGGCGACGACCGAGAATCCGAGCTTCGAGCTGAACGCGGCGCTGCTCAGCCGGGCACAGGTGCTGATCCTCCACCGGCTGGACGCGGCGGCGCTCGACAAGTTGCTGGCGCGGGCGGAGGAGACCGAGGGGCGGCCGCTGCCGCTGGACGCGGAGGCGCGCGCGGCGCTGATCGCCAGCGCGGACGGCGACGGACGGTTCCTGCTGAACCAGGCGGAGACGCTGTTCTCGATCCGGCTCGACGCGCCGCTGGACCCCGCCGGGCTGTCGGCGCTGCTGCAGCGGCGGGTGGCGGTCTATGACAAGGACCGCGAGGGCCATTACAACATCATCTCGGCGCTGCATAAGTCGATCCGCGGATCGGACCCGCAGGCAGCGCTCTATTATCTGGCGCGGATGCTGACCGCGGGCGAGCAGCCGCTGTTCGTGCTGCGGCGGCTGGTGCGCGCGGCGGTGGAGGATATCGGACTGGCCGACCCGCAGGCGCTGGTCCAGTGCATCGCCGCCAAGGACACGTACGACTTTCTCGGGTCGCCCGAGGGGGAGCTGGCGATCGTGCAGGCATGCCTGTACCTGGCGACCGCGCCCAAATCGAACGCGGCCTATATGGCGCAGAAGGCGGCATGGCGCAGCGCGAAGGAGACCGGATCGCTGATGCCGCCGCAGAACATCCTGAACGCGCCGACGAAGCTGATGAAGGATGTCGGATACGGGAAGAACTACCAGTACGACCATGACGCCGAGGACGGGTTTTCTGGTGCGAACTACTGGCCGGACGAGATGCGGCCGCAGACCTTCTATACGCCGACCGATCGCGGCGTCGAGAAGCGGATCGCCGAGCGCATGGCGTGGTGGGACGAGATGCGGGCACGGAAGCAGGGGGACGAATGAGAATCGCGACGGTTGCCGCCCGGGCGGGCATGACGCTGGCATTCGGGATGGCAGCCGCCCTGCCCGCTTCTGCCCAGTCGAACCCGGCCACGCCCTATGAGCGCAGCATCGCCGCGGGGTACAAGGCGCTCACCCTGTGCGGGGCGATGTTCAACGGCGGACGCACGCAGGGACAGGCCGAGGCGCTGGAGCTGACCGGCATCTATGCCGATTATCAGCCGCTGATGCCGATGCTGTCGGCCAGCATCAGCCGCTTCATGACCAAGCCGAAGGACGGGAGCGCGCCGCAGCTATGGGGCGCCAGCGTGTCGGTGCGGTTCGACCAGATGCTGCCGCCGCGCCGGGCCGACTGGCGACAGGATCGCGGCTGCACCATCCTGCCGCCGGGATCGACCGCGCCCTCGCCCGCCGCATCGCTGCCGGCGGCGCGCTTCACGCCCTTTGCGGGGAGCATGGACGCGCAGCCCTGGCCGATGGGCCAGGCGGGGCTGACGGTGAAGGTCGACCCGAGGCTGGAGCGCGCCTTCGCCCGCGCGCTGTCGGGCGGCTATTCGGGACGGACCACGTCGGTGCTGGTGGTCAAGGACGGGCAGATTGTCGGCGAGCGCTATGCCGCCGGCTTCGGCCCCAATTCGACGCAGCGGACCTGGTCGGTCGCCAAGAGCATCGCGGGGACGATGATCGGCATCGGCCAGCGCGACGGCTTCGTCCGGGTGGGGCAGCGCGCCGGACTGTGGCGCGGGGACACGCGGGCGAGCATCACGCTCGACAATCTGATCCGCATGGCGAGCGGGCTGCACACCGCCTATGCCGGCAACCGCACCGACGCGCTGTATTTCGGCGGGACGACGGTCGATGAGGAAGTCGGATACTGGCCGATCGAGGCGGCGCCGGGATCGCGCTTCCGCTATGCCAATGTCGATATCGTCGCGGCGATCCGCGTGCTTCGCGCCGGCATGAAGAACGATGTGCGCTATGCCGCCTATCCGCGCACCGAATTGTTCGCGAAGCTGGGCATGACGCGGACGGTCGCGGAGCTGGACGCGGGCGGCAACCTCGTGCTGTCGAGCCAGGTGTGGTCGAACGCGCGCGACTTTGCCCGGCTGGGCATGTTCTGGCTGAACGACGGCGTGTGGCAGGGCAAAAGGATCCTGCCGGTCGGCTGGATGAAGGCGATGACGACGCCCAGCGGACCGCAGCCGGCGACCGGCGCGGGCTATGGCGCGACATTATGGCTGTTCGGGCCGGCGCAGGGGCTGCCCGCCGGTACCTTCGCCGCGCAGGGCAATCGCGGCCAGGTGATCTTCGTCGTGCCGTCGCGCAAGCTGGTGGTGGTGCGCCGCGGCGAGGACGGGACGGGCACCGCGTTCGACGCGAACAAGTTCGTCGCCGACGTGATCGCCGCGCTGGAGTAGGTCAGGCGGCGACAGGCGCCCGCTTCGCCCGGTCGAAGGCGAAGAAGGGCAGCGCGTGGTGCACGACCCAGCCGATGCTGACCGCATAAAGCACCGTGCCCAGGCCGACGGTGCCGCCGAGCAGCCAGCCGATCGCGAGCACCGCGACCTCGATCACGGTGCGCACGATCTTCACCGGCAGGCCGGTCCGCGCACAGAAGCCGGTCATCAGCCCGTCGCGCGGCCCCGGCCCCAGCCCCGCGCCGATATAGGCGCCGCCGGCGATGCCGTTCAGCACGATGCCGAAGCCGAGCAGCGCGAAGCGCGGGCCATAGCCCTCCGGCGCGGGCATGAGCCCGAGCGCGATGTCGGTCACCGTGCCGATGACGATGATGTTGAGCACCGTGCCGATCCCCGGCCGCTGGCGCAGCGGCAGCCACAGCAGCAGCACGACCAGCCCGACGACATTGACCGTCATGCCGAAGCTGAGCCCGATCCGCGGCGCGAGCCCCTGATGCAGCACGTCCCACGGGTCGAGCCCGAGACTGGCGCGGATCATCATCGCCATCGACACCCCGTAGAGGGTCAGGCCGCCGATCAGCTGGGCGAGGCGGGCGGGGAAGCGGTCCGGAAGCGTCATGAGTGCCAGATGCGCGCAACTGGCCCTGTCGCAAAGGGCCAGTTGGATGATATTGGCATTGCATGACGATGATCCCGCTCAAGGCCGGCTCGCTCTCGCGCCTGCTCGGCGCGTGGCGTGCAGACGGCAGCGCCGAGCCGACCTACCGCCTGCTCGCCCGTGCGCTGCGGCTGCTGATCCTTGACGGGCGCGTCGCGCTGGGCGTGCGGATGCCGGGCGAGCGCGAGCTGGCGCAGGCGCTGGGCGTCAGCCGCACCACGCTGACCGCCGCCTATGGCCAGCTGCGCGACGAGGGCTATCTGGTCAGCCGTCGCGGATCGGGCAGCATCACCCATTTGCCCGGCGGCGGCGCCCTGTCCGCGCGACCGCAGGACGACCCGACCGAGCCGGCCGAGATCGACTGGACCGCTGCCGCCCTGCCCGCCCCGCCGGGCCTGTGGCAGGCCTATGAGGAAGCGCTGCGCCGCCTGCCCGGCTGGCTCTCCGGCATCGGCTATGAACTGCTGGGACTGCCCGAGTTGCGCGCGGCGATCGCGCGCGATTACGAGCGGCGCGGATGCCCGACCCGGCCCGAGCAGATCATGGTGACGAGCGGCGCGCAGAACGGGCTGACGCTGGTGCTGCGCGCGATGGCCGGGCCCGGCGACCGGATCGCGGTGGACCATCCGACCTATCGCACCGCGATCGACGCGATCCTGCGCAACAATTGCCAGCCCGTGCCGGTTGCGCTGCCCGAGCAAGGCTGGGACCTGGAGGCGCTGGAGGCCAGCTTTCGCCAGGCCGGTCCGCGCTTCGCCTATCTGCTGCCCGACCATCACAACCCGACCGGACGCCTGATGGACGCGGCCGACCGCGCGGATCTGGTGGCGCTCGCGGCGCGCAGCCGCACCCCGCTGCTGATCGACGAGACGATGGCGTTCAGCGGCTTCGGCACGGCGATGCCCGCCCCGGTCGCCGCGCACGATCCCGAGGGGCAGTTCGTCCTCAGCCTGGGGTCGGCCAGCAAGCGCTGGTGGGGCGGGCTGCGCATCGGCTGGGTCCGCGCGAGCGAGCAGCGCATCGCCGAACTGGCGCGGTTGCGCGCGGTGCTCGACATGGGGACGCCGGTGCTCGAGCAACTGGCGGTGACGGTGCTGTTCGAACGCGATGAAGGCGCAGCCGCGCGAGCCGCCGACCTGCGCGCCCGCTGCGAGCGGCTGCGCGCTCTGCTGGCCGAGGCGCTGCCGCACTGGCGTATCCCGATGCCCGAAGGCGGCCTGGCGCTCTGGGCCGAACTTCCCCGCCCCGAAGCCTCTGCGCTGGCGGCGATGGCGCAAGGCCTGGGCCTGCGTATCGTGCCGGGCCCGCGCTTCGCGGTGGACGGCGCGTTCGAACGCTTCGTCCGCCTGCCCTTCACGCTGGCGGAGACGGACATGACGCGCGCGGTCGAGCGGCTGGCGCAGGCCGAGGCACGGCTGCACCGGCGCGGATCGACGGCGCAGACGGCGTGGCGATCGGTCGAGGCGGAGCGGGTGATCTAGGCGCGGACCGGATCCTTGCCATTCAGCCCTGTGGCACTCATGCTCGCCGGGGTGCCGCTCCATTTGCGAGAGATCATGACAACCCAAGGCATCGACCCGGCAATTTTGAAGGCATGGCTTTCCGCTAGGTCCATCGCGCGCGGGCTGCCCCTGCCGGTCCCCGACCATGGCGGGTTTCGTGTTGATACCCAGTCAGAGGCCGAGGTCGCTCGCTGGGTCTTTTCCCAGGCTGGGCCCGGTCTCGAAACGCTTGCCCGTGCCATCCGCAAGCCTCGCCATCTTCTCAAGCTCTGCGGAACGGGGGAGGCATTGCTTGCCGCGCTGCCTGCCGGCTGGACGCTTCACCCGCCCGCCTATTTCATGCGCGCCACCGGCGAGCCCGATCCACGACGTCTGGCTGACGGGTACCGGATCGAGGCCAGGCGCGTCGGCATGGTATTGGAGGCGCGGATAATCTCAGAAACAGGCGCGCTCGCGGCAAGCGGGTATGCAGCGGAAACGCAGGACGTCTTCATCTACGATCGGATCGTCACGGAGCCAGCCCATCGCCGGAAAGGACTGGGCCACTTGCTAATGCTGACGCTGCATGCCGCTCGTCAGCGATCCGGTAACCCGCAACTGCTCGTCGCCACGGAGGACGGCCGAGCCCTGTATTCGACGTTGGGATGGGAGACGATCTCGCCCTATTCCACGGCGTCGATCGTCGCTCCGTAACGTCGGGTCTCATGCTGGCCCGATGAGCGGTTGCAGGTTTCGACAGAGCGTCGAAGTTCGTTCGATGACGAGCAAGCCCTGGACTTACGAAGATCGCAAATGGCGCCGGCTGAAGCGGGATAAGCGCGATGTACGCCTCACCAAATTTGCTTCAGAGCTGATCTGGTCGAAATCGGCGAGATCGGGCGGCTTATGAAACGTCACGGTTTCCAAGTCACGATCCCCAAGCGCGAGTCGGCGGAACACTGGTCGATCCAGGCAATCGCTCCCGACACCTTGAGCGAGGATCGCTTGCTGAGGCTGTCCAACCTGATCGATCGGTCGATGGCGCTTGCATTGCTGACGAGCGTCAATGTCCGCGCTTTCCGATGGTTGGGCCGCGATCGGTGGCAACCTGCACTATTCTATAGGCTGGGGCGCCGCCGGTGACGCTTTGGCAGAGTGCGTCCTCGCAGACTATCTTCGCCCGCCAACCAATCCATGATCGAACAGAAGTTTATCAATTTGATCGGAGCGATCGGCCCGAATCGTGAAACCTTCATTGGCATCGTTGCAGAATAGCAACCAGAAACCCGCGCGCTCAAACTCGCCCTGCTTGATTAGATTGTAACACATTTCACTCGAAAACGCGTACCCGGGCAATGCTGGCACATTAGAATGAGCCTCACTAGACGTTCTAAAATTCTAGACTAATTGACTTTGCCGCCTGGTCGAATGCCCAAGGTCATCGAGAACTAGATCAAATACTCCAGCATATTCAACTTTTTCATATGCGGATTCAACCGACCCTTGATATCCACCGAGACATTGCCTTACGACGCGAGGCATCAATTGATGAAGTGCCACAAAATTTGGATTGAACCTAACGAATCGCACAGATCTCAATATCGCATCAGGAAATGAAGCGCAGTTGTCTGGAAGACGGCTTTCCAGGAGGCACTTCCACGCCTTTTCGGCGTAGAGGTTGTGAGGTTCGCCATATTCCTTGCCGCGGACGAGGCATTTGTCGGAAAACACCTCGATCTTCACGATAGTCTGAAACACGGACCCGATTACGCCGTCGAAAATCGATTCCGGTCCGCCACTGCCTAGCCGATCTGAAGAGGGCGGCGCGGTCGCCGGCAGGTCAGCGAGCAGCGCCAGCGCCGCCCCGCCTTCACGCAGGCTATGGATCAGGGCGCCGGCATTAATCGGAACCGACGAAACCGTTCCGTTGGGCTGAGGCACGTGCATTACCCGTCTGTCGCCCCTCTCGGCTTCCGCCGCCATGTAGAGATCGCCAGAAAAGCTGTTCGGTGACCGCCGACCAACTGAGGCAGGCGCGCTCGGCCCCAGATTTACCGGGATCGTCTGCACTGACCCATTTGATTGAGGGATGAACATCATGTTGGCGACAGCAGCCGCGCGATAGCGCGTTTCACCGCGTTCGCCCTCCGCACGTGCTGATATGGCTAACGCTGGTGTGTCCGCTGCGATCGCCACTGGCTCAGTTGGTACACCCGCCTGCGTCATCGACGCACCGCCTCCCACGGCGATCGGGAAAATCGTGAATGCAACCGGGACCGTCCAGCCCGCCAACCGACCAATTAAATTCGCCCAGATCACCACATTCCCCCGACGCATCTCGTCTCTGCATCCCTGGCAATATGCCAATCACCAAGTCCAATCGAGGGTCTGAATTGTTGGGACGCCTTCGCGTCTTTCACAGCAGATGGTTTTCACGCTGACCCGTCTGGACAGTATTGCCGCGGATTGTCATGCTGAACCGGTTCGCGAGGAAACTCCATATGCCGGTTGCATGGCGGTCCCTGGCAGGATGAGCGAGCGGGCGCTGCTGGGAGAGCGGAGTCTTGGATAGCACCACCCGCATCGTGGCAGTGACGCTGCTGGACCTCACGGTGTTGGCGGTGGCCGGATGGTGGCTGATCCTTCCGCGACACCATATTCAAGGGGTCAAGGTCCAGGGTGTGGAAGCGGTCGCTTCGGGTCGGCAGATCGTTGTCACCTTCTCGACTCCGGAAGACCTGGCCAATCTGCGCACACGTTTGAAAGCGGGCTTCATCGTGGCGACGCTGTTTGCATGCGATGATCGCGATGCGGCCACGCGAGAGGTGGTCAGCCAAGGCGACGGCTATTTCACGGACGCTCAGCGGGTACGAAAGGCACAGGACGCCCGCGGCTCGGCCGCAGGCGCTTCGTACATAGCGACGTTCGACGACCGACTGGCCAAGACCATCGATAGCCGCTTGCAGATGATCCCCGCCGCTTCGGCGAAGGGCGGCCTGTGCTTCGCGCTGGACGGCGGCAACATGTTTGGCGGAAAGATCTGGTCGGATCCCATCCGGGTAGATGTGCCTGGCCAGGGCTGAGACTCACAACCACCAGGCGACGATTGCGGCGAGGCCGATGGCGGCGGCGCTGCCGCACTGGCGGCGACGGCGCAGGGGCTTGGCCTGCGCATCGTGCCTGGGCAGCGCTTCGCGGTCGAGGCGGAGCAGATGATCTGATCGAGACCATGGCACCGGCAGCCGGCTGCTCATTTATCGGCACGCCCCCGTCGGTGTCGATCTGCCCTTCGCGAAAGGCGAAGCGGATGGACCGCGATGACGCCGCCCATCCCACCTCGCTTAGAGACTGTTTGGAAAATCGCGAAAGAGCGATTTTCAAGGCGGCACCGGCCCGCTGGGGCGCTCGATGCGACTGCGGCGTCGAACTGGGCCTGGCTCATGTTGATGAAGACGCCCTGGGCGTTGATGCCGAACCCGTTGATCGGCACCCGGACCTCGCGGCTGCCGGCGGTCAGCACGACATTGTCACCGTCCAGCGCCTTCACCGTGGCGAGAACGGCGCCCGCCGATCCATGGACCTGCGTTCCCGGCTTCAACTGAGCCCGGAGTTGCTCGGCTCCCGCCGCCGCAGCCTGGGCTGCCGCCGCGTCAAGTTCGGCCTTGGTCAGCGCGAGCGTCGGACCCTTGGGACTGGCACCGAATTTCGACAGCGGGATCGAGGCGCGGTTGGTCCCCGTGAACACGACGGCGTTTCCGTCCGCGACGCTTTCGATCTTGCCGATTTCCAGGCCCTGATTGTCATAGACCGTGGCGCCGACGGCAGGCGCGGCGGCAACCTGCGCGGGTGCCGGGGCTGCCTGAGCCGGTGCGGGGGCAGCATCCTGCGCAAGCGCCGCGCCTGCGGGAAACATCGTCAGGGCGAATGCGAAGACTGAAATCGAACGAAATTTTTGCATGCGTGTCTCCTTTTTGGCTCCGCCCCTCTTGACGCATTCGAGCCGCGAACGGTCCGTCGGCGAGGCGAATGGTGGCAAAGGCGGGGCTGGTCGATCCACAGCGCGGCGGGAATGCGCCGCGGGCTCGATCCGGTTCGGATGCGCAGTCGCACCTCGCCAACAGGCGACTGGAACCGGGAAGACTCGACTTCAGGACATCGCCAGCAAAACACACCCGAACGGCGTCAAGCGCCCGAGCGTGACCGATCAGGCCGATAAGCGCGTCGATCAGGCCGTACGCCGCAGGTCAGATCGCGACGTGTGGAGGCCAGACTCTGACGACATCGAGCAACGGACAGCGAGGACCAATCCCCCCGCCGACGGGCCGAGAATCAGACAGATCACGCCACCTGTTAAGAGCGTGGCGAGGACGGCCCATGATTGTTCAAGTCAGCCGCGCCGCCGTTCAAGACATGACGCGAAGCAGGTTAGCCATGCCGCACCATCCCGTAACGCCGGTGAACATCAGCCCCGCGCCGACCAACGCCGGCAAGGCGAAAAAGCCTGGGGCGACGAAAAGGCCGAGGAGCATTCCGATCAACACCCGCGTGCCGGCGATGATCTGCACCGTTGCGCCGCATTGCCAGCAATGCGCACCGCCGACTTGCAATGGAACATGCTCTGGCGTCGGTCGCGCGGCAGGTCCCCGACCCCGGTCGAGCGGAATATTGATCGCGCCGGGAATATGATGCTGCAATGCCCATTTGAGGATGAGCACGCCGGGTGCGGCGATGGGACAGGTTCCGGCTCGAAACGGACAGTCGCAGGCTCACGTCACGCCGTCGGATCCCTGAACCAATAGGCCGGATAGCCGATCACCTCGCGCGCGATCGAGTAGAGGTCGCGCGATTCGAGGTAGGCCGGATGCGCCGACCTGGCGTCTTCGACACCGAACCGGGCGAGCGCCAGGCGGGTTCGGGGGATGTGGAAATACTGGCTGATCACCATCACCGTGCGCCAGTTCCGGGCGCGCATGATGGCGGCGGTGTTGCGCGCGGTCTCCCAGGTGGTCGCGCCCTTGGGATCGACGACGATCGCAGCATCCGGGACCCTGCGAGCGACGAGGTAGCGCCGCATCGCCGCAGCCTCGTCGGTGCCGTTGCGGTCGACGCCGCCGCTGACGATGATCGCCCCCACCCGGCGGTCGACCCACACCGTCACCGCCGCATCGAGCCTGGCGGCCAGCCGCGGCGACGGGCTTCCGTCCCGGGATACCGCATTGCCGAGCACCACGGCGACGTCGCTCTGGCGCAGATCGTCGCTGGCCCCGCTGATGCACAGCAGGGCCGCCGCGAGCAGGAACAGCGCCGCTCCGCCCATCAATAGCCATTTCACGACGCGGAGAAGGACCGTGAGGCGTTGACGGGAAGCGATCGGATCCATCGACACCTCGTTTCGAATGCCGGCCAAGACTAGGTGTCCCCGCGACGGCCAGCAAGCCGACGTCCTACACGGGTGACGATTGCAAGCTACGCTTCGACATTATCCCGCTTTTCGCAACATCACATACCGCTTTGACCCGATTATCGGGAGTAATCGGAATCGCTAGATCTGCTTCGTCCCTTCAAGGAGCCAAGCAATGTCGATCACATTACCAAAGCCCGTCGCCGACTATGTCGCGGCGAACGCCCGTCTCGACCTGCAGGGGATGCTGGAGCCCTTCAGCCCGGACGCATTCATTCTGGACAATGGCCAGCGGTTCGAGGGCCGCGCCGGAATCCGGAAGCTGTTCGAGGAGGCGGTGATCCCCGTGAAGGCGATCTTTACGCCGGACAGCGTTCGGCAGGAGAAGGATCAGCTGGTGGTCGAGGGGCCGGCGCACGGCGATTTCCCGGGCAGCCCGCTGCGCTTCACCTATCGGTTCACGCTCGGAAACGACGCGATCCGCGCGGTGGAGATCACGGCATGAGCGCGGCCATCGATCCGGGCGAATTCGCCGGAAAGCGGGTGCTCGTCAGCGGCGGCACAAAGGGTCTGGGGCGCGCTACCGTCGAGCGCTTCGTGGCCGGCGGCGCGCAGGTCATCACCGCTGCGCGCGGGCCGGCCGAGCCGATCGACGGCGTCACGTTCGTGCAGAGCGACCTGACGACGCCCGAGGGCGGCGAAGCCTTCGCGAAAGCGGCGCTGGAACAGATGGGCGGGGTCGATATCCTGGCACATGTGATCGGCGGGTCGTCCTCGCCGGGTGGCGGCTTCGTCGCGCTGACGGACGATCACTGGCTGGCCGAACTCAACCTGAATCTTCCGGCGACGGTCCGGCTGGATCGGCTGCTCATTCCGCAGATGATCGAACGCGGTGCCGGCACGGTGGTGCACGTGACGTCGATCCAGGCGATCCTGCCACTGCCTGAATCGACGACCGGCTATGCCGCCGCCAAGGCCGCGCTCAGGACCTACAGCAAGTCGATCTCGAAGGAGTTGGGTCCGAAGGGCGTGCGGGTCAACGCCGTTTCCCCCGGCTGGATCATGACCGAGTCTACGGACGCGTTCCTGAAACGCCTGCAGGCAGCGAATGGCGGAACGATCGAGGACGCTCGGCAGATCGTCCTCGACACTCTGGGCGGCATTTCGATCGGGCGCGGGGCCGAACCGCACGAGGTTGCCGACCTGATCGCCTATCTCGCCTCCGATCGCGCCGCTGCGATCCACGGCGCGGAGTTCGTCATCGACGGCGGGACCGTCCGGACCGTCTGAAACCCCGGGCCGGGACATCCCCGCCCATCGGCGCCCGGGCCGCATCACCAGGAGACCATCATGTCCGAACTGATCGTATTCGCGCGCCTGAAGGCCCGGCCGGGCCGGGCCGAGGCGCTGGAGATCGCCCTCCGCGCGCTTGTGGCGCCGACCCGCGCCGAGACTGGATCGCTCGACTATATGCTGCATCGCGAGGTCGACTCGCCCGACACATGGCTGCTCTATGAGCGCTGGGCGTCGCGGAGCGATTTCGATGCCCATTTCGAACAGCCGCATATGAAGGCGATCCGGGCGCGCGTGCCCGAACTGGTCGACGGCGAAGTCGAGATGACCTTTGCGACAAGGGTCGACGCGTGACCGAGGCCTGTCGATCGTCCCCGGTCCCCGCCTCCCCCGGCCAGGCCCGGGATTGACCCGATCCGGGCAATCGCGACACTGACGCGGCGGGGACGGCGTCCCGCAGCGGGAGGGCCGGATGGAAGACTGGGACGATGTCGTCGCGTTCGCCTGCGCGCTGCCCGAGGTGCGGATGGAGCGCTATTACGGCACCCCCTGCCCCAAGCTGAACGGCAAGCCGATCGCGTCGCCGTCGCGCGAGGCCGACAGCTTTCACCTGCCGGTCGGGCATGACGACAAGGCAGTGTTGATGGAGACCGACCCCGAGACCTTCTGGCAGACACCGCATTATGAGGGCTGGCCCGGCGTGCTGGTACGTTATGGCCGGGCGCGGGACCGGGTGGAGGTGTATCTGCAGCGCCGCTGGTGGGACCTGGCGAAGAAGGCGCAGCGGACCGCGGCTGGGATGGCGGAGCGGCCTTCAGGAAGGCGATGTGCTCACGCCCGGAACTGCTGTTTAGATGCGCACCACGCAAAGGCTTAGCGGATAGGGTAGACAGGCAAGGCCGGGAACCATTACGGTGGTCCCCGGCATGGTAGGTAGCAGGCAACCATCAGCGACGCTGGTGGGGCCTGATATATGGCCTAACTATTTTCTTACGTCTAATCCGGACGTGATCCGGCAATGGTGGAATGCGAAGCCGCATGTCCATCCTCCCTTGATTTTTCAGCCGGACCGTGCCACAAAACACATGCTATCGTTGCAGTCGCATGGTCGGCTACAATGTGAAATGGGCGGTCTTCGGATCGCCCGTTTTACTTTCTATATCACATTGGCCGCCTTCCTTCCTGTGAGATCTCGGAGCTTGCTCCCGTCACGCTCGATTAGTCCAGCTTTGACCATCTTACTAATGCGAGCAGCATAAGAAGGCTCAGCAAGAGGCTCAGCACGGCGTGCATTTATGTAAGAAAGAACGTCTGACCTCTCAGCGAGACCACCGTACTTCCTTATTCCGTCTATGACATTACGGAAATTAGTCGGAAGACCTGTTCCACCGCGTAGACGGAGGGATTTCATACCTCGCGCCGGCTCGGCTGGATGCGTCCCTGCAATTTTGCGCAATACCCTTTCCGCGGTCTCATACTCTTTATCCTCTAAGTCGAGCTGCTTCCGCTGCTCGGCAATTTTGGCACGCGCCGCCAATATCTTTTCCAGCTCGCTCATACCCAATAGATATACCCTTTTCAACCAAGGCGCAATAGGGTAGGGAACTGCAGGAAATTTCCGGGCAGAATGCTGCTTGGCCAGGCTTATTGTAGCCCCGTATCCGGCCGCCGTTACACGCCGAATGCACCTTCCGGGCAGGTGCGAAGCGTCCGCTGGTGATTTGAATGGCATCGCTGATTGGCGTCCGCACCGATTTCCGCTGCCGTCGGAGAGCATACGTTGCAGCTGTTGAAGACCTTCGCCGGTTGAGCGAAGGTGGACATGCGCCAGAAGCTATTCGAAAAAATTGCGAAATCAGGCCGCTACTCCCATTTGCGCAGTCCCGCCATGAACCCCGCCCCCGCCTTTGCCAGCTTCATCGCGATCGACTGGTCGGGCCAGGCGGTCGAGCGGCCCAGGGGGTTGGCGGTGGCGCGGTGCGGTCCGGGAGAGGCGGCGCCGGTGCTGGTCGAGGCGGAGCGCGGCTGGTCCCGGGAAGGGATCCTTGCCTGGATCGAGGGACTGGCGGAGACGGGCCAGCGGGCGCTGGTCGGGCTGGATCTGTCGATGGCGTTCCCCTTTGCCGATGCGGGCGGCTATTTTCCGGGATGGGACCGGAGCCCGGCCGATGCGCGGGACTTGTGGGCGCTGGTCGACGGGATGTGCGAGCGCGATCCGTTTCTGGGCGCGTCCGGCTTCCTCGCCGATCCCGAGGCGCGGCGGCATTTCCGGCAGCAGCGCGATTGCGGCGACCTGTTCCCCGGCGGGCGCGGGCGGTTCCGGGTGTGCGAGCATGGCCAGGCGGCGGCGGGGTTGCTGCCCTATAGCTGCTTCAACCTGGTCGGCGCGGCGCAGGTCGGCAAGTCGAGCCTGACGGGGATGCGCGTGCTGCACCGGCTTGGCGGGCGGGTGCCCGTCTGGCCGTTCGACCCGGTGCCGGAAACGGGACCGGTGATCGTCGAGATCTATACCACGCTGGCGGCGCGGACGGCGGGCATGCGCCGGGGCCTGTCGAAGATCCGCGACGGCGAAACGCTGGACCGGATGCTGGCGGCGCTGGGATCGGCGCCGCACGATCCGCTGGCGCGCTATGACGATCATGCCACCGATGCGGTGCTCAGCGCCGCGTGGCTGCGCCAGGTAAGCGGGCGGGCGGCGCTGTGGTCGCCCCCCGGCCTGACGCCAGAACTGGCGCGGACCGAGGGGTGGACGTTCGGGATCGCCGGCGATGGCGCCGGCGCGGTTACTTCGCCGAGTTCTTCGCAAGCTCGCGGTTGAGGCCGAGCGCGACCAGGGTCGCGAGCGCACCCGACAGGAGATAGGCGCCCGAGGCGAGCAGGCCGAAATGAGTCGACAGGTACAGGGCGACCAGCGGCGCGAAGCCAGCGCCGAACAGCCAGGCGAGATCCGAGGTCAGCGCCGATCCGGTATAGCGGTGGCGCGGATCGAAGGTGGCCGACAGCGTGCCCGAGGACTGGCCGAACGACAGGCCGAGCAGGATGAAGCCGAGGATCATGAAGATCGTCTCGCCCACGCCGCCCGCATCGAGCAGCTGCGGCGCGAAACCGCTGAACATCGCGATGCCAACGGCGCAGGCGCCCAGCATCGTGCGGCGGCCGTAGCGGTCGGCGAGATAGCCCGAGGCGATGATCGCACCGATGCCGAACACCGCCGCCACCGCCTCGATCAGCAGGAAGCGGACCGGGCTTTCGTCGGTGTAGAGGAACACCCAGGACAGCGGAAACACGGTGACCATGTGGAACAGCGCGAAGCTGGCGAGCGGGGCGAAGGCGCCCATCGCGATCGTGCGCCAGCCGGTGCGCACCGTCTCGAGGATCGGGCTGGGCTCGAGCTCGCGATGTTCGAACGACTGGCTGTACGCCTCGGTCACGACGATGCGCAGCCGGGCGAACAGCGCCACGACGTTGATCGCGAAGGCGACGAAGAAGGGATAGCGCCAGCCCCAGCTGAGGAAATCCTCCGCCGGAAGCGTCGAGACGAGGAAGGTGAACAACAGGCTGGCGACGATCAGGCCGAGCGGCGCACCGAGCTGGGGCAGCATCGCCCACCAGCCGCGGCGATTGTCGGGCGCATGGACGGCCAGCAGCGAGGACAGGCCGTCCCACGTGCCGCCCAGTGCGAAGCCCTGGCCCATGCGGAACAGCGCCAGCAGCACCGCAGCGCCGATGCCGATCGTCTCGTATCCGGGGACGAAGGCGATCGCCGCGGTCGAGCCGCCGAGCAGGAACAGCGCGATCGTCAGCTTCGCGCCGCGGCCATAGGCGCGGTCGATCGCGGTGAAGACGAAGGTGCCGAACGGCCGGGCAAGGAAGGCGAGCGCGAAGATCGCAAAGGAATAGAGCGTGCCGGTCAGCGGCGAGACATTGGGAAAGATCAGCTTCGGAAAGACCAGCACCGAGGCGATCGCATAGACGAAGAAGTCGAAGAATTCGGACGTCCGGCCGACGATCACGCCGATTGCGATCTCGCCCGGCGTCACTTCATGCCCGCCATCCTTGGCGTGCAGCGTGCGGACATCTTCTTCGGCGGTCTTCGTCGTCATGATCGGCCTTGCACCACGTTATCCGTTTCCCGCAGCGGCTCATGTGATATGAACGCATAGCGGATCCCGGCGCCGGACGCACCAAGGGAACATACGCTTGTGACCAAGGTTGGATGCAAAGGGGATTGGACAAAATGTCCTATGGGCGGTTCCGCCCAGCGGGCGTAGGCGCGCACCATGCAGCAGACCCATCGACCGATCCGGCGGCTAGCCCGGCTCTCCTTGGCCCTCCTTGCGCTTCCGCTGATCGGCGGATGCAGCAGCCTGGTGGTCCTCGACCCCGCCGGCGACGTCGCGCGCCAGCAGGGCAATCTCGTGCTTGCGTCGACCGGGCTGATGCTGATCATCATCCTGCCGGTGATGGCGCTGACCATCCTGTTCGCGTGGCGGTATCGCGCCGCGAACCGCGAGGCGCGTTACGAGCCGGACTGGGATCACTCGACGCAGCTCGAGCTGGTCATCTGGGGCGCGCCGCTGCTGATCATCATTTGCCTGGGCGCGCTGACCTGGGTCGGCACGCACCTGCTCGATCCCTATCGCCCGCTGGCGCGGACCGCGCCGGGCAAGGCGATCGCCGCGGCCGACAAGCCGCTGGAGGTGCAGGTCGTCGCGCTCGACTGGAAATGGCTGTTCATCTATCCCGAGCAGGGCATCGCGACGGTCAACGAACTGGCGCTGCCCGTCGATCGCCAGGTCCGCTTCCGCATCTCCGCCTCGTCGGTGATGAACTCCTTCTACATCCCGGCGCTCGCGGGGCAGATCTATGCCATGCCGGGCATGGAGACGAAGCTGCACGCCGTGCTGAACAATCCCGGCGAATATCAGGGGCTGTCGTCCAACTATAGCGGCGCCGGCTTCTCCAACATGCGCTTCAAGGTCACCGGCCTGCCCGCCGACCAGTTCGACGCCTGGGTCGCCGGCGCCAAGGCACAGCAGCAGGGCGGCGCGCTGGACCGCGCCAATTACCTTCAGCTGGAACGCCCGAGCGAGAAGGAGCCGGCGCGCCGCTTCGCCTCGGTCGAGCCCGGCCTGTTCGACATGGTCGTCAACATGTGCGTCGACCCGCGCAAGATGTGCATGAACGAGATGATGAGCATCGACGCGCGCGGCGGCATGGGCATCGCCAGCGCCCAGGTCATGCAGAGGCTGTCCTATGACAAGCATGGCGGCCGCGGCACCGACGCGCCGATGTCGCGCGCCTATATCGCGGCATTGTGCGCCACCCCGCAGGGGGTTCAGAACATGGTCGCGCTGACCGATCCGCGTCCGGTCGACCAGGCGCCGCTGACCGGCGTCGGCCTGAAACGCGGCGCGTCCGCGCCGAAGCCGACCCCCACCCCGTCCCTTACCGCCGCCAACGAAGCCCCGGCTTCGTCGCGCCCGGCCTCCTGACAGGCACATACAGATGTCCTCCGAACCCGTCGCCCAGTCTGCCCTGTTCGGCAAGCTGACCTTCGCCGCGCTGCCGTTCCACGAGCCGATCCTGATCGCCACCTTCGCGGGTGTCGTCCTGGGCGGGCTCGCGGTGGTCGGGCTGCTGACCAAATATCGCCTGTGGGGCTATCTGTGGACGGAGTGGTTCACCACCGTCGACCACAAGAAGATCGGGATCATGTACATGATCCTGGGCCTGATCATGCTGCTGCGCGGCTTTGCCGACGCGATCATGATGCGGCTGCAGCAGGCGCTCGCCTTCAACGGGTCCGAAGGCTATCTGCCCGCGCATCACTATGACCAGGTGTTCACCGCCCACGGCGTGATCATGATCTTCTTCGTGGCGATGCCGCTGGTCACCGGGCTGATGAACTATATCGTCCCGCTCCAGATCGGCGCGCGCGACGTGTCGTTCCCGTTCCTGAACAATTTCAGCTTCTGGATGACCACCGCGGGCGCGGTTCTGATCATGGCGTCGCTGTTCATCGGCGAGTTCGCCGCGACCGGCTGGCTGGCCTACCCGCCCTTGTCGGGAATCGCCTACAGTCCAAGCGTCGGCGTCGATTACTATATATGGGCGCTGCAGATCGCGGGCGTCGGCACGACCTTGTCGGGCATCAACCTGATCGTGACGATCCTGAAGCTGCGCGCGCCGGGCATGGGCCTGATGAAGATGCCGATCTTCACCTGGACCAGCCTGTGCACCAACGTGCTGATCGTCGCGTCCTTCCCGGTGCTGACCGCGGTGCTCGCGCTGCTCGGCCTCGACCGCTACGCGCACACCAACTTCTTCACGAACGACTTCGGCGGCAGCCCGATGATGTACGTGAACCTGATCTGGATCTGGGGCCATCCCGAGGTCTACATCCTGATCCTGCCGCTGTTCGGCGTCTTCTCCGAGGTCACCTCGACCTTCTCGGGCAAGAAGCTGTTCGGCTACAGCTCGATGGTCTACGCCACGATCGTCATCACGATCCTGAGCTACCTGGTGTGGCTGCACCATTTCTTCACCATGGGATCGGGCGCCAGCGTCAACAGCTTCTTCGGCATCACCACCATGGTGATCTCGATCCCGACGGGCGCGAAGCTCTTCAACTGGCTGTTCACCATGTATCGCGGCCGGATCCGGTTCGAGCTGCCGATGATGTGGACGGTCGCGTTCATGCTCACCTTCGTGGTGGGCGGGATGACCGGCGTGCTGCTGGCGGTGCCGCCGGCCGACTTCGTGCTGCACAATTCGCTGTTCCTGATCGCGCACTTCCACAACGTGATCATCGGCGGCGTGCTGTTCGGCCTGTTCGCGGCGATCAACTACTGGTGGCCCAAGGCGTTCGGCTTCAAGCTGGACGTGTTCTGGGGCAAGATCTCGTTCTGGTGCTGGGTCGTGGGCTTCTGGGTGGCGTTCATGCCGCTCTACATCCTGGGCCTGATGGGCGTGACGCGCCGCATGCGGGTGTTCGACGATCCCTCGCTCCAGATCTGGTTCGTGATCGCGGGCATCGGCGCGGCGATCATCGCCGTGGGCATCGGCGCGATGCTGATCCAGTTCGCGGTGAGCATCTGGCGCCGCGAGGAGCTGCGCGACGAGACCGGCGATCCTTGGAACGGCCGCACACTGGAATGGGCGACCTCGTCGCCGCCGCCCGACTATAATTTCGCGTTCACCCCGGTCATCCACTCGCTGGACGCCTGGCACGACATGAAGGACCGTCAGGCCGAGCGTCCGCTGAAGGGCTTCCGCGCGATCCACATGCCGAGCAACACCGGCGCGGGCGTGATCCTGTCGGGCATCAGCCTGGTGTGCGGCTTCGCCCTGGTGTGGCACATCTGGTGGCTGGTCGGCGCGAGCTTCCTCGCGCTCATCGGCACCGCGATCGCCCATACGTTCAACTACAAGCGCGACTTCCACATCCCGGTCGAGACGGTGATCGAGACCGAGGAAAAGCGCACCCGCCAGCTCTCCGCTGCCGCGGCCGCCGGAGCCTGACCCGATGAGCACGACAACGCTTGCCACCGCCGGCGCGCCGGACGAGCCGCTGCGCTTCTACGACCTGGACGAGCATGACCATCCCGAGGGTGGCAGCACGATGCTGGGTTTCTGGATCTACCTGATGAGCGACTGCCTCATCTTCGCGATCCTGTTCGCCTGCTACGCCGTGCTGGGCGGCAACTACGCCGCCGGCCCGTCGCCCCGGGACCTGTTCGACCTGCCGCTGGTCGCGCTGAACACGGCGATGCTGCTGTTCTCGTCGATCACCTACGGCTTCGCCATGCTGGCGGTGCAGCGCGGTCAGGTGAAGCCCACGCTGATCTGGCTGGCGATCACCGGCCTGTTCGGTGCCGCCTTCCTGTCGATCGAGCTCTACGAGTTCGCGCACCTGATCCACGAAGGCGCGACGCCGCAGCGCAGCGCTTTCCTGTCGGCCTTCTTCACGCTGGTCGGCACGCACGGGCTGCACGTGACCTTCGGCACGATCTGGCTGATCACGCTGATGGTCCAGGTCGGCCGCCGCGGGCTGATCCAGGCCAACAAGCGCCGGCTGATGTGCCTCAGCCTGTTCTGGCACTTCCTCGACGTCATCTGGATCGGCGTCTTCACCTTCGTCTACCTCATGGGAATGCTGCGATGAGCCACGATCCTCACACGGCCGATACCGAGCCGCATGGCTCGATGCGCGACTATGTCATCGGCTTCCTGCTGTCGGTGGTGCTGACGGCGATCCCGTTCTGGCTGGTGATGACCCAGCCGCTTCAGCCCGGCGTGACCGCCGCGATCATCATGGTGTTCGCGGGCGTGCAGATGGTCGTCCACATGATCTACTTCCTGCACATGAACGGGAAGTCGGAGGGCGGCTGGACGATGACCGCGCTGCTGTTCACGATCATCATCGTGGTGATCATGTTCTCCGGGTCGCTATGGGTCATGTACCACCTCAACACCAACATGATGCCCATGCCGCACGACATGAGCCAGATGCCGTGACCCACACCGGCCAGCGCCCCCCGCGCCGCCCGGCGGCGCGGATGGCGATGGCCGGGGCGGCGATGCTCCTCGTCGCCCTGTTCCTCGCGCTTGGGGTCTGGCAGGTCCAGCGCCGCGCGTGGAAGCACGAGCTGATCGCCGCTGTCGAGACGCGGATCCATACCGATCCCGTCCCCGCCCCGGGCCCGGATCGCTGGGCCACGATCACCGCCGGCGCCGATGCCTATCGCCGGGTCGAGGCAAGCGGTCGATTGCTGTACGACCGTACAACGCTGGTCCGGGCGGTATCCGATCTGGGCGCCGGCTACTGGGTGATGACTCCGCTGATGTCAGCCGACGGCACCGCCATCCTGGTCAATCGCGGGTTCGTGTCGCAGGCCGACCGGCCCCGCCTGGCCGCCGGTCCCGCCGGCACGGTGCGCGTCACCGGACTGCTGCGCATCACCGAGCCCGAGGGCGGGTTCCTGCGCAGCAACGATCCCGCCACCGGCAACTGGTATTCGCGCGACGTCACGGCGATCGCGCGGGCGCAGCGGCTGGACAAGACCGCACCCTATTTCATCGACGCGGATCGTGCCATGAACGCCCCCGGCCAACCGGTCGGAGGACTTACCGTGGTGCGCTTTTCCGACAATCACCTGCTCTACGCGCTGACCTGGTTCGTGATGGCGCTGCTGTCGGCCTGGGGCGCGTGGTGGATCATGCGCGGCGACCGACGGGGTGCGCGCGGCTGATGGCGGTGACGCCCGCCCTGCCCGATACCGACGCCGGCCGGCGCAACATGAGCCTGCTCATCCAGCTGCGCTGGATCGCGGTGGGCGGACAGCTGGCGACGATCGGACTGGTCCACGGGTTGATGGGCATCCGCCTGTCGCTGCCGGTGCTGCTGATCGCGCCCGCGCTGCTGGTCGCTTTCAACTTCGCCAGCCTGTTGCTCGTCCGTCATCGGCGCGAGGTGACCAACAGCGAGCTGACCGCGGCGCTGCTGCTCGACGTGGCGGCGCTCGCCTGGCTGCTCTACTGGACGGGTGGGTCGACCAATCCCTTCACCTCGCTGTTCCTGTTGCAGGTGGTGATGGGCGCGGTGCTGCTGCGGCCGGCGACCTCGTGGCTGCTGATGGGCGCGGCGCTGGTCGCGCTGGGCTGGCTGAGTATCGACTCGCGCCCGCTTGCCCTGCCCCCTGCCTATCGCGACGATGTGTTCGGCCTGTACCTGCTGGGCAGCTTCGTCAGCCTGACGCTGATCGCGGTGCTGCTGGTCGCGTTCGTCACCCGCATCTCGCGCAACCTGCGCGACCGCGACGCCTCGCTGGCCGCGATCCGCCAGCGCGCGATCGAGGAGGACCATATCGTCCGGATCGGCCTGCTCGCCTCGGGCGCGGCGCACGAGCTGGGCACGCCCCTGTCCTCGCTGTCGGTGCTGATCGGCGACTGGAAGTCGATGCCGCGACTGGCCGGCGACCGCGAGTTGCAGGAGGACCTGGCCGACATGGATGCGGCGGTCAGGCGCTGCAAGACGATCGTCAGCGGCATCCTGAATTCGGCCGGCGAGGCGCGCGGGATCGCGCCCCAGGTGACGACGATGCGCGGCTTCCTGAACGCGATCGTCACCGAATGGAGCGCCAGCCGCCTGCCCGGCGCAGTCCATTATGAGGACCGGTTCGGCGAGGATATCGCGATCGTGTCGGACCCCGCGCTGCGCCAGGTGATCGCCAACGTCGTCGACAATGCCGGCGAGGTCTCGCCCAACTGGGTCGGCATCACCGCCGCGCGCGAGGAAGATGCGCTGATCCTCGAGATCGCCGACCGCGGGCCCGGTTTCTCTCAGGAGATGCTCGAGTCCTTCGGCAAGCCCTATCGCTCTACCAAGGGCAAGCCGGGCGGCGGGCTCGGCATCTTCCTGCTGGTCAACGTGCTGCGCAAGCTGGGCGGCACCGCATCGGCGGCCAATCGCGAGGAAGGTGGCGCGGTGGTGCGCATCCGCCTGCCGCTGTCCGCCCTCGCCTATCGCAAGGAGACGCAGCGATGAGCGACACGAAGCTGCTGGTGATCGTCGAGGACGATGCCGATCTGGCGCGCACGCTGCGCCGGTCGTTCGAGCGGCGCGGCTATCAGGTGATCACCGCGGCGAGTCCCGAGGAACTGGATGCGCTGCTGACGACGCACAGTCCCGATTTCGCGGTGGTCGATCTCAAGCTGGGCAATGCGTCGGGCCTGGTCTGCGTGCCGCGGCTGCGCGCGATCGACGATGCGATGAAGATCGTCGTGCTGACCGGCTTCGCCAGCATCGCCACCGCAGTCGAGGCGATCAAGCTGGGCGCCGACTATTACCTCGCCAAGCCGTCGAACACCGACGATATCGAGGCGGCCTTCTCGCGCAGCGAGGGCAATGTCGAGGTGCCGGTGGACGGGCGGCAATCGTCGATCAAGACGGTGGAATGGGAGCATATCCACCAGACCCTGGTCGAGACCGACTTCAACATCTCCGAGACCGCGCGGCGGCTGGGGATGCACCGGCGGACACTCGCGCGGAAGCTGGAGAAGCGGCAGTTGCGGTAGGGGCGGGAATGGCGAAATCGAAACGCATAGACGCGAGCTTCCTGTGTCAGGATCAGCTCCCGCCCGGCACAGTGATCGAGGTGATTGCCCGCATCTTGTGGGTGAAGGAAAGCGACATCTCGATGTACGACCAAGATCGGCATGAGGTTCTACAGGAAGGACTTTCCGGGCTTAGTCCGGCATCTTGCCAGTATATGAGGATCGCCGGGGATTTTAAACTCGCTGTCACCGTGGGCCTGTCAGGATTTCCGTGTGCGGGCGGGCATAATGGTTAGGAAGGAGATCCCCTATGTCCCGACGCAAAGAGCCTGCGATCCCGAACGAGCTTCTCGACCAGCTACTGGCGGGCGGCGCGGCGAGTGCCGCCTTTGAGCAGGGTGGTCTGCTCGATTCGCTGA